>NZ_JBVVPO010000030.1:91659-103542 GCF_055811795.1 Bradyrhizobium sp. MI1.7
GGGGCTCCCCCGCGCTTCCCCCGAGGGGGGGCGGGGGGCCGCGGCCATAAACCCTATGGGGAAACAACAAAACCCCCCCCAACAACCCTTTTTTTGGGGGGGGGGGCCCCCTTTGGGGGCCCCCTCTTGCCGGGACCGGCAACGGTTTGCCGATCGTTCTGTACAACTGCCACGACGACAGGGCCGGGATCATGACGGACGTGCGGGTTCACATGGTTCGTTTCGAACCAGTGGGTATCGAGATGGAAGTGGAAGAGGGCGAGACCGTCCTGGATGCCGCGTTTCGTCAGGGCATCTCGCTGATGCATGGCTGCAAGGAAGGTCAGTGCGGCAGCTGCAAATCAAAGCTGGTCGAGGGGGACATCGAGCTTCTGAAATACTCGACCTTCGCCCTGCCGGACTACGAGAGCGAGACCGGCCACATCCTGCTGTGCCGGACGCATGTCTACAGCGACATCAGTGTTGAATTGCTCAACTATGACGAAGACCTGCTCAGCCGTTCGATCGCGGTGAAGGCATTTTCCGGCCGCGTGGCAGGGATTAGCGCGCTGACGTCAGACATCAGATTGCTGGAGATCGAGATCGAGAGGCCGATGAAGTTCTGGGCCGGCCAGTACGTCGATCTGACGCTTCAGGATGGCACCATCACCCGCGCCTTTTCGATGGCGAACCCGCCCGGAGAAGGCATCAATCTCCGCTTCATCATCAAGAAATATCCGAACGGGGCGTTTTCGTCCCAGCTTGATGGGAAGTTGGCCGTCGGCGACGCCGTGATCGCCAAGGGGCCGTATGGCACCTGCTTCCGGCGCGAAGAACGTCCGGGGCCGATGCTGCTGATCGGCGGCGGCTCGGGCATGTCGCCGTTGTGGTCGATCCTGGCCGATCACATCGGGAGTGGCGAGCAGAGACCGGTCCGGTTTTTCTACGGAGCGCGTACCCGCGCCGACTTGTTCTACCTCGATGAACTCGCGGCCATCGCGGCGCGGCTGAACGATTTCAAATTCGTGCCGGCACTGTCGCATGCGGAGACGGGTGACGGCTGGGACGGCGAGACCGGACTGATCCACGAGGTCGTGCTGCGCCATCTGCGCGAGGAGAAGCTGAGCGGCGCCATCGACGCCTACGCGTGCGGGCCGACGCCGATGATCGACGCCGTATTGCCCGTGCTGCAAATGAACGGCGTCGAGCCGGACCACATCTATTTCGACAAGTTTACGCCGGCGGTGCGATGACGGCGTTCGAGGTTCGTCGCAGAACAGAATGGCAGAAAGGGAGTAAGCAATGAGCGCGCAAACGAGCAGAGCAGCAGCGACCAAGCCTGCGGCAATCGTCAAATCCGGAGCCGCGGGGGCCGCGGTTTTCCCGGGCTCCGACAGCCGCAAATACAACTACTTCGAACCGAAGGGGCGCAAGGCGACCCATTACGAAGACATGACGGTCGATGTTCAACCCGATCCGGAGCGCTATCTGCTGCAGGATTGGATCATCTCATTCCCTGACGGAACGCCGACCTACTCCAAGGACTGGACGGCGGCAAAAAGCTCCAACTGGCACAAATTCCGGGCTGTCGACCAGGAGTGGGAGCGTACCCATTACCAGCGCCAGTCGACGATCTGCGGCATGGTGCAGAACACCATCGAGAATGGCCGGAAATCGGGCGCGCCGACCCGCTTCGATCCCGCCTGGGTGAAGATATTGCAGAACCATCTCGGAGCCTACAAGCATGCCGAGTTCGGTCTCGGCACCTCGACGATGCAGGCGCAGCGTTACGGCTACACGCAGATGGTCAACAATGCGATCTTGACCAACTCGTCCTACAAGCTTCGCTTCGCGCAGGACATCACTCTTTATCTGAGCGAAATCGGCCTCGACCTTCCAGGCTTCGACATTGCCGCCGGCAAGAAGCACTGGCTGGAAGATCCGATCTGGCAAGGCGTGCGCAAGTCGGTTGAATCAGTGATGGGTTCAAACGACTATCTCGAGCAATATTTTGCGACCAATGCGGTGTTCGAGCCGCTGGTCGGCGAACTCTTCCGCTCAGGCTTCCTGATGCAGGCGGCGTCTGCGCAGAACGACTTCATCACTCCGGCTGTCGTCTCCGCTGCGGAAGCCGACTATGAGCGCAATCTCGCCAACACCGTCGAGCTGTTCCACATCCTCGGCACTGATCCGACCTTCGGGGCGCAGAACCTTGCGTTGTTCAACAAATGGTTGGCCAATCATGCCGATCTCGCGCTCGATGCCGCCAATCATTTGCAGCCCATCTGGTCGCAGCCTCGGGTCAAGGTCGCGGCTTTCGCCGATGCCATGGCACACGCGAAGAATCGTATCAGGGGTATCGCCGCCGAGCTTGGCCTGACGGTTCCGGCCGGACTGGCGTCGTAATCGGCATCGCTTCACGCCCTCACACTCAATCCTTCTGGAGACCGACATGCTGCACGAGAATGACAACATCTTCAAATCGATGAAAGACATCACGTTCGAGGACACGGTGTCGCATCAATGCGGAGTGACAATGAACGATAGCGTCGAGGCGCGCGCTATCGCCGAAGTCATGAGCCGTCATGAACACATCAAGGTGACCTACATGCCGGCGATGATCCGTATCGATGGCGACGGCAAGATGGAATTCAAGATGGATGAGATTTCCGAGGAGTTGGGCCGCGTCATGACCCCGCATCTCTTCGAGATTTCAACCTCGACGCATTACGGCCGCATGGTCATGACGGATGACAACACCGTCATGCTGTTCGGCGACATGAACGAGATGATGAAATACATCGTTTAATGATCGCCAGCGAACCAGCCTGGCCGGCACCAGAGCCGGCCGGGCTCATTTCGACGACATCAATCGCGCCTCACAACAATACGCAATATCCAGCGGAGCGGGAGTAACGCCATGTACAGGACGGCCAAGGGTGAAGAGATTTTTGTCATCGATGGGCATACGCATTTCTGGGATGGTAGCCCGGCCAACCAGAAGAACATCCACGGCAAGCAGTTCATCGACTGCTTCTACGCCTATCACTCGAATCTGAGCCCACCGTCGGAGAAATGGGAGAAGGAGAAGTTCGAGAAGTACGACGCCAAGACGATGTTCGACGACCTGTTCGTCACCGGTTACGACGACATGGCGATCCTGCAGCCGACCTATCTCACCGACTTCTACAAGAACGGCTTCAATACCACCGAACGAAACTCGGCGATGAAGAAAAACCATCCGGACCGCTTCATCCTGAACGGCGCCTTTGACCCGCGTGACGGTACCAAGGGAATCGAAGACCTTCATGCGCTCGCCGAGAAGCACAAGCTGAAGGGTGTCAAGCTTTACACCGCCGAATGGCGTGGCGAGTCGAAGGGCTACAAGCTCACCGACAAGGCGTCCTACCAGTATCTCGAGGCGGCGCAGAAGCTCGGGATCAAGAACATCCACGTCCACAAGGGGCCAACGATCATCCCGTTGAACCGGGATGCGTTCGATGTCGCCGATATCGATGACGTCGCCACCTCGTTCCAGGATTTGAACTTCATCGTCGAGCATTGTGGCTTGCCGCGCCTTGACGACTTCTGCTGGATCGCGACCCAGGAAACCAATGTCTATGCCGGCCTCGCGGTGGCGTTGCCCTTCATCCATTCGCGGCCGGGGTACTTCGCCCACGTCATTTCCGAACTGCTATTCTGGGTCGGACCGGACAAGATCCTTTACGGCAGCGATTATGGCATCTGGACGCCGAAATGGCTGATCGACAAGTTCATGGCATTTGAAATTCCGGCCGACGTCACCAAGGAGACCGGTTCGGTGCTGTCGATGGAGACGAAAATCAAGATCCTTGGTCTCAATGCCGCGCGTATCTACGGCATCGATGTCGAAGCGCAGAAGAAGAAGATCCAGGCGGGCGGCGGTTATGCCTACTTGCCCGAAGCTGTTCACGCGCCGAGGTGATGGCCATGAAGCGTGGCGTTGAGGGGAGGGAGCGGCCGAGAAGCCATTCGTCAGATGACAGGCAGGCGCAGATATGGGCCTGCCTGCGAGACGTGATGGACCCGGAACTCGACGAGTCCGTCATCGACCTGAATTTCGTGACCAGGGCCGATGTCGACGCGAAGGATCGGGTCCACATCGAGTTCCGCTTGCCGACCTATTGGTGCGCTGCCAACTTTTCGTTCCTGATGGCGGACGACATGCGCCGGTCCATCAGCGCGTTGGACTGGGTCAAGGGCGTCAGCGTGGTCTTGGGTGAGCACATGTATGCCGACAAGATTAATGCGGGCCTCGCGCAGGGGCGCTCGTTCCAGGAAACGTTCGGCGCCGAGGCCGATGGCAGCCTCGATGATCTGCGTCAGACATTCCTCGTCAAGGCGTTCCAGCGCCGGCAGGTTGCGCTACTCAGTCACCTCGTCGCGCTGGGGCAATCGGCGGCAGAGATCGTGAGCCTGACGTTGACGGAGCTCGGTTGCCTGCCGCTCGACGATGCAGGTGAGACGCTGATTCAGCGCTATCTCGAGCGACGTGCCGTCGTAGGTCCGGCAAGCGGTGGTGAACCCGCCTTTGTCGATGCGAACGGAGCGCGGCTGAAAGCCGACGGCCTTGCCGCATACCTGTCGAATCTACGGCGCGTGGGCATCAATGCTGAATTCAACGGCGCACTGTGCCGCGGCCTGCTTGCCGCGCGGTTCGACCTCGACACACCGTTCGTACCGAAATCGAGGACGATGCCGGCGTCGCCGGGCACGTAACAGGTGCCGTGATGCGGGTGCGCAGCATCGATAACAAGTCCAGACCAGACGACCTCAAGGCAAAGTCGGGGATATAGAATGCCGAAGATCATGTTGCACGATGAAGCTGCGCGGGCCGCGCTGGGCCGGGGCGTCGCCAAGCTCGCCAAGGCGGTACGCGGAACGCTGGGTCCGAGGGGCATGAACGCGATCATGGACCGACCGATCGGCACACCGATCGTGTCGCGCGATGGCGTCAGCATTGCCAGCGAAATCGAACTTGAATGCCCGTTTGAGAATATGGGCGCGCAGGTGTTGCGTGAGGTTTCAGCGCGAACCAATGAGGTAGCCGGGGACGGCACCACCACGGCCACCGTGCTGGCCGATGTTCTTGTGCAGGAAGGCCTGAAATGTTTAGCGGCCGGCGCCAATCCGGTCGAGCTGGTTCAAGGGCTGGAGCTGGCGGTTAGTGAGACCATCACGGCGTTACGACGGTCGGCGAGACCGCTGCAGGGGTCTGCTGGCCTGCGGGCTGTTGCGAGCATTGCCGCCAACGACACAGCGCTTGGCGATATGGTCGGCGAAGCCTTCGAACGTGCCGGCAATCACGGAATCGTCGCGGTGGAATTTGGCAACACGGTCGAGACGACGCTGGAAATCGTTGAAGGCATGGCCTTCGATCGCGGCTATCTTTCACATCATATGGTCACCGATGTCGAGAAAATGCAGGTGGTTCTCGACAGTCCGTTCATCGTCATGACCGATCTCAAGATCCAGACCGGGGAGCAACTGGCTGGTGTGATCTCGCTCATCGAAAAGAGCGGGCGACCTTTGCTGATCATCGCCGAGGAAGTGGCGCCATCTGTCATCATGCAATTGCTGGCGCGTCGGGAGAAATCCAATTTCAAGGTTGCCGCGATTCATCCGCCGGAGTTCGGCCATTGGCGCAAGGCGATGCTCGAGGATATCGCGATCGCGACCGGAGGGCGCGTTATCTCGGCCGATCTCGGCGGGAGGCTCGAGAAGGTGGAGCTGCACGACCTCGGGTCCGCGCGCCAAGTGCGCATTTCCGCCTCGAAGACCCTGATCACGGCGGGAGGTGGCGATCAGAAGGCCATCGCGGCGCGACGCGAGCAGGTGTTGCGCCAATACGATGTCGCTCCCGAAAATATTGAGCGCGACAAGTTCCAGGAGCGCATCGCAAAACTGTCCGGCGGCACAGCGATGATTCTTGCCGGCGGCGCGACGCCGGTCGAGCAAAAACGCCGGACCCAGTTGATCGAGGATGCGATCAACGCGACCCGCGCCGCGATCGAAGAAGGCATTGTGCCGGGCGGCGGAGTGGCTTTGCTCAGGATCGCTGCAAGGCTCGACGAATTGATCAACCGTCTGGACGGAGGCGCCAGGCAGGGCGCCGAGCTGCTGCAGCGCGCGCTCAGTCGGCCTCTTTTCTACATTGCCGCCAATGCCGGTCTGAATGGAGAGGCGGAAGTTGCGAGAATTGCCAAGGCCACGAATGGCTACGGGCTCGACGTGCGCAATGGCTCGGCGGTCGATCTTGTCGAAGCTGGCATCATCGACCCGGTCAAGGTTTGCTACAGCGCGGTTCGCAATGCGGCATCGGTGGCCGGACTGATCCTGACGACTCAGACCTTGATCGCCAAGAAGCCGGATGACTACGATCCGACCGCTGGCCCGGCCCGGGGTGGTGGAGCTGAGCTGCTTTGAGCGGAGCCGATCATCGGTTCGAAGCGACCGCGCTCCGTCCATAGTAGGGCATGCTGCGATACTCGTAGCATCGGCGATTCGAGGCACTATGGCATCACTCGGGCTTCTTCTGCCCCAGTGCGCGATAGATGGTGTTTCTTGAGACGCCGAGGCGTCGCGCGGTTTCGCTGACGTTTCCGGCGGTCTCGGCATACACCACAAGGATTCGCGCGCGGTGGATGTCGTGGAGCGATCCGGACTCCGCTCCGGGGTGTTGAACGATGCTCTCCGCGCTGGCTTCGCTGATAGAGCCGTCCGCAGCGGCAAGGGTGAATCGCGCCAGGACGTTGCGGAGCTCGCGGACGTTGCCAGGCCAGGGACGTGCGGCGAGATGCGCAATGTCCGTCCGCGTGATTTCGCAATTCGGGTCGATCGCATTGAGCAGATGGCGAACGATGGCATCAAAGTCGTTGCGATCCCGGAGCGGTGGCAGGTTGACCTCGAGCGTATTGAGACGATAGAGCAGGTCGGATCGGAACCGGGCTTCGGCGATGGCCTTGTCCAACCTGGCATTGGTGGCGGAGATGAGAAAGACATCGACCTTCGATCTGACGCCGCCGACGGGGCGCACGGTCCAGTCGTCGAGCAGGCGCAGAAGCACCGCCTGCAGCGCGACGGGCATGTCGCCGATCTCGTCAAGGAACAGCGTGCCGCCGTCGGCCTCCTTGACCAGTCCAATCGCGCCGCCGCGCCGCGCCCCGGTGAATGCTCCGGCGGCATAGCCAAACAGCTCGCTCTCGATCAGACTTTCCGGCAGGGCGGCGCAATTCACTGGAACGAACGCGCCGGTCCGCCCACTCGCCATATGGGCGTGGCGGGCAAGCTGTTCCTTGCCGGTTCCGGTCTCGCCTCGGATGAGGATGGGCATCTTGCGTGCTGCCGCGGTCTCGACTTGACGGACGATGGCTCGGACCGCGGGGTCGTCCGCAACGAAGCCGGCGGCCATGCTCTGAAGAGACCGTGGTTCCGGCTTTGAATCCTTTCGGGCAGATGATGAGCTCGCGGTCTCGCGACCGTCAGATTCGGATCTCGATTTATGGACGTCGCGATGCGTGGTCAACTGCCGTCGTCGCGCATGCAGCACCACGATGGCGCCGATGCCGGAGCGTTCGTTCTCGACGAAGTTGAAGCTCGCGTTCGGAAGCAGCTCCTTCAACCTGCTCGGCCACTCATCGAAGGGAACCGTCTTCAAAAAGCGGGTTGGCGCGTCGTTGTAAATGCCGTGGCGATCATGCTGGAGTGCGTTCAGAGCACGCTCGGTGGCGTGGAGGATCGTGCCACGACGATCGAGCACGATGCATTCATCGTTCGCCCATTGCGATCTCCTGCCGAGAAAGCGGCACAGCAACTCCTCGTGTTCCTGTCGGACCGATTGGGCCAGAACGCTTTCCACGTGATGGCCGACCGCGACGGCCAAAGCCAGGCTCTGCGGATTGAAGGTGCTTGCAGGACCCGAGATGTCGACCACGCCAAGCAGTTCGCCATCGGTCGGGTCATGAACCGGGACGGCAGCGCAAGTCCACCGCTGCACCTCCGAGCAGAAATGCTCTGTACCGTGAATTTGGACAGGTTTCGATTCCGCTATCGCGGCGCCAATCGCGTTGGTGCCGATGTCGGCCTCGCTCCAGCGTCCTCCGTGTTCGAGATGGACTGCGCGGCCGGCGTCGATGACCCTGTCGTCGCCCTGCGTATCGATGATCAGCCCACTCGGATCGGTGAGGATCATGATTGAGTTTGCATCGCGCAGAAATGTTTTTGAGTTCTCGAGAGCGCAGCGGGCGGCATGACGGAGCGAGGCGTATTTGGAGCGATGACGAAACAACTCGGCGTCCGCGACCAGCGGCGCTCGCGCACGGTCGACGGTGACGTGATGGTTCCTGGATCGCTGCCACGACGCTGCGACCGATGATCTCAAGTCGGATGACAACGCTCCGCGCTCGACGAACTTCTCCCACGCCGCCAGCACTTCTCGTTGGTCCATCCCGGCTCCTCCGACGTGAAAGGTGCTGGACCCGCTCATGACGGGCCCTGCGATCATTCACCTGAATGCGGGGGAGTGCCTGCCGCAACTGCCGGTTCGCTCACGTAAAGTCCGACGGTAAGACCCTTCCCGGCCGCCGTGACGGCCGTCTGAATCGGATTCCATATCCGTCGCACCCGCCGTGAAGACGACCGCGCCTTCCGATCAAGCAACCCCTTCAGCGTTCCACGTCCCGAACGTCCCAGGCCTTTCTCTCAAGCCCGTTGACCGGATCAGCCTATACATTTTGAATGGTTCTAGCAAAGGTAGCGATCGAAGTTCCGCTGGGCCGCGGCTCGATCTGTTCGAAAGTCCGGGCTAGGCGCGCTGTAGTGCGGCGCAGCATCAGGGAATTGGGCGGCGCGCGCTAGTATCTTCGGTCATCCGCATGGGCCGCAGCTATGGACATCGGGGTGATTCACTTCCTGAAGAACGTGATGATGGCGGGCGGACTGCTCCAGATCGCGGCTTTCGGTGCGGGCGCTCTCAGCATCGACAACCGCGCGAAGAATACGGCGCCCTACACCGAAGCCGCCGTCACCAGCTAGGCTGAATTCGAATTCCGCAAGGCTGTTGAAAAACCCCAGTGGTCTCAATGACTGCTGGGGCTTCATTTTGCAGACGGTCGGAACCGCTTGGTTCCGCGAGCTCAAATCACCGGGGTTTAGGGGCCGATCCAGACGGTCATGCCCGGCTCAAGGCCTGCTAACTCTCCCTTCGGGTCGAGGCGCAGGCGAAGCGTGTTGCGGTCGTGATCGCCGATGACCCGCTCAGCTTGCCAGGTGGCAAACGTTCCGAGCGGCCGCAGCTCGGTGATGACCGCCTTGGTCGCGCCATTAGCGCCGTTCCGCATCACGTTCGCTGTTTCTCCCATCGCGAGACGATCGAGATGATCCTCGCGCACGTTGAACGAGAGCCATTGCCTGCCCGCGGCCTCGACCATCAGGATCGGTTGGCCCGCGCGAACATTTTCGCCGACCTCGGCGGCGATGACGCTGACCACGCCGTCGGCCGGCGCGCGCAACACCATCTTGTCGAGGCGGCGCTCGAGCACGGTGACCGCGGAGGCCGCAGCCTGCACCTGAGCGTCGGCGACCGCGCGCTCTTCCCGGGTCGGTCCCGCCACGGCCGCATCGTAATTGGCCTGGGCCTCCGCCACGCCGGCACGCGCGCTTGCAACGTCATTCTCGGCCTGGTCGAGCGACTGTTGGGATTCGAAGCTCTGGCGCGCCAGCGTGCTGGTCCGTGTGAGCTGAGCCTGCACGTAGTCGAGGCGGGCGCCGGCCTTGGCGATGGCGGCTTTCAGCGAATCGACCTGTTCGCGGCGCACGCCGGCATAGACGTTGTTGCGGCTTGCGACGGCGGACGCGAGCACGGCACGCGCCTGGTCCGCCTGCGCCGTCAACTCCACCGCCGAGAGCCGCGCCACGACGTCGGCGGCCTTCACAGAGGCACCCTTCTCGACCGCAATCGAGACCAGCTGGCCGTTGACCTCCGGCTCGACCCTGATCTCGGTCGCGCGCACGACGCCGACGATGGCGGCGGGCGGTGCCGCGTGGCGCATGACATAGAGCAGCGCGCCCGCCGCGACCAGCGCGAGCGGAATCGCGACGAAGGCGGCAGGTCTAAGGTTGGACATGTCCCTGTCTCCTCCTGACGGCAAATGCCGAGATCACCGCGAGCGCGAAGTAGCCGAGCGCCAGGCACCACAATGCGAGCCAGTCATGCGCAACCTCCCAGATACCGGCGCCGAGCTGGTTGACGCGCACGAGGCCGTCGATCGCGGAGTCGGCCGGGAATAACCGGCCGAACGCAAGGGCCACGTCCGGAATTGCTTCGCGCGGCCACGCGAAGCCGGCCATGAAGAACTGCGGCAGGCTCGTCGCCAGCAGCAGGATGGTTGCGTTCTCCGGCCGCGTGAACCAGGCCCCGACAGCCTGCCCCATGAAGCTCGTTGCCAGCAGAAAGACACTCGCGAGCGCGAGGATCTGCGGAAGATGGCCGAGTGTCGAAAAACCGTAGATCCGCGGCAGCACGATGAGATAGAGCGCGAGCGCAGGAAGGTAGACGGTCAGATGCGCGATGCCGCGGCCGAGCACGCCGGCAAAGGCTGCGCCTCCGCTCGCCAGCGCGGTGCCGGTCAGCATCGCTGCGCCGATCAGCAGGGTCTGCTGCAGGATCAGGATGAACGCCGCCGGAACGACGTAGCTCGCATAGCCGCCCACCGGGTTGAAGATCGGCTGCAGCAACACGTCGGCCGGGCTCGACGTCGCGAGCTTCGCCTTGACGAGGCTGCCATCCGAGCGCGCGCCGCGCGAAACGAGCTCGGACGTCAAGGTTCCGATGGCGGTGGCGACCCCGCTGGCGCTCGATCTGAAGATGAACAGATAGGTTGCGTCCGCATAGACGGGTATGTGGGCGGTGATGCCCTTGAGCACGTCGCGTTCGGTGTCGGGTGGAATCTCGACGGCGGCAAAGGCCTGCCCGCGATCGATCGCGCTGTGCGCCTCGGCGAGCGTTCGGGCGCGAACCGTCACGCTTAATGCGCCGCTCGCGTCCAGCGTCTCGACGATCTGCCGGCTGAGATTGCTGAGATCGTTATCGACGACCGCAATCGGAAGCTTGCGAAGGATCTGGTTCAGATAGGGCTGCGGATAGTAGATGCCGTAGACCAGGGGAGCGAGAAACAGCAGAGCGAAGGCGCCCCGCGTTCCCAGCACGCGCCGCCACTCCGCCACGAAGGCGCCGCCGACGCCGCGCGGTGTGGAGATGACCTCGTGTGGCTCGGCAGGCCGCGCTGTTGCAAACCATCCCTTGCGGGTGACGTTCGCCATGCGCATCCACGCCAGGCCGGCAAAGAGCAACGCCAGGCCCGCAAGCGCCGCGAAGGGAATAGCGGAATCCGCGACCGGCAATCCCCGCGCGGCTTGTCCCAGCAGGACGGCCATGTACCAGCGAAGCGGCAGGATCGCGCTCCATGTCTGCGCAAAGGCATTCATGCCGATGGTGGGAAAGCCGACGCCGGCATAGCCGAATGCGGGCGAGGCAATGAGGCCCGCAAGCCCGAGTCCGGTGGCGAGATCGCCGACCAGAAGCTGGAGCAGGGCGCCGAGCGACAGATAGGCGATGATCAGCAGCGAGGCCGCAGCGATCATCAACGGCAAGTCGCCCTTGAAGGGAATCTCCAGCACACCCTCCAGGAACAGCGGCTCGGCCAGCATGATCAAAATGAAGATGCAGAACAGCGGCGCGAGCTTGCCGGCCAGCGCGACAAGCGGATCGCCGCCGGCGCTTTCGAGCCACGCCCGCGCGTCGCGGCGGCGGAATTCGGAGCCGACGGAATAGCCGGCGGCAAGGGTAATCACCACATGGATGATGGT
>NZ_JBVVPO010000031.1:0-102205 GCF_055811795.1 Bradyrhizobium sp. MI1.7
ACGAAGAGAGCTTGATAGATAGCTTCGTGGCTGATGCGCATCGTCTTGTCGTCCGGGAAGTCGATCGGCAAGCGTCGGGCAATCTGCTCGGGACTCCAGGCTTTGGCCCATCGCCGATCCTTGCGTGGGCCATGCCGGCGGCCCTTCCACAGAACGGCGGGACCAGGAACGAGCGCGCCGCTCGGGGCTACGACGCCGCCAGCAAGTCTCTCCTCCACATAAGTGCGCAAGGTTGCATTGAGCGCAAGCTTGGTCGGCTTGGGTCGGCGGGCGGATCGATTCGCATGCCATTGGGCAGTTGTTGCCCGATACTCCAACCCGCCGCCGCGGGTAGCCGCGTTGCGTCGCAGTTCACGGGATATTGTCGAAGCAGCCCGCCCCAGGCGACGTCCAATCTCTTGCCTGGAATGGCCCTGCACCTTGAGGAGTGCGATCTCCTCGCGCTCTACCAATGAGAGGTACCGCCCGGAGAGTACCTTTGCCGAAGATCTGAACATCGCTGGTGGCATGCCGCCCGCCTTTCGGAATAATCTGCTTCCGACAGGTTGTGACAATCCGGCTTCCAGCGCAGCATCCTCGCTGCTTAGCCCCGCGGCAATCGCCAGCCAAAATCTATTCTGTTCATCGCGTCCTGCAACAGACGGCCGTCCTGGCGATGGCAATGGGGCTCGTCCTGACCGCGCCGATCGGCGCCTTACAACGTTCATCGCAACCTCCAACCTCCGAGTGTTGCGACGACCGTTTGAATCCGCCCTGGATGCCCCACCTTCGCGGGGCATGACACCGAGGTAGCTACGCCGCCCCGATCAATATCCCCACCGCGAGCACGATGGCGCCGCCGAGCACGATTTGGAACACGGCCTGGAGGAACGGGGTGTCCATGTAGCGCGCGCGGATGAAGGCGATTGCCCACAATTCGAAGAACACGACGACGCCGGCGATTCCCGTCGCGATCCAGAATGCGTTCGGCCAGCTGTCTGGGACGAGATAAGGCAGGGTGTGGCCGAGCCCGCCGAGCGTCGTCATCGTGCCGCAGGTGATGCCGCGCAGCCATGGCGAGCCGCGTCCCGTGAGCGAGCCGTCATCGGACAGCGCCTCCGCAAAGCCCATGCTGATGCCGGCGCCGATCGAGGCGGCGAGGCCGACCAGAAACGTCTGCCAGTTCTGGTGGGTGGCGAAAGCCGCGGCGAACAGCGGCGCCAGCGTCGAGACCGATCCGTCCATCAGGCCGGCGAGGCCCGGCTGCACATATTGCAGCACGAACATGCGCCGTCGCGTGCGGTCTTCCTCGGCGCGCACGTCGGGCTTCAAAATCTCGTCGGTGAGCGCGACGGCGCGGTTCTCGTGATGCTTTTCCTCCTCGGCGAGATCGCCGAGCAGGCGGCGCACGCCGACATCCTCGGCCTGCTCGGCGGCCCGCGCGTAGAAGCGCTCGGCCTCGAGCTCCATGGTCTCGACCTCTTTCCGGATGGTGTCGAGCGGCAGGTTTTTCGTCAGCCAGATCGGCCGCCGGCGCAGAAAGCCTTTGACGTTCTCGCGGCGGATCGGCGGCAGGTGCTGGCCGAAGCGTTCCTCATAGAGTTTCAGCAGCCGATGCCGGTGGCCGCGTTCCTCCTCGGCCATCTCCTCGAAAATCTTCGACGTGTCCGGGTAACGCTCGCGCAAGTCCTCGGCGAAGGTCATGTAAATGCGGCTGTCCTCCTCCTCGGAGGAGATCGCGACCGCAAGCACCTCGCGCTCGGTCAGTTCGGCAAAAGTCTTCACGGCGGACCTGTTTAATAGTTTAGAATTATTCTAAACTATATAAGGCGCCGGGGTTCCCGGGTCAAATCAGGCGACTTTTGCGAGGAACTCGAGCAGCAAGCGGCTCACCTCGGCCGGCTGTTCCTGCTGCACCCAATGGCCGGCGCCGTCGACGAGATGGCAGCCGAGCATCTTCGTGCAGCCGCGCCCCTGCATCGCTTCGAACACGCCGGGGCGCTGATAGGTGCCCCAATCCTGCTTGCCCGAGATGAAGCAGGTGGGCACGTCAATGCTGCGGCCCGCAAACAGCTGCATCTCGCTGTTGAGCATGCCCGAGGTGCCGTAGCGGTACCATTGCAAGCCCCCCTGGAATCCGGTGCGGCCGTATTCGGCGCTGTAATAGGCGAGGTCGCTGTCCGGCAGCCATTGGTTGGCGGCGATCGCGGCCGGCGAGGGCATCTCCTTCGCAACCGTCTCCGCCATCGTCTCGCCGGCGTCCATCACGTAGTAGGTCGGCAGTTTTGCGAGTTCGCCCGCGGACCACGACGTCAGCGGATATGGCTTGTTGTCGGTCCAGTCCGCACTCTTCTGGTGATAGTAGGCGCGCAGGAAATCGTGCACGCCCTGCGGCGCGTGCTGCATGTCGGCGTTGGCCGGGCGCGTCGCGTAATACCATTGATAGTGTTTGCGCGGGCGCGGCAGCGCGGCGAGCTCGCGATGCACGGGGTCTTCTGCTGGCGGCTTTGCCGGACTGTCGACGGTGCCAAACGGCATCGGCGGCGCTCCGCCGAACGGCGCGCTCATCAGCGTCACCGAGCGAAACACGTCGGGCCGGATCAGGGCGCACCAGGCCGCAACCGGGCTGCCGAAATCATGCCCGGCGAGATCGACCTGCCTGTAGCCGAACACCGACACCAGGGCGAGCGCGTCGCGCACGAGGTTGAGGAGCGAGAACGGCGTGAGATCGCCGTCGTAATCCGCGGTCCATCCCGTGGTGCGGCCATAGCCGCGCTGGTCCGGCGCGATCACGTGATAACCGGCCGAGGCCAGCGCCGGCATCACCTTGCGCCAGGAGAAGGCGAGCTCAGGAAAGCCGTGCAGCAAGAGGATGCAGGGCCGCCCCTTGGTCTCGAAGCCGGCTTCGAGCACGTGCATGCGCAAGCCGTTGATGCCGTCGACATAGCGCGAGCGGATGCCGGCGGGGAGAGGGACGTCGGGGAGGTCGGCCATTTTTTGTTTCCTCGTCATGGCCGGGCTTGTCCCGGCCATCCACGTTTTTGTTGCCGTTGATTGTAAGAACGTGGATGCCCGGGACAAGCCCGGGCATGACGGAAGCCGGGCGATTGCCGCGCGCTACACCGCCGCACACACGAACGCGCTGCCCTTGCGCCTGATCTTCCCGACCGACGGCGAGGGGAAATGCGCGGTGCAGCACAGCGTGTCGGTGTCGCAATAGCGCTCGAGAAAGCTGCGGCGCGTTTTCGCCGCCGCGGCCGGGTCGACGTCGAACTTGATCGACAGCTCCGGATAGAGCGTCTGCAGCGGCGAATGCATGAGGTCGCCGGAGAACACGGCGTCGTCCTTGCCGCGGCCCATCGTGATGGCGATATGGCCGGGCGTATGTCCCGGCGTCGGCAGGATGCGGACGTGATCGCCGATCTGGTGATCGTTGCCGACCAGCTCGTGGCGCCTGGCCTCGACCACCGGCAGCACGCTGTCAGCGAAAGGCGGGATCTCCGCCTTCGCGTTCTGCTCGGACCAGTGATCGAATTCCTGCTTGGCAAAGAGGTAGCGCGCCTTGGGGAAGGTCGGCACCCAGCGGCCGTTCTCGAGCCGCGTGTTCCAGCCGACGTGATCGACATGCAGATGCGTGCACATCACGAAATCGATGTCGTCGACCGCGAACCCGGCGGCGTTGAGTCCGCGCAAGTACGTATCGTCGGTCTTCATGTTCCATTTCGGCCGCTGCGGGCGCGGCTTGTCGTTGCCGATGCAGCTGTCGATCAGGATGGTGTGATGCGGCGTCTTCACAACATAGGACTGGAAGCACAGCAGCAGCACGTCCTGCTCGTCCAGCGCCTTGGCCTGCCGCATCCATGCCCGGTTCTCGGCTAGGACCTCAGGCGTCAGTCCCGGCAGCATCTCCAGCGCCGGCACGAACGAGGTTTCCTGCTCGATGACGCGATGGATGGTGAGATCGCCGACGGTGAATTTCAGGCTCATGCTCGCTTCCCTTGCACTCACCGTGCATCGCGCACGGATGGAATGACGATGTTGGAGAGGATGTCGATCGCGGCCAGCCCTTCCTTCGGCTGGCCGTATTGGGCAGCGGTGGTCATCATGACGAGATCAAGCTCGGGCACGATGAAGATGCGCTGGCCGCCCCAGCCGAAGGCAGCAACCCATTTGATTTCCTTGTCACCGGCGAGCGAGCGGCCCATCCACCATTGATAGCCGTAGAACATCGTGCTGCCGAAATAGCCGATCGCCTGGAAGCGCGGCGTGGTAGATTGTGCGATCCAGTCGGCCGAGACGATCTGCCGGCCGTTCCACTGGCCGCGATTGAGCACGAGCTGGCCGATCTTCGTCGCATCGCGCGGCCGCAAGCGAAGGCCCGCGGCCGCTGCAATCTTGCCGTTCTTATAGGCTTTCCACTCCAAATCGCTGATCCCGAGCGGCTGGAACAGCACCTCGCGAGCAAATGCCTCCAGCGGCTTGCCCGAGACGCGTTCGAGGATGTTGCCGAGCAGTTCAGTCCCGCCGCCATTATAAGTCCACAGCACGTCGGGCGGCGCAGCGACTGGCTTTGCGAGCACATAGCCGATCGGATCGGCCTCAAAGGTGAGATGCGGCTCGTCGTTTTTCGGATCGGTCCAGGACCGTGCCTCGTCCCATTCAATGCCGGAGGACATCGTTAGCAGATGGCGCAGCGTGATGGCCTCCCAGCCCGCCTGCTTCGCCGCCTGATGGTCGGGGAAGAATTTGAGCACGGGCTCGTCGACGCCTTCGATCAGCTTGCGATCGATCGCGATGCCGACGAGCAGCGAAGCGACACTCTTCGATGCCGAACGCATGTCATGCTTCGTCGTCGCGGTAAATTCGTGCTGGCCGTCCGGTTGTCCCCAGGGTTGGTCGTAGCCGGGAAAATACTGCTCGAAGACGAGCTTGCCGTGGCGCACGACGACAACCGAATGGACCGAGGTCGCGCGTTGATCGAGCCGTGCAGCGATGCTGCAGAGCCGCATGCCTTCCATGCCAACGCTGTCGGGCGACGCAGTCGTCCACCCGTCGTCGATTGACGACGGCGATCCACAGGCGAGGTTTTGTCGTCCAGTCGCCATGCCGTCGGCCTGCACGGAAGTGGCTGAGACGGTCAACGCGAGCACGAGGCTCGCGCCGAGAATGCTGAGGCGGGGGAAGCGATCGCGCATCGTCCTTCTCCCCGCAGCCTAGTTTACGCCGCTGGAGGCACCGAGATCTTGACCGAGGGGCGCTCCAGCATCTTCTGGTGGAAGGCGTCGAGTTTCGGATAGGCCTTGCGCCAGCCGCAATCGGCGAAGCGGAAGTCGGCATAGCCGAGCACGCAGACGAGGCCGATCTGCGAGATGTCGAACGGGCCGTTCAAAACTTCGGGCATGTTCTCGAAGCGCGCCATGCCGGTCCAGGCCCGGTTCCAATGGTCGTCCGACCATGCCTGCCATTGCAGGCCCTGCGGCCGCACCATCTTCTCGTAGCGGCACAGCAGCATGGAATCGAGCATGCCGTTGATCAGGGAGTGATCGGTCTTGGCCTTCCAGCGCCGCGGGCCGTAATCGGGGATCAGGCTGCCGCCGGCCATCTCGTTGAGATATTCGACGATCACGTAGGAATCCAGAATGACGTCGCCGTCATTGGTGATCAGCACCGGCAGCTTCTTCAGCGGCGTGATGCGCGAATAATCCTCATTGACCGTGCCCGGCGCGACGGTCGCGGGCGTGAGCTCGATCTTGTCGATCAGCCCGAGCTCGATCGCGGCGATACGCACCTTGCGGGCGAAGGGCGAGGCGGCAGAGAAGGAGAGTTTCATGGGAAAATGTCCTACGCGGTGACCGGCAGTTGGTTATCGTCATTGCGAGCGAAGCGAAGCAATCCAGCCTGTCTCCGTGGAAATAGTCTGGATTGCTTCGTCGCTTCGCTCCTCGCAATGACGGGGAGAGGGCGGAGGCCTTACGCCGCCACAATCTCCTGGCGCTGCTCGCCGAGGCCTTCGATGCCGAGCGTGACGACATCGCCGACATTGAGGAAGGTCGGCGGCTTCATGCCGAGACCGACGCCGGGCGGGGTGCCGGTGGTGATGATGTCGCCCGGCAGCAAGGTCATGAACTGTGACACGTAGGAGACGCATTTGGCCATGGAGAAGATCATGGTCTGGGTCGAGCCGGTCTGGCGGCGCTGGCCGTTGACGTCGAGCCACATCGACAGGTTCTGCACGTCCTTGATCTCGTCCTTGGTGGCGAGCCACGGGCCGACCGGGCCGAAGGTGTCGTGCGACTTGCCCTTGGTCCACTGGCCCAGGCGCTCGGTCTGGAAGGCGCGCTCGGAGACGTCGTTGCAGACGCAATAGCCGGCGACGTAGTTCAGCGCATCGGCTTCCGAGACATACTTGGCGCGGGTGCCGATGATGGCGGCGATCTCGACTTCCCAGTCGAGCTTGGTCGAGCCGCGCGGCTTTTCGACCGCATCGTTCGGGCCGGACAGCGAGGTGTTGGCCTTCATGAAGATGATCGGCTCGGTCGGGATCGCGGCGCCGGTTTCCTTGGCGTGGTCGCTGTAGTTGAGGCCGATGGCGACGAATTTCGAGATGCCGGTGACGGGCGCGCCGAAGCGCGGCTTGCCGGAGACGGCGGGCAGGGAGGCCGGGTCAAGGCCCGCCAGCTTCTTCAGGGATTCCGGCGAATAGGCCTCGCCGGTCAGGTCCTTCACATGCGCCGACAGGTCGCGCAATTGGCCGGATTTGTCGATCAGGCCGGGCTTTTCCACACCCTTTTCGCCATAACGAACAAGCTTCATTCTCGTTTCTCCCTGGAGATGGACCGATCGGTTAAATAGCTTCATGGAACAGGGCGGCGGGAAATTCAACCGCTCAAAACGGGGCGCATTGCAGCCCTTCCTTTGTAGGGTGGGCAAAGGCGCGGAGCGCCGTGCCCACCAATTCTTTTTGATGGCCCGGTATGGTGGGCACGCGGAGCCTGTCATCGGGCGCGCATTCGCGCGACCCGGTGGCTTTGCCCACCCTACGATTGCAGCGCCACAAATTTGAACGCATCCCCGTCCCGCTTGATGTGCCCGGCCGAGAAATGGCCGCCGATCACCAGCGTCGGGGTATCGGCAAAGCGCGAGAACACCTTGTGCCGCGACGCGGCCGATTGGGCGGTATCGGTGTCGACGACCGAGCACCAGTCGAGATGCGCCATCTGGCAGGGGTGATGGGCGACGTCGCCGCTGAGCAACCCTTGTTCGCCGCCGGACTCGATCAGGACGCTCATATGCCCGGGGCTGTGGCCGGGGGTCGGGATCACGCTGATCTCCTCGCAGAGCCGGTGATCGCTCGGGATCAACTCGGCCAGGCCCGCATCGACGACCGGCTTCACGGAATCGTTGAACACCGCGACCTTGTCCGGCTCGGCCGTATAGTCGCGCCAATATTCATACTCGGTCTTGCCGAACAGGTAGCGCGCCCTGGGGAAAGTCGGCACCCATTTGCCATCGACGAGCTTTGTATTCCAGCCGACATGGTCGACATGCAAATGCGTGCACAGCACGGTGTCGATGCTGTCAGGGGGAAAGCCCGCCGCCGTCATGGTCTCCAGAAACGGCGTGCTGCGGTTATTCCAGACCGGGACACCGCGGCCCTGCTTGTCGTTGCCAAGGCCAGTGTCGACCACGATGCGGCGCGTCGGCGTCTCCACCACCAGCGAGTGGATCGACATTTTCAGCCGGCCCTCCTCGGTGGCGAAATGCGGGATCAGCCAAGGCAGCTTCTGGATCTCGTCATTGGTCGCGGCCGGCAGGATGAAGCGGGTCGAGCCGACCGTCTCCATTTCCACGATCTTGGTGATTTTGACCTTGCCCACGGTCCACGGCATGCGGCGATCCCAATTTTCTTGCTTTCGCGAAAGATGCGGCCTTCCGCCGTCGAACGCAATGGATCATCTGTCGCGATGTTGCGTTATCGGGGGAACCCCGAGACAGCCAGAGAGAGCGACGATGCCAGAGCTTGCCATTTCCGCCGAGAAGGTCGCCTTCATCATCGAGAAGGCCCGCGAATTCGACGTCAAGGAGGCGGCGTCCGACCCCGACTCGGGGTCCAATCCCTCTGATGATGACGAGATCGACGTGCTCGAGGACACCAATTCCGACCCGGTCGCAGCCGAACTGTCCGGTTTCATCCGCGCGCTGAACGAGGACGAGCAGCTCGACCTCGTCACGCTGATGTGGCTTGGCCGCGGCGATGGCGAAGTGGAGGAGTGGGACGATCTGCGTGCCCGCGCCGCCGAGGCGCGCGGTGAATACAAGAACCCGCGTCGCGAAACGGTGCAATACCTGCTGGGTGAGCCGATGCTGGGCGATCTGCTCGCCGATGGCATGGACGAGCTCGGCATCGACTGGACCGACGAGCGGACCACGCCGGTATCCTAAGTCGTCACCGCGCGCAGTCGACGATCACGGTGCCGAGCTTGTCACCCTTCTCGACCGCGAGATGCGCCTGCGCAGTATCCGACAGCGCGAACTGCGCCGCGACGTTGTGAATGCGCGGCCCTGCCGCCAGCCATTTCGTGATATCGGCCTGGGCCGCCGCAAGCAGCGCGGGCGGTAGCGCGAACAAGACGAGCGAGCGGAGCGTGATGCACTTCTCCATCAGTTCGCGCATCGGCACCGTGGGTGTGCGGTTGCCGTTGGTGGCGTAGACGGCGATCGTCGAATTGAGCGCCATCAGCTTCAACGTCGTCGCGACGTTGCCGCCGAAATCGACATCGGCCACGCGATCGACACCACGTCCGCCGGTGAACGCCATCGCCTTGGCGACGACGTCCTCGTCCCTGTAATTGACCACGAGATCGGCGCCCGCGCGCCGGGCTTGCTCGCCCTTCATCGCCGAGCTGACTGTCGCGATCACCTGCGCGCCGCCCCATTTGGCGAGCTGCACGGCATAATGGCCAACCGCGCCGGCGCCGCCGGTGACAAGCACGGTCTTGCCGACGATCGGCCCATCCGCAAACAGGCTGCACCATGCGGTCATCGCGGGGATGCCGAGCGTTGCGCCTTCCGCAAAGGAAAGATGATCCGGCAGCGGCGTCACCAGCTGCTCGGCGAGCGCGATATATTCGGCCGCCGTGCCGAAGGCGCGGCCGTTGCGCTGGCCGTTGAACAGCCAGACCCGGTCGCCGACCCTGAAGCGCGTTACGCCGTCGCCGATCTGGTCGACGAAACCCGCGCCGTCGCTGTTCGGAATGACGCGCGAAAATTCCATCGCGCGATAGCTGCCGCCGCGCCGGCCGACATCGGCCGGATTGACGCCGGAGGCCTCCAGGCGAATGCGAACTTCGCCTGGGCCAGCGACCGGCGTCGCCATCTCACCATAGGTGAGGACATCCGCCGCCGGTCCTGTTTGCTCGTACCAGACTGCTCTCACAGCGTTCCGGGGAAGGCGCCGCCGTCGAGCAAGATGTTCTGGCCCGTGATGAAGCCGGCCTTGGCGCCGCAGAGGAAGGCGCAGGCATAGCCGAACTCGTCGGGCTGGCCGAAGCGGCCGGCGGGGTTGAGCTTGGCGCGCTCGGCCAGGATCTGCTCCGGCGTCGTGCCGCGCTTGTCGGCCTCGGCCTTTGCGGTGCCGGTCAAGCGGTCGGTCTCGAACGGGCCCGGCAACAGGCCGTTGATGGTGACGTTGTTGATCACGGTCTTGCGCGACAGGCCGGCGATGAAGCCGGTGAGGCCGGCGCGCGCGCCGTTGGAGAGACCGAGGATGTCGATCGGCGCCTTCACCGCCGCCGAGGTGATGTTGACGATGCGGCCGAACTTGCGCGCCATCATGCCGTCGACGGTCGACTTGATCAGCTCGATGGGCGTGAGCATGTTGGCGTCGATCGCCTTGATCCAGTCGTCGCGGGTCCAGTTGCGGAAATCGCCGGGCGGCGGGCCGCCGGCATTGTTGATCAAGATGTCCGGCTCTGGGCAGGCCTTCAGCACGGCCTCGCGGCCGGCAGGCGTCGTGATGTCGCCGACGATTTCGGTGACCTTCACGCCCGGATAGGCCTTGCGGATGTCGTCGGCCGTCTTCTTCAGGGCTTCGGCGCCGCGCGCGGTCAGCGTGATGTCAACGCCGGCTTCCGCCAGCGAGATGGCGCAGGCGCGGCCGAGGCCCTTGCTGGATGCGCAGACGATGGCGCGGCGACCTTTGATCCCAAGATCCACTGTTTCACTCCCGTAATGTCAGGCAGGTTTTAGACGGGCCGCACTCTAGCCAATCGTGGCGCCGCTGATAAGGGAGGGGGCCGCGTCAAAATGCATGGCGCGGTCGCGCGGCGATGCAAATGTGCGGGCATGATCCCGAAAAGTGTGCAGCGGTTTTCCGAAAAGATCATGCCCAGACAATAAGCTAGATGCGCCGTTCCTGCTTGAGGCGGTCGATCGCGGCCGCGGCCTCCGGCGGCAATGTCTTGAAGCCCATCTTGCCGGCCGCCGAGAACAGCGGCCGCAGATGCGAACCGGCGAGGAACGGCGGCTGGCGGTTGGCCGGCACGATCTGGTCGAACACCAGCACCAGCGTGGTGGCGACGAGGCCGACCCTGACGGCGCCGAGTGCGGCGCCGGCGAGCCGGTCGCCGATCCCGGCTTCGCGTATCGTGTCGTTCAGCGCGAGGCGGCCGATATAACCAAGGAGCATGCCGACGACCACGAAGATGCCGAAGAACCAGATCCAGTTTTGCAGCAGCGGCGCGTTCGGATTGGTCGCGACCTGCGGCACGATCAACGGCATCAGCGCGACGGCGATGGGAGCGGCCAGGAGATAGGCGAGAATGGTCATTGCGCTGCCGAGCAGGCCGGTCCTGAAACCGAAGCCGATCGCGACGGCGAGTGCCGCATAGACCGCGAGATCGAAACTGTTCATGAGCGTCAGGCCTGCCTCGATGGAACGCTTGCGTCGTTGGAACGAATGAACGCCGGACCGATCATTCCGGTTTCAGATCGTTAAAATCGTCTGTATTGGTGGCTCCAAAGCTCAGGGAAAACACTCAAGGCAAGCGTCATGTCAGACTTATTCGACGTCAGTCAAGAAACCATCCTAGTGACGGGCGCGAGCCAGGGGCTGGGGCGGCAATTTGCCCGGGTTCTGGCGGACCATGGCGCGGCCGTCGCGCTCGCCGCGCGGCAGACCGACAAGCTGAAGAGCCTGGAGGAGGAGATCCGCGGCAAGGGCGGCCGCGCTGCCGCGGTCGCGCTCGACGTCACGGACATGTCATCGATCGCCAAGGCCGTGGATGCCACGGAAGCCGCGCTCGGTCCGATCACGGTGCTGATCAACAATGCCGGCATCGCCATCGAGAAGCTCGCGACCGAGCAGACCGAATCCGATTGGGACGCCGTGATCGGCGCCAATTTGAAAGGCGCTTATTTCCTCGCGACCGAAGTCGCGCGCCGCATGATCGCGCGCAAGCAGGAAGGCAACATCGTCAACATCGCTTCCGTGCTCGGCACCGGTGTGCTGAAGGCGGTGTCGCCCTATGCGATCTCCAAGGCCGGCATCCTCCAGGCGACCAGGGCGATGGCGCTGGAGCTCGCAGGCCAGAACATCCGCGTCAACGCGCTGGCGCCCGGCTATATCGACACGGAAATGAATCACGCCTTCTGGTCGACGCCCGCGGGCGAGCGATTGGCCAAACGCATCCCGCAGCGCCGCGTCGGCGCCGAGTCCGATCTCGATGGCGCGATCCTGCTGCTGGCCTCGAAGGCGTCGCGGTACATGACGGGGAGTGTCATCACCGTCGATGGTGGTTTCCTGCTGAATTGAGCCCCGCCGTCGTCCCGGGGCGCGCGTAGCGCGAGCCCGGGACCCATATCCCCAGGGAGATGTTTGGCGAAGACTCGGAGTTGCCATCTCGCCCCACAACATCTCCCTGTGATTATGGATCCCCTCGGTCGCGGGGACGACGGCGGAGAATTGGGTGGCGGCGTTGCGCTAACTCGCACGCACCTCCGCCCTGATCATATCCGCCGCCTTCTCCCCGATCATGATGGTCGGCGCGTTGGTGTTGCCACCGATCAAGGTCGGCATGATCGAGGCGTCGACGACGCGCAAGCCCTCGATGCCATGCACCTTCAGCTTCGGATCGACCACCGACATCGCATCGGTGCCCATCTTGCAGGTGCCGACGGGGTGATAGACGGTGTCGACGCGATTGCGCAGGATGGCGCGGATGTCGTCGTCCGTTCTCACATCGGACGTGAACATGTCCTTCTTCTGCAACGCGCGCAGCGCGGGCGTCTCCATCAGCCGCCGCGTGGTCTTGAAGCCCGCGACCATCGACTCGAGATCTTCCGCCTCGCCCAGAAAGTTCGGATCGATCATGGGTGCAGCGAGCGGATCGGCGCTTTTCAGCCATACGCTGCCGCGGCTCTTCGGTCTGAGCAGGCAGACATGGCACGAGAAGCCCGCTTCCTTGTGCTTCTTGCGGCCGTGGTCGTCGAGCATCGCGATGACGAAGTGCAGCTGGATGTCTGGCACGGCGAGGTCGGGCCTGGTCTTCAGGAAGCCGCCACACTCGGCGAAATTGGTGGTCATCAGGCCGCGTCGCTCCCGGCGATACCGCTGGATGGCGCGGAGCAGGGATGGCAACCGGCCGAGCGATGAATGAACGAAATGCGGATAGTCGGAGGCGTAGACGAACACGAAATCCGGATGGTCCTGCAGATTGCGCCCGACGCCCGGCAAATGATGTTCGGCGCCAATGCCGTGCGCGGCAAGCGCATCGCCATCGCCGACACCCGACAGCATCAATAGCTGCGGCGACTGGAAGGCGCCGCCGGCGAGGATCACCTCGCGGCGGGCGCGCAGCTGCTTGGTCTGCTTGCCCTGCACATATTCGATGCCGACCGCGCGCCCGCCTTCGAACAGGATCTTCGTGGCCTGCGCCCCGGTCTCGACG
The DNA here is from genome assembly GCF_055811795.1 of Bradyrhizobium sp. MI1.7. Lineage (NCBI taxonomy): Bacteria > Pseudomonadati > Pseudomonadota > Alphaproteobacteria > Hyphomicrobiales > Nitrobacteraceae > Bradyrhizobium > Bradyrhizobium sp. MI1.7. The sequence goes on from NZ_JBVVPO010000031.1 coordinate 12,927, forward strand.
CGCAGATTCGCGCGCTTGTCCATGTAGGGCTGCACATAGGCGCGCGCCGCGCTCCAGCGCTCGCCCTTGTGCTGCGTCACCTGGTAGCTGCCGAGCCCTTCATGGTCCTCGGCGTTGAAGTCCTCGCGGATGCGGAACTGCGCCTCGCGCGCGGCCTGGTGGAAGACGTCATGGATCGGATTGTCCGAGCGCAGTCTGTTGACATGCAGCGGGCCGTCCTTGCCGTGATACTCGCCGTCGAAATCGGAATTGTTCTCCGAGCACTTGAAATAGGGCAGCACGTGGGCGTACGACCAGCCGGCATTGCCGAGCGAGGCCCAGTGGTCGTAGTCCGATTTGTGGCCGCGGATGTAGACCATGGCGTTGATCGCCGAGGAGCCGCCGAGGCCTTTGCCGCGCGGTTGATAGCCGATGCGGCCGTTCAATCCCTTCTGCGGCACGGTATCGAAGGCCCAGTTGGCCGCGCTGTATGGCAAAGCGAGCCCGAATGGCGTGGTGATCCGCCAATTGTCGTTCCGTCCGCCGGCATCGAGCAGCGCCACGGATGTCGCCGCATCCTCCGACAGCCGCCCCGCCACCGCGCAGCCGCCGGAGCCCGCGCCCACGACGACGAAGTCGAATGTGTCAGTCACTGATGTTCCCCCCTCTGCATTTTCTTCTCGTCATTGCGAGCGAAGCGAAGCAATCCAGACTGTCCCCGCGGCGGGATTCTGGATTGCTTCGCTTCGCTCGCAATGACTGAAAGCTACGACATGAACCGCATCAACTTCTCCAGCCGCGCGATCTTGCCGCCGTAGGGCGGATAGAGATCGGCGAGGCGGTTGAACTTGGAGCGATAAAACACCGGCTTCAGTTTGCTGAACGTGCGAAAACCCCATTCGCCGTGATAGGCGCCGGTGCCGGACGCGCCGACGCCGCCCATCGGCTGGTTGGCTTGCGCGAAGTGGAACAGGCAGTCGTTGACGGTGACGCCGCCGGAGATCGTGCGCGACAGCACCTCGTCGCGGGCGGCGCGATCCTTGCCGAACCAGTAGAGCGCGAGCGGCCGGTCGCGGGCGTTGACGAAAGCGATCGCCTCCGCCGGATCGCGATAGCCCAGCACCGGCAGAACGGGGCCGAAAATCTCTTCCTGCATCACCGCCATCGCCTCGGTCGCGCCGACGATCAGCGTCGGCGGGAACTTGCGGTGTGCTTTCCAGTTCGGATCGTCCGCTTTCGCCGGTTGCAGGATTTTTGCGCCGCGCTGCGCAGCATCTGCCACGAGTCCTTCAAGCCGCGCATAATGCCGGTCGGAGATGACGGAGGTGTAGTCCTTGTTGGCGGGATCGGTGCCGAACATGCGCCGCATCTGCGCGCGCACTTTTTCGGCGAAGGCCTGCAACGAGCGCTCGGGCACCAGCACATAGTCCGGCGCGATGCAGGTCTGCCCGGCATTGAGCAGCTTTCCGTAGGCAATGCGCTCGGCCGCCTCCTCGAGATCGGCGGAGGCGTCGATGATCGCCGGCGACTTGCCGCCAAGCTCGAGCGTTACGGGCGTGAGATTGCGCCCGGCGGCCTCCGCGACCAGCCGGCCGACCCGGGTCGAGCCGGTGAACACCAGATGATCGAAGGGGAGGTGTGCGAAGGCTTTTGCGATTTCGTCCTCGACGCCTGTCACCAGTAGCTCGGTGGCATCGAATTTCGCGGCCACCGACTCCTTCAGCAGCACTGAGAAGTGCGGCGAGAGTTCGCTCGGCTTGATCATGACACGGTTGCCGGCGGCGATCGCGCCGATCGCGGGCGCAAGCGTGAGCTGGAGCGGATAATTCCAGGGCGCGATGATGCCGACGACGCCGAGCGGCTGCGGGATCAGCCGGTTGCGCGCGGGCAGGAATTGCAGCGCGGTGGCCACTCGCTGCGGCGCCATCCAGCTCTTCAGGTGCTTGGTCGCATGCCGGATCTCGGAGAACACCAGCATCGTCTCGGCAATAGTGGTCTCGACGGCCGAGCGGTGGCCGAAATCGGCCGAGATTGCCTGCCGGAATCGCTCCTCGTTGTCGGCGACCACGGTGCGCAGCCGCGCCAGCCGGTCGAGCCGCTCGGCCAGGTCGGGCGCCGGCTCGGCCCGCGCCCGCGCGACCATGGCCTCGAAGGCATCCTTCAGCGCCGGGAGTGGCGCGCTCGCCAAGGGGCGGTCCAAGGTATGGTCCATGGGTGGTCTCCCCTGAAAACGACGTTTGCCCCCGGTTTTGTTGCCCGCAAGCTGGCCCTTTGTGGAACTTCTGGCAAGAGCGCACCAAACGGGCCGGAAATCGGCCCAACTCACTGTCATAAAGTCGAAAAAAACGTCCCCGCGGCCCTTTCCAAAGGCAGCCCGGGTTGGTACATACGCCTCGCACCCGAGGGGCTTTGCCCCGGGGTTGCCTTCCAAGGAAGCCTTTGGGACGCGAGAGCAAGCCACGCGAATAGCGCCGGCCCTCATTCATCGTCCCCGGCATTTCGGCGAAGGCGCGCAAAGGTTTAACGCGGGGTGGAGCAGCCCGGTAGCTCGTCAGGCTCATAACCTGAAGGTCATAGGTTCAAATCCTATCCCCGCAACCAAGTTCGGACTTTTACCGGTTCCGATACGAAAATGGCCCGCATCACGCGGGCCATTTTTGTTTTGGTGGGGCGGGCGCCTACCGTCTCAGGTCACGACGAGTCCCTCGGTCAGTGCGGCCTTCCTCAGATAGGTAAGCGAACCACGCCGAACTTCGCCGGTTGGGCCGGGCGTCGCGGCAATTGCGATCTCTATTCACCACTCAATTGAGTGCGCCATCACCAGAATTCTCATCAGTGCCTTCCAGGGGACCGGCCGCGAACGGAATGAGCAACAGTCCGAGCAGCGCCACGCAAGCGAGGAGGGCCCAGGCTTCGTTGGCGCTGAGCGCGAACGCGGCCTTTTCGACCATGGGACGCAGATAGGCTTCAACCGTGGCATCGGAGACCTGCGGAGGGCGGTGGGTAAACAGCGTGACGTCAAGCCCGATCGCCTGAGCCGCAGTCACATCGCCCGCAATCAGGCGCTCGCGCAAAGCGTCGGCGTGCCCGCCGGTGCGCCCGTAAAGGATCGTATCGATCAGCGCGATGCCGATTGCGCCCCCAAGGTTTCGCATCAGGTTGAACAGGCCGCTTGCGTCGGGTACCCGTGATGCGGTCAGCGAACCCAACGCCAGCCGGGTCGGAGGCAGCAGGCAAAACATGATCGCAACGCCGCGCAAGACTTGCGGCCAGAACATTTCTTGAAAGTCGGCGACACGGCTCTCGAATGCACTGCAACCCAGCCCGATCGCGAACAGACCAAACCCCGCCGCCGACAACCAGCGGGGATCAAACCTGCTTTCCAGCAGGCCCGCAATCGGCGCGGTGGCAAGCTGCGCAACGCCGGTGACGAGCATGATCGTGCCGATTTCAAATGCGTCATGATGTCGAACATAGGCGAGGAAGACCGGCATGAGATAGACCGAGCCGAACAATCCAACTCCGAGGAAGAAGCTCAATGCGCAACCGATTGCAAACGAGCGCGATCTAAAGGTTGACAGTTCGACCACCGGATGCGCGGCCCTGAGTGTTCGGATGGCGAAGACGGTTGCCGCGGCAGCACTCAAGACGATCAGGATGGAGCAGAATGGAGAAAGCCACCCGCGTTGCGGGCCTTCCTTCAGACCGATCTCCAGGCATGCAAGCGAAACCGCAAGAAGTCCGAGAGACGGCACGTCGAGTGTAGCCAGATCAGAAAGCCGGGGTCGTTCGCGCGGCAGCAGCATTGGCGTGGCGAGTGCGGCGACCACCCCAGGAGCGACATTGATCAGAAACAGCCAATGCCAGGACCAGGTGTCGGTGATCCAGCCACCGACCACCGGCCCGACCGTGGGCGCCAGCACGGCCATGATGCCGGCCATGGTGGTGGCAACGGGATGCAAACGGATCGGAAACAGCAGAAAGACAGCGGAAAAAACCGCCGGAATCAGCACGCCGCCAGCGAAACCCTGAAGCACGCGGAAGCTGACAAGCGTCGTAAAACTGCTGCTGAATGCGCAGCCGATGGAGGCAAGGGTAAAGAGGCTGATCGCAATAACGAACAGCCATCGCAGCGTCAGAACGCGCGTAAGCCACCCGGTCAGTGGAATGGCGATGATCTCGGCGATCAGATACGCGGTTTGAATCCAGCTCATCGCCTCTCGCGATATGGCGAGTGTACTCTGGATCGTGGGTAGCGAAGTGGCGACGACCTGAATGTCGAGGATCGCCATGAACATGCCGAGGCACATCAGGACGAAGCCAAGCCACGTAGCTGCACTCGGCTCGGTAACCCGTTCAGTCATTATGCGCCACGCATAATGTCTCACGGGATGCGGCGAGGGCGAGGTTTTCGGCCCGTATGCGGATCGCGAGAACCGCGGCGTTGAGGATGGTGAAGACGATGGCCAGCAGCGGCAAACCCAGAACCAAAGGGAGCACGGCGATCTCGCCGGCAACCACGGCATAGTTGGGATGCGACAGAAATCGATAGGGTCCCGCTGACACGAGCGGCTGTTCGGGCAGAACAATAATCCGCGTCGTCCATCGTGAGCCGAGCGTCCAGATGATCCAGAAGCGAAGGCACTGAAGGATAAGATAGCCGGCCAGGGCAACGACATTCACCGGTTGGTCGCGGCCGAACACCCACAGCGACAACAGCCAGACGGCATGAACCGTGATGATCAACGGATAATGCCGGGGTGCCACCTCGACGGCGCCGCGGGCCAGGAGCTTTCGAGTGTTCGCGCGCGAAATGACGAGTTCGCCGACGCGCTGCAGCGTGATGGCGCCGAGAATGAGTTCAGCAAACGTCACGCAGTGTGCCGTAGCGTGACACAGCTCGCGGTGAAGCCGGGTCCGAGCGCCGTCAACAGTGAGCGCGCCGGCAGCCCTTTCGCGCGAGCCTGCTCAAGCACGAACAATACAGTGGGTGACGACATGTTACCAAAGTCGGCGATAATCTGTCGTTCATGGGAGAGCGTTCCTTGGTCGAGCGCGAGCGCGCCTTCCAATGCGCAGATAACTTTCGCGCCGCCGGGATGGCAGATGAAGCGGTCAATGTCTTCCACCGAAAGACGCATTCTGGAGAGAATTTCGGTCACGGCGGAGTTGAAATGCCTCGTGACGAAGTCAGGTATGGTGCGGCGAAAGATGACGCCGAATCCTTCCGGATCGACACTCCATCCCATGATGCCAAGCGTATCCGGCCAAAGGTGTTCGCCGGCAGCCTCGATCTGCGTCGCACCGCCATCGCCCGCGCGCAACACGATTGCAGCAGCACCGTCGCCAAACAGGCTGACGGCGACGATGTTGGCTTTGGTAAGTTCGTCCAGGCGAAGTGCGAGTGAGCAGAGCTCGATCGTGACCAGCAGCACGTTGGTGCCAGGGCGCGCTTGGGCGAGGCGCGACGCAATCGATAGACCAGAAACCCCGCCCGCACAGCCAAGACCAAACACCGGTACACGCATCGTATCGGACCGGAAGCCCATCCGGCGAGCAACGCGCGCCTCGAGACTTGGTGTCGCGATTCCCGTGGAAGAGACGGTCACGACAGTGTCGACATCGCCGCCAGCAAGTTGTGCGCTCGCCAGCGCCTTCTCGGCGACATCGACAAATAGCGCTTCAGCTCCCTCGAGAAAGGCCTCGGTGCGTTCGGGCCAGCCTCGTCGTTCGAGATACCAGTCGAACGGCTTGACGCCGTGACGCTTGACTATGCCGGTATTCGAGAAAATGCTTGAGAACCGTTCGAATTCGGGAAAGCGGGCGCCGAAGACATCCCATGCCGCCGTTAGCACGTCCTCTTGCAAAAACACGTGGGGAGGCACCGACGTCGCCAGGGAGACCAGCGCAGCCGGGGGCATCGGGGATCCTGGTGTTGCTGTCATCAGCATAAGAAACATCGGCGCGGTGCAAATATTTCGACGCTTGTAAGAAATGATCTAGCCGGACATGTCACTAAAACTTGAATAGCGTTACGACTTCCCAGGTTTGGATTCGACATGCAGAGGTTGTCACTTCCGCCCAGCGAGGCATTCGAGCGCCATCAGAATCTGACCATGGTCCATCAAACTGTTGCCAACGCGATCGTTGACGCCGTCGCGCACTCCATGAAGCGAGCTGTCCAATGACCGAGGTCGAGCTTGTCAACGTGTTCACCCACACGGGGCGCGGCGGCAACCCCTGTCCAATTGTCATCGATGCATCGAACCTGACTGCTGCAGGGATGCAGTCGGTGGCCCGGCGCTTCGGGCATGAGTCGGGCTTCGTCCTGCCGGCTCCCAGCGGCGACGCCGACTATGCCTTCCGGTTCTGGGTTCCGCGACACGAGATGGAGATGTGCGGTCACGCGACCATCGGCGCGCTCTGGGTCCTCGCGACCAAGGGGCGCTTGCCGGGCGAACAGGTCCGCATCGAGACGCGCAGCGGATCGGTGACGGGTTATGTCGATCGTGTGGACTCGGGCGAACCGTCCGTCGAGATCAGCCAGCCCGTCGGCAAGGTCGTTGATCTCTCGCGTGCCGAAGAGGAGGACGTTCTGTCGACGCTCAAGCTGTCGCGCCGCGATCTGCTGGATATGCCGGTGCAGAACGCCGTCACGTCGCGCGTGAAGACGCTCATCCCGATCAAGGGCGTCCGCGAGCTCAACGAGCTGGTGCCGGACCCGGCGCGGATCGAGGCGTGCTGCGGGCGGATCGGGTCCACCGGACTTTACCCCTACGCCATCGAACATCAGGGCGAACGGCGCTTCGAGGCGCGACAGTTTCCGCAGTCATCAGGCTACCCGGAAGATGCTGCCACCGGCATTGCCGCCGCGGCGCTCGCGTTCGGACTGCTCAAGAACGGCCTGGTCGAGCGCAACAGCGCGCGGATCACCATCATGCAGGGCCGGGCGATGGGGTCGTTGTCCGAGATCCGGGTGCGGCTCGGCTTCGCCGACAGCCGGCCTGTGGGGTGCCTGCTTGGAGGCTCCGTCACGCGCGCGGAGCAACATGTCTTGCAGCCCTAGCAGGTCGGCGCAGAGACGGCGCGCTAGACCTGGGCCTTCAGCGCTGTAGCCAGAAGATCGATCATGGCGCGAACGCCGGGCAACACGCCGCGCCGGGACGGAAGCTCGGGCCATTTTTGTTTTGGGATACGCCCGGTGGAAACATCAGTGGATACCTTGCGCGCTCCACAAATCTGTCGTGCGCGAATGCCCTCAGTCCGGAAAGCTCAGGATCATTTTCAGCAGCTTTGGAAACCGCGCGTTGATATCCTCTTCGCGCAAAACGTTGCGGTGCTGGACGCCTTGCTTTGACGTCCGGATCAGGCCGGCCTCCCGCAGGATCCGAAAATGGTTCGACAGGGTCGACTTCGCCATGTCAGGGCAAGGCGCCGCCTCGGTGCACGACATGCAATCGTTTTGCGCGGCCAGGCTTTTGACGATGCGCAGCCGCATTGGATCCGCGAGAGCTCCAAGCACCCCGGCGAGTGTAATCTCGTCCCGCGATGGGTGAACGAACTGCACCATGCTCAAAATATAGCACGTCCCTTGAATTCATTCAATAGTTCACTAGTATTGAACTATTGAATATCGGCATCCCGCCGAACAACGGAAGACATGCGATGACCAAGAGACTCGAAGGCAAAGTTGCGCTCGTGACCGGCGCATCCAAAGGCATTGGCGCCGAAATCTCCGCCCGGCTTGCGGCTGAGGGTGCGGCGGTTGCCGTCAATTACAGCGCCAGCAAAGAGGCCGCCGACCGCGTGGTCGCCGCCATCATCGCCAAGGGTGGCAAAGCCGTCGCCGTGCACGGCAACCTGGCCGATGCCAAAAACGTGAAAAGCGTCGTCGCGGAGACCGTGAAGGCGTTCGGTGCGATCGACATCCTCGTCAACAATGCGGGCATCTACGAGTTCGCGCCGCTCGAGGCCATCACGCCTGAGCATTTCCACAAGCATTTCGACCTCAATGTGCTCGGGCTTCTGTTGATCTCGGGGGAAGCGGTGCAGCACTTCAATCCCAATGGGGGCAGCATCATCAACATCAGCTCGGGCGTATCGACCATCGCGCCGGCGAACACCGCCGTTTACACTGCGACCAAAGCCTCGGTGGATGCGATCTCCTCCGTGCTGTCGAAGGAACTCGCGCCGCGCAAGATCCGCGTCAACGCCGTCAATCCGGGCATGATCGCCACCGAAGGCGTCGTGTCCGCCGGCCTGCACGAGGGCGACATGCGCAACTGGATCGAATCCACCACCCCGCTTGGCCGCATCGGCAAGGTTGAGGAGATCGCTGCCGCGGTGGCTTTCTTCGCTTCGGACGAAGCGTCCTACGTCACGGGCGAGACACTCCACGTCACCGGCGGCCTTCGCTGACGCGTGACGTACCCTGGCGGCCCGACATCGCTGAAGGGCGTCGTCCCGGCATGGTCGGTGGTGGTGTATCCCGCAACCAGGTTCGGACTTTACCGGTCCCGATGAGAAAATGGCTCGCATCAAGCGAGCCATTTTTATTCTGCGGGTGAGAGTCCTGATGTCACCGCGAGCCACGCAGTGAGCCAGCGGTGCCGTCGGATCCGAGCTTTACGGCTTGTCGTCGGCCTCTTCGCTTTCCGAAAGCGCCCGATAGCGCACGAGATCGGGATCACCATCCATGTAGAGCCCAATGAAGCCCCGATAGCCGAAGTCGTCGCGGAGAAGCACGAGCAGCCGATCCAGATCCTTGTAGGTACGATCTTCCTTGTCGCCCCAGGTTCGCAGCGGCAGGAATTCGCGTCGCCAGCTCGGCCGAACATAGGCCAGGTGCTCCGCCATACCCTCGATCGTCTTGGTGATGATGAGGACATTGCGCAGGTGCCCGCCATTTTGCAGCTCCTGCTTGATTTCCCCTTCCTGTAACCCTTTCGCCAAGGGTCGCTCCCGCAAATTGATCGCCCAAAGGACGAAGACCACAACGGGGGCAGACTTCCTTGCACCGACCAATCCGCAGTCGCTTTCCGACGTGCGGTCCGGAAGATTCGGACCGAGTCGAACTGCTCCATGGCGAAAGCTGCCTCCGACCCTGTGTCTATCAGCGAAAGGGGTTGCCTTGCGAGCCGGCAATGAGGTGACGCGCACAGCAAGCGCTTCGATCGCTGCTGCATTCACACGTCGGCGGCATCGACGTTCTCCCGGCGATGCGAACGAAAAATCGATGTAACATCAGCTACATCGATAGGGTTGCGAACGCGACGAGATGCTCCAGGCTCGCGGTCGACCCCGATGCATCTTCCTCTAGGCCACTCCGCCACCCGGCTCTTGCAGGTGGCGGAAGGCGGCGGGCACGTTGACGGAGTTGTGCGCCCAATCGAACAGGCTGTACTCGCCGTAGTGCGCCATGGCGACCGCCTCGAGCGTGGCCTCGATCGATCGACCTTCTGCGATCGCCGTGCGCACGGCGCTGTCGAGCTCGCGAAGATAGCGAAGCGGGAATTCGATGTCCGCGGGACGCATCGGCCGGCCGTGGCCTGGAATGATGGTTGCGTCTTCCGGCAGGAAGTCGCGCACGCGCGCAAGGGTCGTCATCGTCTCCTTGTGCCGCCCTTCGAGGAGCCACGGAAGCGCCGGAGACGGTGCTTGGATCATGTTACCGACCCAAAGCACCTTCGCGTCTGGCGCCCATATGACCAAATCGCCTGGCGTCTGCGCGAACCCAAAGTGACGGACCTCGACGATGCGGCTGCCCAGATCGACGCTGATCATGTCGGGGACGGTGATGTCAGCGGCGCGTGCCTGCACGCGTTCGATGCCCTTCCCCTTACCCATGAGGCTGATCATGAAACGGCGATCGTCCTCGAAGCTTTCTTCCATGTAGCGCTTGGTCGCCGGATGCTGAATCACGACAGTGCTGTCGGGAAACAGGTAATTCCCGTAGGCGTGGTCGCCATGATAGCTGGTGTTGACGAGGAAGCGGATCGGCTTCGACGTCACTTGCCGTACGAGCCCGATAAGCTGCGAGGCGAGATCGCCATTCAGCATTGACTCGACGACGAGTACGCTGCGTTCGCCGATCACGAAGCCGGCCGTGGTGGCGACGTGGTCTTTCTCGAACACGTCGTCAGGCATGACCGCGAAAACGCCGGGGGCCAGTTCGTTCGATGTGAGGTTCACCCGAGCCGCATCCCAGGGCGGCGCTGCTTCTTGCTCACCGTCCTGCGTCATCGGATGGGCCTCCTGTTTGAATGATGCCAGACAACCGCCCTTTGCGGACGCCGTTACTTCGCTGCTGCGCGGGCGGCCTGTTCGATTGCGTCGGCCACGACTTCAGGGTTGGAGACGGGGACGGCGTGCGAAGCGTTCACCTCGATGACGGTGGAGTGGGCGCGATCGGCTTCGAACTTGTATTCATCGACCGGAATGGCGCGATCCTGCAGCGGCCTGACTTGCCAGCTCGGCTTGCTCGTCCATGCCGCGGATGTCAGCGGTTCGGTTAGGGCCGCCAGGTTCATGGGGCGTTGGCCGGCGAGCATCAGGGCGGCCACGCTCGCGGGCACGTCGGCGGCAACGTTGCTGTGAAACTTGTCGGGCTGGTAGAGGAGATACGTGCCGCTGGTACCGTCGGGCAGGGTGTAAGTGGTCGGCTCGACGGACGTGGGGAATGTGCTGCCGGGGTACCGTTCGAGCAAATGGGTTGCGGCCTCTCCGACCGCGGGCATGATGGAGGCCGCGTAGACAAGGCCCTTGACCTTGGGGTCGTCCCCGGCCTGCGTGATGACGGCCCCGCCATAGGAGTGGGCCGCCAGGATCACGGGCCCCTGGATCTTGTCCAACAGGCTGCGCAGGTACGCGGTGTCGATTGCCGGGCCCAGCAGCGGATTGCCGAAGGCGACGACCGGGTAGCCGTCGCGCTGCAGCCTCTCAATCACTCCATTCCAGATCGACGCGTCTTCGAAGGCCCCGTGCACAAGGACGACAGTGGGCTTGGGCGATTCCTGGTTCATCGTGAGTCCTTTTTCAGGAGAATTAGGGGGAGGTCGCTTCGCTGAAGTGTTCGTTAAGTCGCGTCGCCCAAGCTCATCATCTGCCTTGCAACGAAGAGCCTCGGTAAGACGCTCTATTTCTGGGCGATGACGTGAAGCCGGTGCACCTTGGGAGCTTCGGAAAACAGCTCGCCTGCCTTCGCGAACAGCGCCTTTGCAAGTTCGCCGTTCAAATGCGCGTCTCGTCCAACTTCGTCATTGAACGTGTCGATGATTCCGTAGCGTCCCGGCTCCTCTTCCTTGAGCCCGTACCACGCCGCTATTCCGGCCTCTGCCTTCGCCATCGCGGCGCCCTGCTTCAGGAAAGCTTCGACTTCCGCTTCCTTGCCCCGATTGGCTTTCAACTCGACGAAGAAGGCGAACTTGGCCATGCCATTGATCCTTTCGGTTGCATCCGACTATTGTGCGTCTCTATATAAAATGCGTTTTTATAAAAACACATCAAAGAACGCGTGGGATTGGTTCGCTTTGTCGTGATCGAAGAAAATAATATAGCCGCGTAATTTCAGATACTTGGTGCAAGTCATATTTTCGATAGCGAGTCGTCATCCAGAATGAATTTGAAAATTCATAAGAACTGTATCAGAAGTCTTTTTATGAAATCACCGGTGGTCTCGACCATCACGGCCTTGCCGTCTTCACGGGTCGTGCGGTGAGATGAGCGGTGCCGAAGCGATGATGAGATCGTTGCGGTCACACCCCCGACGACGACTTAGGACCTGCTCGGAGCCTTACCGAGAGGTGGAAGCAAGTGTTGCGCGGTGTGAGGCGATAGCTGCTCGATGGCCGCTCGAAGGTGGGCCGCAGCCTTCGAATGCTCGGGCCCATCGAGCATGCGCAATGCTTCCAGCATGAGCGACAACGCCACCGAGGCATCGGAGATCGCGTCCGTCATGATCGTTCCTTTCGATGCGTGCACGATCTTCAGAGCGTCGGCCCTCGGCATCGACGTCGCGGGACGCGCTCACATCATCAGTTCGGTGTCCTTGATGTCGGCGATGGGGCCGAGGATCGCAGGGTCAAATTCATCCAGAGAGCTGCGGTCCAACAGACGCTTGGGCAGGTCGGGGTTCGCCAAGGCCCCGCGGCCTATCGTGACGACATCGGCGCCATCGTCGAGCGCAGCCACCGCCTGCTCGATGTTGTGCAGGCTGCCATTGGCGAAAATCGTCGCTTTGGGGGCGTAGCGCTTGGCGAGGCGCATCAATGACGGGCCGTCCTCGGCGAAAGCAGGCTTCCACGCCTCAAACTCGGTCACATGGACGAAGTCGGCGCCGGCATCGCCGAGGCTGCCGAAGATGATTTCGGCGTCACGCTCCGCACCCGCCCATTTGTGATGATAGTCGTTCACATTGCCTTGCGAGATACGGACGCCGACCGGCACCGCGCTCCCGACCTTCGCGCGCACCGCCTTGAAGGTTTCCACGATTAGCCGCACGCGGTTCTCCGTGGCGCCGCCCCAGCGATCGGTTCTGCTGTTGGCGTAGTCGGTCAGGAACTGGTCGAGCAAGTAGCCGTTGGCGCCGTGAATCTCGATGGCGTCGAACCCGGCGACCTGGATCGCTCGCGCAGCCGAGCCCGCGAAGCCGGCGATGGCGTCGGCGATCTGCTCTTCCGTGATGGCTGCCGGCAGTACGTAGCGGTCCTTTCCGTGATAGAATGTCATCTGCTCGCCCTTTGGCTGAATGGCAGACGGGCCCACCGTGCTGTCGCGAAAGCGATTGCCTTGACTGATCGCTCCCGCATGCATCATCTGGGCAATGGCCACCGCTCCGTGCGACTTGATGCCGTTGACGACCGGCTTCCAGGCCATGGCCTGCACTTCGTCGGTCATGCCGGGCTGATGGACGTAGCCCTGCGAGAACGCCTGGTCTGTGTAGATGCCTTCGGTGATGATCGTTCCAAACCCGCCTCGCGCGAACCGCTCGTAGTATCGCGTCATGGTTTCGGTGGCCCGGCCGTCCTGGGTCGCCGTGATGCGCGTCATTGGCGCAACAGCAAGACGGTTCTTCGCGGTACGGCCGTTTATATCGATCGGCGTGAAAAGCGCCTTCGCTTCGCTGTCCATCATTTTTGAATCTCCAGAGCCTTTACCTTCGGGAGTGGCCTCCCTTGCTGGAGATCGATTTAAATCTCGCCGTGAGCCGACAGAAGCCCGGCTGGAAGCTAAGCACTTTATCGATTATCGTTATAAAATGGATTTCGCGGATGTGGCCCTGTTTCGCAGCATCGTGACCGCCGGCAGCCTGTCCGCTGCGGCGCGAGAGATGGGCACGACGCCAATGTTGGTCAGTCGAAGGCTCGCAGCGCTCGAAGCCGAGCTGGGCGCACGCCTGTTTCATCGGACGACGCGCTCGCTATCGCTCACCCCTGAGGGCGAGGCCTTTTTGCCTCACGCCGCCGCCCTGATAGCCGCCCGCGATTCAGCATTCGAGTCCGTGTCGTCCGCCGGCTCGGGGCTCTCAGGTGTGCTCAAGGTCACCGCGCCGAACGTCATCGGCCATGCGGTCATCGTACCCGTCGTGGCCAAGCTGATCGCGGACAACCCGGCGCTTCGGGTCAATCTTGTCCTGAGCGACGATCGCGTCGACATCGCTTCGGTGGGTCTCGACGTTGCGATCCGCGTGGCGCCGATGAAGCCTTCCGACATGATCGCGACAAGACTCGCCGACAATCCCTACATCCTCTGCGCATCGCCAGCCTATATCGCTCGCTTCGGCGAGCCGGCAACGCTGGGCGATCTGGTGAGCCACCCCTGCATCAAGCTTCATGCGATGGAGACCTGGCCGTTCGTACGTGGAGGCGAATTGGAGCAGATCCGGATCGCCGGCCCGCTGTCGGCCAGCACAGTCGACGCTGTTCGAGCGGCTTGTCTTGCGGGCGTGGGGGTCGCCATGATGACCTATTGGGATGTTTACGAGCAGATTGAACGCGGAGAGTTGAAGCGCATCGTTCTGGCGGATGCCGCGCCGGTTGAGCTTGGGATATGGGCGGTTTTCCTGACTCGCGCGCAAATGCCCGTCCGGGTAAGAGCGTTCATTGATGCTCTGCGAAAACGGCTGCTTGCGGGCACACTGCCGTGATCGTCGCGACGTGCAATCGCCGGCGAGCGGGAAAGCTCGCCGGCGACGCGTCGCTGGGCAGAATGCCACCTGTTACCGCGTCAGGCGAACCAGATCCTGCCTTAGCAGATAGAAGGAGACCGCGAGCAGCACGACGTCCTTCATCAGGAAGGGCACGTTGCCCGTCATCGCGGGGAAGCCTCCCGCGGCGACGTCCCAGCCCTCCGGCATGAAGGGAATGATGGTGACGGTCGCGATGAAGGTGCCGGTCGAGCCGAGGGCGCCGAGCACACCAAGCCGGTGGCTCCAGAAGCCCGAGAGCAGCAGCGCGCCGAAGGTCCATTCAGAAACGCCGAGGAAATAGCTGGCGCCGGCATGGCCGAACACGGGATAGAGCCACCAGATCAACGGGCCGTTGCTGATGAACGGGACCAACCGTTCGAACTCGTACGGAAACCACTTCTGGTAACCGAAGAAGAAGAACATGATCACCATCGAGGCGCGGACGACATGGTAGTCGAGATCTTCCGCGAGCAGGCCGGATCCCTGCAGGGCGCGGACGAGAGGATTTTGGGCGGTGTGGGTGTTGGCAAGCGTGGTCATGGTCGTGATCCCTGATGTGAGATGAGCGACGTGGCGGCCGTCGCGTTAGGCGACCGCCGGGAAGTCGATCTCGGTATCGTTGATGCGGTTGAAGACGTTGGTGAACACGGTGGTGGCAAAGGCGAGGCTGATGTCGACGAGCTGCGCGTCGCTGTAGCCGGCGGCCTTGATCGCGACGAAATCCTTGTGGCTGACGGTGCCGCTGGTGCGCGCAAGCTTGTCGACGAAAGCGACCAGCGCATCGCGCTGGGCATCACCGGTGGGCCGGCCATCGCGGATCTGCTTCACAATCTCCGGCGCCAGGCCGACGAGCTTTGCGAGATGGCTGTGGGCGGCGACACAATAGTCACAGCCGGCGGCTTCGCTGATGACGAGCTTGATGATCTCCTTGTCGGACTTGGTCAGTCCGCCGGAGGCGAGCACAGTGTCGGCAGCGAGCACGGCCTTGAGCGCAGCGGGGCCATGGGCGGCGATGGCCGCAAAGGTGTTCGGCACGCTGCCGATCGCCTTCTTGATCTGGGCATAGACCTGGCCGGAGGGGCCGGCGTCAGTTTCGAGGTTCGGGACGGAAAGTCGGGACATGATGGCACTCCGTGTTGGGGTGGTGAACGATTGCGGAGTGACAGTAGGGTCGTGGCATGAGATGTTGAATGCTTGATATGCTTGTATATATGCTCAATCGTCTCAAATGACATACCGAGAGAGGAATACGATGGATTGGCTGAGCCGGCTGTTCGAGATGATGCCGGTGCGCGGCCGTCTGGACCTGCGCTGCTCCTACGGCGCGCCCTGGCGGATCGAGCAGGGGCCGGGCGAGGTCAACGAGATCCCGTACCATGCGGTGCTCGCAGGCTCGGCGGTGCTGGACGATCCGGCGGGAGGCCGGCCGTTGCTACTGGAGGCCGGCGACATTCTGCTGCTGCCGCGCAACCCCCGGCACGTGATGCACGACGGCAGCGGAGCTGCGCCGCTGAAGGCCCGCAACCGCGCCTCACTCAACTTCACGATCAGCGAGAATCCCGGCTCGGACGCGCGGCTCGATCTGCTGTGCGGACATTTTTCGATCGCCCCGCCGCACGACCGGCTGCTGCGCAACTATCTGCCGCCGGTGCTGATCGTGAGGGCCGGCGCGCAGGCCGGAGAGCGGGATACGGCGGGGCAGCTCGCAGGCCTCGTTGCCTTGATGCGCGGCGAGACCGCAGACGATCAGCTGGGTGGCCGCGCGATGCTGAACGCGTTGTCGACGGCGATGTTCGCGCTCGTACTGCGCCTCGCCAGCGAGACCGGGGACGCGCCACGCGGGCTGCTTGCGCTCGCAGGTCACCCGCGCCTCGCGCCGGTCGTCGCGGCCATGTTCAATGCGCCCGCGCGCGCATGGACGCTGCCCGAGCTCGCGCAGCTCGCCAACATGTCGCGTGCGACACTCGCCCGTCAATTCCAGGAGAAGGTCGGACGTTCGCCGAGCGAGCTGCTGACCGACATCCGCATGACGCTGGCAACGAACGAACTGAGGAAATCCTCGCTCTCGACCGGAGCGGTGGCTGAAGCGGTCGGATATCTGTCCGAGGCGGCATTCCAGCGGGCTTTCAAGAGCCACATGGGCATCACTCCCGCGCAATGGCGAAAGGCTGCGCAGTCGCCTGCGACGATTGACGAGCTGGAGCTGGCGAAGAGCGCCGAGGCGGCATCGGGTGTCGAGAATGCCTAGGCCGGCGCGCGTGAGGTGGCCGGGCTAGCTCAACATCCGCGGCAGATGATGAGCTTGCGATCCAGCATCTGATCGCGCTGCTGCTGCTCGCGCTCCCAGGCCGACAGGGCATCTGATTGAGGCGCGTCGGCCCGGCTCGGCTGACGGTGGCCGACCGGAGCGAGCCAGGGCAGGCGCGACGTCGGCTCGACCGAGGCGAAACGCGCGGCGGCCCGCGACGGCAGATCGGGGAGGACGTCGCGAGAGCTGTTCCGGTCGGAAGCATGTGCGGGCGACAGCAGGCCGATCAGGAGAAGGCCCGCAAAAGTGGAGCGGATCGAGCGTGTCTGGTTCGAACGATGGGACATTGTGGCGCTCCCGTAGCGGAGGCTCGGGATGAGCGGCTCCGTTGAGGGCCACAATAGTCGTGGACGCGAAAGGCTGAATGCTGCGCGATCTCGAAGATATGCTCGTTCGTCTCACGAGCGTCGATGGAGGGGACTGGTTGCAGCTTCAGCGGGCTGGCCACCAGGCGTTGGCTCGGCGACCACCTCGGCGATGTCAAGATTACGATCGGGGCCGTGTGGAACCACTAATTGGCCGGGTTCGAGACGCAGCTGCGTGCCATCGAGATGGACCGTCACGATGTCCGGCTCGAACGATACAAAACTGGAGATGCGCCGGACTTCGGGATAGGCGTCGGGATACGACCATGCCGCCTGGCGCGCGTCTCCGATGGAGTAATAGCTGCAGAGGCCCTTGTACGGGCAGAAGGTCTGGAGCTTGACCGGAGTGAGGGCAGACTCATCGATGTCGGCACGAGGAACATACCAACGCGGTGCAAAGCCGGACTCATAAAGGACCAGCGGCCGCCTTGTATCGGCTATGACCTGGCCCTGGTGGTTGACCACCAGGTTACGAGAGGTCTGGCGGATGTCGATGCGGTGATAGGGATCGGCGGCATGGCCCACGATGCGTTCGTCTTCCTCGTAGAAGGCATCCATGGCCCGCCAGGCAAAAGCGATCAGACCCTGCAAATCGCCTGCATGGGCGGGCAGGTCGGTGTGCCGCCATGCTCCGCGCGCCGCGATGTGTTGCTCGTCGACCCGAACGCTGTACCAGGACGTCGGCCCAAGATCGGCGTGTTGAGTGATGTGCTCGGTGGGTTCCAGCACATGTGGGGAAACATCGGCCTCCGGGAAATAGGCGACGGGATAACGGCCCGGTTCGAAAAGCAGGAGCACCCGCTCGCTATCGGCGATCCAGCTTCCCCCAAAGCGCACGCGGATGCGGCGGCGTAACGGTTCGACGTACAGGAGTCGCTTGGGCAGCGGCTCGGGGACGAGAAAGCGGCCGATTGCTCCCGTTGAAAGCGGGCCTTGTTGCCAGGACAGTCCCAATTGATCTCTCCCTGCAGCACGCCGTCGATGGCGGATCTGTTCCGGCCCGTGCTTGGCTTCGCCGGCGCGATCCGATGGCTATATTTCGTCCGCGGCCCGGCCTTGGTTACAGGTCATCCCACCAATTTTGCGGCGTGATGACGCCAGCCGAGATGATTCAACCAACCGTAAAGCCGTCATCGATCGGAACAGTGAACTGGAAGACGGCGCCGCGCGGTTCGTTTGCGGTCGCCCAGAGCCTGCCGCCATGCGCCACGATGATCGAACGGCATATCGACAGTCCGACACCGAGGCCGCCCGATTTGGTCGTGTAGAAGGGTTCGAACAGCCGCGCGAGGCTCTCCGCAGACAAGCCCGGTCCCGAATCCGTGATCGATACGCGTATGCTCTCGGCATCTGCTCTCGCGGTCTGGATCAACAGCTCGCGCTTGCCCCCCGTTGTCTCGCTCATGGCCTCGATGGCGTTCAGGATCAGGTTGAGCGTGACCTGCTGCAGCTCGACGCGATCCCCGATGACCTTGGGCAGACGATCGGCGAATATCGTCTGGATCGACACATCGTGCCGCGCTGCTTCAGCCTGCGTGAGTTCGATGACTTGGCCGATGACGCTGTTGATCGCCAGGGAATCCCGTTTGGGCGGTGATTTTTTGACGAGATCCCGGATTCGCTCAATGACCTCGCTGGAGCGGATGCCGTTCTCGATGGCGCGTGTCAGCGCCCTGCGCGTCTGCTCCAGTGCCGGTGGTTGGTGATCGAGCCAGCTCAAGGCCGCTTGCGCGCTGGCGATGACGGCGGTGTTCGGCTGATTGACCTCGTGGGCGATCGACGCCGTCAGCTGTCCCATCACCGCCACGCGGTTGGCGTGGGCCAGCTCCATCTGAGCCACGCGGTAACGCTGCTCGTTCTCGCGTGCCTCGGTTTCGGCGCGCTTGCGCTCGCTGAGATCCAGCACGAAGGCAACGCCTTGCTCCTGCTCGTCGTCGAACAAGGCTCCGCCGGTCAGCACCGGCACCCGGCTGCCGTCCTTGCGGAAGAACGCCTTTTCGAACGGGTGGACAACCCGCGTCGCCTTCAATTCGGCCCGGGCGCGGTCGGTGCGCTCCTGCCATTCGGGCGGCGTCAGATCTGCCCAGCGCAACCGGCCCGCGGCGAGATCCTCGCGATCATATCCCATGGTCTTCAGGAACGCGTCGTTGGCATCGAGGATGTCGGGGGTGTGATCGAAGATGAAGATCCCGATGATGTTGGCCTCGACCAGCCGGCGGATCCGCGACTCCCGCTCCTGAAGCTCCCGGTACAGACGGGCATTGTCGAGCGAGGTCGCAGCCTCGGATGCGAGAAACTTGAGGATCGCGATCCGGGCGGGTGTGAAGACGCGCGAGGCGAGATTGTTCTCCAGATACAGAAATGCCACCGCCCTGCCTTGCTTGACGAGCGGCACGCACAAGGCTGATCGGACGTGCTTCTTCTGGATGTATTCGTCGCCGCCGAACGCGCTGCTCGTCGAGGCATCGTCGAGCACGACGCTTTCCTGGGTGCGAGCCGTGTAAAGGACGATCGACATCGGGACTTCAGCGGCGGAGATCGGTGAATCGGCGAGATCGAGAGCGATCAAACCGCCGCCTGTCACCGCGTCCGCCCGAATTCTCAGCTCGGAACCCCTCGGTAAAATCAGCACGCCACGTTCCGCACCCGCGTGCTCGATGGCCGAACGAAGCAGGGTCTCCGTGAGCTTCTCCAGCACGATCTCGCCTGAAACAGCCTCCGACACCTTGAGAACCGTCGCAAGGTCCAGCTGCTCGACAGGTGCTCCGATCGTCCCTGCGGCGCTGAGCGCGGATCCTCTCTCCCGCAGGTTCGGATGGAGTTTCTCGAGCTGGCTCACCTTCGCCTCGGCGCCCCAGCGCGCGTAGCAATCGCGCGCTTTTGTCAGGTAGGACAAGACAACCGTTCGAATGCCGCGCGCCTCGTAGAACCCTGCTGCGCGTTCCGCAGCGATCGCCTCGATCTGCGCGAATCCGGATTCTTGCGCCAATCGGATCGATTCCTCGTAGAGCTGTTCCGCCTCGAGTTCGCGGCCTTCGATGCGCGCAAGTTCCGCCGCGACGAGCTTCTGCCGGGCAGCGTAATTCGCGGGGCAGCGGTTGGACCAGACTGTCAGCTTGCGGTGGTGTTCCCGGAGGTCGCCGAGGCGCCGCTCGCGATCCTCGGGGCGTGATGCGTGATAAGCCCCGGCATGAGCGAGTGCCGTGTAGAACCGGTATTCGGTGAAATCCGAATAAGAGCGGACGCACCATGAGAGCGCTTCTGCGCGTGCGGCGAGGGCAATCGCGACATCGTCACGTCCGGCAATGACTTCGATCTGAATTTGCGTCGCGTAGTAGAAGAAGGCGCTTATCGGTTCGCTCGCATCCGAGGGCTGAAGCGCCGCGGGGCTCTCGAAGTCATTCCGGCCATCGCGCCCCATAAGGCTCTGCGCCAGATCTCGTTGCCTGATGAGGCCCTCCGCAGCCAATCGGACGCCCAGACCCTCGGCGAATGCCAGGGACCGCTCGGCGCGCGAGCAGACGTCCGTGAGCGGATCGCCGCAGAAGAGATCCACCGATATCAGTCCGCGATGCGAATACGCCGCGAATGCCAGATCTCCGGTCGTCAAGCAGATCGCAAGAGCGCGCCGAATGAACGGCCGTCCCGATCGGATCGGGAGAATCCATGGGGTCACGTGAAGGCCGAATACCAAAAGCGCCCGGCCGCTCAGCCCTGTCTGCGGCTGCCTGTCAGCAAGGGCTGCGCCAAATTGCGATAGCCGGAATCCAAGTTCAGCATCGGTTGAATTGCTCGCGAGCACGCCGAATATGGCGGTCAGCGGGTAGCACGCTTCAGGGCTGGTCCCGTGCTGGAGCGTCAGTCGAGTGGCCTCCAAGAGCATGGTGTCGGAGAGGTTGCGATCGGTGAGAAACGCAGGCGTGAGGAGGTCGGCCAGGACGCCCATGGTCGCACGATGATCCGGATCGGTCATCGGCGGTAGCGCATGAAGCTGCTCGTCGGACAGCTTTTCGGTCAAGCTCCGCAGGCGTCGCCGATCCTCGTCCACCTCGCTGCGGCTGGGATGAGGAGACCAGTCAATCCCGGTTCTGCGCAAAAATGCGAGGCAAACGTCGACCGCGCGCTCGAGCTGTCCCGCGGTGGTGTATAGCTGCGCCTGGAGTCTGGCGACCTCGGCGCTCGCCTGAATGTCCGAACAGCTCTGCGACAGGACCGTCAATTCCGCTTCCGCCGTGTTCAGCTCGCCGAGCAGGAATTTGCATTCGGCGTGGAGCAGGCCGATCGCGAAGGCGTCCCGGCTGCACCGCGGATGCCCTTCCTCCCCGAGCAGTTCGCGGGCGATTTCAAGGTAGGTTGCCGCCGCGTGGTAGGCCGTTGCATTTCGCGCGCGCCGGCCCGCGGCGAGATTGACGGCGATGACCTGTTCGCGTTCAGCGCCGTTGGTCAGAGCGGCGATGCCGCGGTTCAGCTGGTTGGCAACGATATAGACGCGCTCGTTGGTTTCGTCGGGCGTCAGCTGCGCTGCCAGGACCAGACCGATCCGAAGGTGCAGGGCCGTTCGCCTGTCCTGGTCCGGTTGAAGCGCATAAGCGGCCTCTTGCACGCGATCGTGGACGAACGCGTAAGAGCTCTTGAGGCGTCGGACCAGTTCGAGACGCGTCGCGTCTCGCAGATCCGCGTGCAGCGTCTGCTCCGATGCTCCGTGCACGAGGCAGAGCGTTGCGATCTCGGCGCTGTTGCCCAGGCAGGCCAGCTCCAGCAGGGCCCGACGTGTCTCGTCGCGCAAACCGCTCAGCTTGCCGACCATGAGGCGCGCGACGTTTTCGGCGTAGCTTTTTTCCTTGATGCGTTCGAGATCCCAGCGCCACTGTCGCTTGTCATGATCGAAGGTCAGTAGGTTTTCTTCGGCCAGTGCCCGCAGAAACTGCGTGAGAAAGAACGGATTCCCGTTCGTCTTCTCGTATATCAGCTGCGCCAGGGGCATGGCGTATGCCGGCTCGCAGTGAAGTGCATCCGCGGTGAGTTCCTCGACGGCAGCGCGGGTGAGGGGTGCCAGGTCGATTTCCCGCACCCGTTTACGGGAGGCGCGAATTTCGACGAGCCGTTGTGCCAGCGGATGTTTGACGTCGACATCCTTGCGTCGAAAGGCGGCGATGAGAAGCAGATTTTGCAGGTCGGATCTGTTCAGAAGAAACGCGATCAGATCAAGTGTGGCCACGTCGAGCCACTGCAGGTCGTCGAAGAAAAGCACGAGCGGATGGTGAGGTTTGGCGAAGATGCCAATGAAGCGTCGAACGACGAGTTGGAAGCGTCGCTGTGCGTCTTGCGGGGGAGCCTCCGGGACAGGCGGTTGATCCCCGATCACCAGCCGCAGCTCCGGTACGAGATCCACCATCAGCTGACCGAGCTGGCCCAGCGCTTCGTGCAGTGCGTTACGCCAGGGTGCCAGATCGGCATCGCTCTTGGCGAGGAGGCCTCGGATAAGGCCTTGGAGCGCATGCGCGAGCGTCGCGTAAGGCATATCGCGCTTGTGCTGATCGAACTTGCCGGAGGCGAAGAACCCTCCCAACGGGACCAAGGCCTTGTGCATTTCGTCGACGAAAGCGGACTTGCCGATACCGGAGGGGCCGGACACCAGGATCAACTCGGGCGTGCCGCTCCGGGTGACGCGATCGAACGAGGTGAGCAACGCCTCGATCTCGTGCTCCCTGCCGTAGAGCCGTTCGGGAATCAGCAGGCGGTTCGGTGTATCGGTTTGGGCCAGGACGAAATCATCGATTCGTCCCTGCGCTTCCCATTCGGCGAGTGACCGTTCCAGGTCGCTCTTGAGACCGGCTGCGGTCTGGTAGCGGTCCTCGGCCGTCTTGGCGAGGAGCTTCATGATGATCGCCGACACGGCATAAGGCACGCCATTGACTCGTTCGGCGGGCGGAACGGCACGTCTCGCGATGTGGCTGTGCACCCATTCCATCGGACTGGCCGCGGTGAACGGCAGTGCGCCCGTCAGCATCCGGTAGAACGTCACGCCGATTGCGTACAGATCGCTGCGGGAATCGACGGACCGATTCATGCGGCCGGTCTGCTCGGGCGCCATGTAGGCCAGCGTGCCCGCCATGGTCTCCGGTGGTTCGAGCTGCTGTCGCTCGCGCGGCAGGCGAGATGCGAGGCCGAATCCGGTGATCCTGACCTCGTCTGCCCCGGTCACCAGAAGATTGGCCGGCTTCAAATCCTTGTGGACCAGGCCCTGCCGATGCAGCTGGTCGACGGCGGTGGTGATGCCGAGAGCCAATCGCAAGAAATGGTCCAGCTTCATCGGCGCGCCGAGCAACTGCTCGAGCGGCTCGCTGCCGGGATCTTCCAATATCAGCAAGGTTCGACCACCGTCGCGAATCAGCTCCAGCGGCCGTACGGCCCAGGTCCCATCGAGCTCGTCGCGCAAGGCGTATTCATGGGCGAGCCGGTCGAGGACCGCGGCCGGCGGATGTTCCGTCGCCGCCCTTACGGTCAGGACACTGTTGACATCGCCATCGGCGCCCCGGCGCCATTCGCGACAAAAGACGCGCTCGCCGTCGTCCCATGACGCTTTGAGACCGGCATTGCCGTTCGTGGATACCCGCGAGGATACGTGCATCTGCCGGACTCCGGAACTAGCCGGCCAGTCGATTGAAAAGGAGGGAAAGGTGCTCACCTGTCCCGTCCGGGAACGTACTCCCAACGCCAATCCCCAACAATAGCCGGGATCGGAGCCATGGCATGAGCCACATTCGGATTTCGGGGCGTGGCTCAACCAACCGCAAAGCCGTCATCGATCGGCACGGTGAACTGGAAGACGGCTCCGCGCTGCTGGCTTCAGGCTGTTCACTCTGCGAATAACCTGGCTGAAGTTCAGACCCTCCAGCTTTGAGCGTGGGGGAATTGCGGGATTCTTCGAAAGGTCATTCAGCGAGGACAGTTTCAAGATCTGTAAGCCGTCGCCGCAAACCTACGCTCAAATGGAGAATGAACTTGGCGTCCCCTCGCAGCTCTGCATGATCGCCTGCCACGCCTGGGATACGCGTAGCGCCGTGGCGGCCGGCTGGGAAGCTGCGTTCATCGGGCGGCCCGGCACGCTGATCCTGCTCTTCCAGTGCCAACCGGCACTATTGCATCGCTTCCTGTCGAACAATCCCGTTCTGAGCCGGTGACACGTCGGCTGCTGCCCGGAGGAGGTCACGCTTGAGCAGATAGACGGAAGCCGCAAGCAGTACGACATCCTTCATGAGGAAGAGGAACGGCAACGTGGCCGCAGGAAATCCGCCGGCCGGCGCGGGCCAGGCATCGGGGAAAAACGGAATGATCGTCACGGTGGCGACATAGGTCGCGCATGAACCCAGCGATCCCAGGATCGCCACTCTTCTGCTCCAGAAGCCGAGCAGAAGAAGCAATCCAAACAACAATTCCGCTGAACCCAGGAAGTAGGCCGCGCCGCGCACGCCAAACACCGGATACAGCCAGAAGATCAGCGGACCATTGCTGATGAACGGAATCAACGCGTGCGCTTCGTAGTCGAACCATTTCTGGCAGCTGAAGACGAAGAAGACGACGATCATCGCCACACGCGTGACATGGTAGTCAAAATCGCCTCTGACCAGATCGAGCTCGGACAGCTTCTTTATGAGATGGTCCATCTGATGTCGTCTCATCCTCGAGGTCGCGGATTGGCGCCAAGGGCGGCGTCGACGTCTGTCGCGATCTGAACGGTAGCCAAGCTTCGAAGGGCGCGCTGTGCGCGGGTTATCGTGCATTTCTCAAACTTGCGCTGTTCGGCCGCAGGCGACCGGGATCGGCGTGGCCTGACATCGCGTCGCCCTCGGTGGCTCGCTCTTGGCGCCGCAAACCCATACCAAAGTATGGGTCTGTGCATCACAATCGCGAGATTGTCGGAGGCACCCACCGAACGCATGCTCGAGGCCGACATGCGCAACCGATCCTGGCGCAGCTACTGGATTTTCCTCAGTTGGGGAGACCGAACATGTGCCTCTCGCGAACAAGCATCGAACGTCACGACAGCAGCCGCCTGGTCAACTGGAGAGCGGCTTGCGCTTCAATCGCCCGTGTTGCGATCGCGTTTCGATGATGATCGCGTCTTGCGAGGGTAAGTCAGGTGAAGGTCCCTTACGTAGGTGTCGTCGATGACGACGAGGCCCTGTGCCTGTCTTTGGTGGATCTGATGCGATCGATCGGCTACCGCTCCGAGCCGTTTGACAGGGCCGAAGCGCTGCTGAGCTACGCCGGCCGGTTCAGCTTCGACTGCATCATTGCCGACGTTCACATGCCTGGAATGGGTGGGCTCAACCTCGTTCGCGAGCTCCAGCAGCAGAAGGTCGGAGCGCCGGTGATTCTCATTACCGCGCTTCCTCACAAGCAGCTGGACGCCGAAGCGGCCTCGATCGGCGCATTCTGCCTTCTCAGAAAGCCGTTCGAAACGAGCGCGCTGCTTGAGTGTCTCGACAGGAGCCTTCGAAGATGAAAGCGCTCTCGGCTGACGACATCACGTCCTCTATGGCGACGCAATCGTCTGGCGGCGACGATCCGGGGCGTGCACGCCCCCGGGGGGATATGGATTCGCCGCGACATGATCGCCGGAGGGCGGCCCGTTGGGAGAGATGGAACGATTGTTCGGAGCGATGGGGCCGGCTTCTGCTTGCGGCGCGAGCAGGGGATGGAGACGCATATGAGCGATTGCTGCGGGAGCTGGATCTGTGGCTTCGGGCTTACTACGCGCGCCGGCTTCCCTATCCCGCCGCCGACGATGCGAGGCAGGAGGTGCTCCTGGCCATTCACGCGAAACGCCACACGTTCGCGGCCTCGAAGCCCTTCGGCGCCTGGGTTACGGCGATTGCCCGCTACAAATGGGTCGATCGCGTGCGCGATGCGTCTCGCTACAGCGCGCTCGCGCTCGACGAAGACATCGCAATCGAGGATCACGAAGGTGCCGCGATCAGCGCTGCTGCGCTGGACCAGCTGCTTGGCCGGTTGAAGCCTGCGCAAGAGACCGTGATCCGCCTCGTGAAGCTTAATGGTCTGAGCATCGCGCGAGCGGCCGGTGCGACCGGACAGTCGGCGGCCCTGGTCAAGATCAATATCCATCGCGGCCTGAAGAAATTGTCCACATTGGTATCCTGACGTCATTGCGGCCGCGGGCCGGGCCGACCGAGACGTCGTGCGAAGGAAAGCCGAAATTGCTTCAACTCCAGAACGAAATGCGATCTACGGTGGCCGACCTGACGGCGGCGTTCCGCTATGACATCATGGAAGGGCTGAGCCTCGCGCCAAAGGCAATTCCGGCGAGATGGCTTTATGACCGCCGCGGATCGGCTCTGTTTGAAGCCATCACGCTGCTGCCCGAATACTACCCGACACGAACCGAGCGATCGATCCTTGCGTCCGCAGCATCGGAAATCGCCGCGCTCGCGGGGCCGGGCCGCGCAGTCATAGAATTCGGCTCAGGCTCGTCGGCAAAGACGCGACTGTTGCTGGCAGAGACGGAGCCTTCTGCCTATGTGCCGATCGACATCTCGGGCGAATTCCTCCGGGAGGTTGCGGTAGGCTTGTCGCATGCATTCCCGGGACTGCCGATCTATCCAACCGAGGCCGATTTCACCTATCCCTTTGCGCTGCCGGACGAGATTGCCTCGACTGCGCGCCTCGGCTTCTTTCCGGGGTCGACGATCGGAAACCTCACTGTGCCTGCGGCGGTCGACCTGTTGCGGGCGATGGCGGTGACCCTGGGTGCCGGATCGATGCTGCTGATCGGCATCGACCGTATCAAGGATCAGGATGTTCTGCTGCCAGCATATGACGACGCGCAAGGGCTGACGGCCGCATTCAATCTCAACCTCTTGCACCGGATCAACCGCGAGCTGGGCGGCTCGATTCCCCTGGGCGCGTTTCGCCATTTGGCGCGCTGGAATGATGCGGAGGCGCGTATCGAGATGCATCTGGAAGCCACGCGCGACGTCCGCTTCGAGGTCGACGGTCGCGTCTTCTCGTTGTCGAAGGGCGAGACCATCCACACGGAGAACAGCCTCAAATACGGGCGGAGGGATGCCTTCGTCCTGCTGCAGGCCGGCGGATGGCATCCCGTCGCCGATTGGACTGACGACAGCGGGCTCTTCTCGGTCATTCTCGCGGAGCAAAGGCCCGCGCCGGCGGCACCCTAGGATGAATCGGGGCGCAGACGGAATCATTTCCAACAATATCGCCTCAATCGGCGCAATCCACGAACAGCGAGGCTCGTACACATGCTGCATAATGTGCGCGTCATCACGGCAATCAACTGCGTTGAGGCGCGACCATGCAACTCCGTTCATCCCTCATCCTGAGCTTCGCCGCCATTCCTCTAACCGCCCTGGCAGATCCGCTCCCGGCGCCGTCGCCGAAAGCGCCGAGCCCGGCTGAGACCGTCCAGGTGCAGCCGCGCGGCAATGAATTCATGCCGAATTCAGTCGCCGAGGATGCGTTGCAGAAGCGCATTACCGACTTCAACCGGAAACTGGAAGGTCTGGACGCAGATCTCGACAAGAAGCTGAAAATCTGCCGCGGATGTTGATCGAAATCCGGTTCAGCAAACAGCGATAGGTCTGCACATGAGGCACACTGTCACCGGTTCGTTCCACGACGGCGGAAGCGGGTGCGCGCACTTTGAGCGGATCGCCCCGATCCGGGATGACGAGCTCGAGCTTGTCGTCAGGGAATTGCAGCATCGCATGCGCAATATCCTCAGCATCGTTCTGTGCTTCGTGAACAACACCGATGCGAATACGACCGCCGATTTTCGCGAGGCGCTCTCGGCACGGATCGCGACCCTGTCCGACGCCTACAGGATGATCGAATCCGCGGGAGAGCAGCGCGTGTCTCTCGCGGCGATGCTGGAGCGAACGCTCAAGCCGCACGCGATGTTTCACAGAGGCCGCATTCTGCTCGCGGGGCCGGACCTCACACTGGAGCCGCACATCGCCTTGGCGCTGCACGTCATCATTCACGAGCTGGTTACCAACGCGAGCAAGTACGGCGCGCTGACATCGACGGCAGGAGCCGTCGAGGTGATCTGGGAAAGCCCGCCCTATCTCGGCGGACAAGGTCTTGCGATCCAGTGGCGCGAGCGCGGCGGACCGATTGTGACCAAGCCAGTACGCAAGGGCTTTGGCACGCAACTGATCGCAAGGGCCCTGCCGGGCGCGCAGGTCGATCTCGACTTCGCACCCGACGGCCTTGTCTGCCGGCTTCTGATCGATCTCGGTCAGGCGCTGACCGCGCAAGGGCCTGTCAGTTAGGATCAGGAGGATCGGCACCATGAGTACATTGGCGAGAGCCCAGCGCAAATCGTTCGCAAGCAGGCTGCCGATATCGGGGCTGCTTGCGGGAGACCTGGATTACCACATCGTCCGGGCGTCGATGGTGATCCTGTTCTTCTTCTTCGGCTACCAGAAATGGTGGGCGTACGAGGCGGACCGCCTGGACCCCTTCATCAGCAACGGTCCGCTGATCTGGTGGCTCTATCCCGCGTTCGGCCATCAAGGCGCCAGCTGGTTCCTCGGCGTCGCCGAATGGACCTTTGGTGCTTTGATATTCGCGGGCTTCTGGAGCAAGCGGCTCGGCATTCTGGGCGCCCTTGGATCGACCGGTACCTTCATCGCAACAGTCACGATCATTCCGTTTATGCCGGACGGTTGGGACGCTGCTGCAGGCGGCTTTCCGGCGATGACGGGTAACGTTCCGTTCCTGATGAAGGATGTCGTGCTGCTTGCGGTATCGTTGTATCTGCTGAAGCAAGATGCGGCCCGTGTCCTGAGACCTGAGGCTTGAGATACACGGCAAGGCAGATGCAGATCATGGCCAGCGCGAGAATGGGATAGTGCAACGAGACGGCCGCCGCGGCGAGGAAGCCGAACAGGGTGGTCAAGGATCGCATCCGCATCATCATGCGCGCCTTGTCCGGGATCGCCTCGATCGCCGGCCGGTCGACGGCTTCCCAGCACAGCAGCAGATAGGTCGCGTTCACCAGGGCGAATACGCCGGCGTAGACGGTGACGGGCAGCGGCGCCAGCTTTGAGCTCGCGATCCAGGCTGTCGAGAACGGCAGCAGCGATACGGAAAACAGATGAGCGAAGTTTCCCCAGATCAATCGGGGCGTCGCCGCGCTGGCATAGTGCAGAAGATGGTGATGGTTCACCCAGACGATGGCGATGAAGAGATAGCTGACTGCGTAGCCGATGACGGTCGGCCAGAGTTCGAACAGAGCATTGAGGCTCGGAGCGTGCGGCGGGCGCAGGTCCAGGGCGAGAATTGTAATAACGACTGCAAAAACCGCGTCCGAGAGGGCATTCAGGCGTTTTGTCTTCGGAGAGTCCGCGGTCATCATTCCTGTTTCCTTGCCGATGCAGGCCTGCGCGGCAGTGTCTCGACGCCCCGATCGGGCCTGAACAGCAGGCGAGTCATGCCGACGGCCAGCGGGGCGCACTGCCGCTGCTCCGCACTTTCGTAGACATTCGGAGCAAACGTCGCATCGGTTACAGCTGCTTCGAAAAAAATCGGGGCAATGCGCAACGACGTGCACGGCGCGGGCTCGTGAACCGCGGCTCTCGCGACCAAACTTGGCAACGTTCGCAAGTCCCGTTACATGTTGCGGCGTACTGACGCGCCTCGTCCCACCCCTCGATACGCAAGCGGCGGGGTGATGCGTCGAGACGTCTGGAAATGATTTTCACGACGAGACATCTCAGTATGAGGCTTGATAACGAGACGCACGAACTCGATCTGGTCGCAAAGGCGTTTCAGATTATCTCGAGAGAAATCAGCTATCAGGGATTGGCCAAGGCTCTCCTCATGGAGGCGCTGAGCTACTCCGGGGCCAGTCGGGGGGCGATCCTGCTCAGCGGGCAAAGAGAGCTGCTTGCCAAGGCCGATGCGAGCTTCCCGCGCGAGAGGGCGAACTTCCTTGCCTCCTTCCCGCCGCACGCCGAATTCCGCCTGCCGAGCGACCTTGCCGAAGAGGTGCTCGATCGAAAGCAAACGGTCGTGAGGCAAGCCGGCGCGGAGAGCTCCGCACTGATCGATCCCGCGAACCCGCCGTCTGGAAAGATAGCGCAGCTGTGCCTGCCGTTGATTCACCAGCACTGGGCGATCGGCGTTCTCTATCTCGAAGCGGATGGAGATGCGGAGATCTTCACGCCGCGATGCGTCTGGGTGACATCCATGCTGGCCAATCAGGCCGCCGTCTCATTCGAATCCGTCCGCCTGTTCGAGGCGCTGCGCGAGACCAATATGTGGATGGTCAGAGGGCAGCAGATCGGCGGGATGGGCAGCTATCGCTGGAACACGCGGACCCTGCTCTCGCGCGGATCGCGCGAATGTTACCGCATCCTGGATATCGACCTGGACGTGAACCCCGTGCCCTTCGAGGTGTTCAGGAGCCGGGTCCATCCCGAGGATTATCCCGCGCTGGAGCAAGACCTCACCGAGGCGATCAGCACGAAGTCGCCATTCACCCACGAGTACCGCGTGATCCACCGGGACGGCAAGACGTTGCATGTCGTCGCCGTTGGGCAATTCGATGAGGGGCCCACGGGAGACCTCGAGCTGGAAGGCATCATCACGGATGTCTCGCAACGGAAGGCGGCGGAGCAGGCTCTCGCCGACGCGCGAAACGAGCTTGCGCGTGCGACGGGTCTGACGTCCCTTGGCGAGCTCGCCGGCTCGATCATTCACGAGATCGACCAGCCGCTGACGGGCATGATCATGAGCGCGGAAGCTTGCCTCCGGTGGCTCGCCCGGGATCCCGTTCAGGCCGCGGAGGCCCGCAAATCGGTCGCACGCATCATCAGACAGGCACGTCGAGCTGCGGAGGTTGTGACCGGGGTCCGCTCTCTCGTGCGGGGCACGCAGGTCCATTTTGCCGAGTTCGATATCAACGATGCGGTTGCGGAGGTTCTGCTTCTGTCGAACAGGGAAATCGAGCGAGCCGGGGTCATCGTCCGTACCGACTTCGATCGATCATCGCCGCGTGTCGAAGCAGACCGTGTTCAGGTCCAGCAGGTCGCCCTCAACCTCGTGCGCAACGCGATCGAGGCCATGGCCGGGGTCGAGGACGGGAACCGCATTTTGGCCCTCTCTTCGGGGGTCGCCGATGGTATGATTTCCGTGGCAATCGCGGATACGGGGGGCGGCATCAGCCCGGCTGATAGAGAGCGGGTCTTCGAGACGCTCTACACGACGAAGGGAGCGGGACTCGGTCTGGGACTGTCGATCTGCCGCAAGATAGTGAAACTCCACGGAGGACAGCTATGGGTGGAAGAAAACGGGAGGTGCGGAGCGAAGTTCACCTTCGCTCTCCCGCTTCGCCAGGCGGTTCAGACGTCGGAAAGCCGGTAGACATGCCTCCTTCCGGCGTTGTTCATATCGTCGACGATGACCGCGCGGTTCGCGAGTCCCTTGGCGATCTGCTCGAGTCCCTGCACTACAAGGTCGCCCTGTACGGATCAGCCTCGGATTTCCTCAAGGTCGAACTGTCGGATGCCCCTGCGTGCCTGGTGCTCGATGTCAGATTGCCCGGCACGAGTGGCTTGGAGCTGCAGGAGTACCTGACGAAAATCAATGTCGGAATCCCGGTGATCCTGATGACCGCCTTTGGCGACATTCCCATGTCGGTAAGAGGCATGAAGCTGGGGGCGGTCGATTTTCTCACCAAGCCGATACGGGATCAGGACCTTCTCGATGCGATCACGGCCGCGATCCGAAAGGACATCGATCGGCGCGACGACAGCGCGCACCTGACGCAGTTGCAGGAGAAGTTTGCACTCCTGACCACGCGCGAGCGGCAAGTGATGACGCTGGTGGCATCCGGTCTGATGAACAAGCAGGTCGCCAGCGAGCTCTCGATCAGCGAAGCGACAGTCAAGATGCATCGTGGCAGCGTGATGCGGAAGCTCGGGGCAAAAACCGCGGCAATGC
Organism: Bradyrhizobium sp. MI1.7; assembly: GCF_055811795.1. Classification (NCBI taxonomy): domain Bacteria; kingdom Pseudomonadati; phylum Pseudomonadota; class Alphaproteobacteria; order Hyphomicrobiales; family Nitrobacteraceae; genus Bradyrhizobium; species Bradyrhizobium sp. MI1.7. The sequence continues at coordinate 44,755 of NZ_JBVVPO010000031.1, forward strand.
TCGTCCGAATGGCAGAAGCGCTCCAACTCCAGGGCTGAAGCTTCGGGACTGGCATCTCGTGCTGAATCATCTCGGCGCCTTCAATGCACGCGACCCATACCTAAGTATGGGCCGGAACAGCACAAGCGTGAGATTGTCCGCGGGGGCGATGAAAAGCATGTTGCCCCTGTGCGGTGCTGTCAGCCGGCGTTGGCAGCGCGTCTTGACCGGAGAGGTAACGTCACGTGCAGCTTGCGGCTTCAACGCCCGTATCCAGGCGACCAGGGCATCTCCTCCGTGCAGAAATTCGTTGACGATTGGACGCGGCCATCCGGAGCACAGAACAGGGCGACGACGATGGGGATGTACGTATCAAATTCGAGTGAGAGCACGCCACGGATGGCGGTCTCCGCTTCGCCAATCCGGCCGGTGGACGAGACGCTGTCTTCTAGGCCGTCCGACGCAGCGCTTCATCCGACGGTCAGCATAACGCCTTCCGAGCCGGTGAAGCGCCTTGGGATAGGCTGGCGCTGGTGGTTTTCGGAGAGCGTTCACCTCCCGGTCGGCAACAGGATTGAATTTCGCTTTCAGGGGTCGAGACATCTCCTGGCGTTGTACAACGAGGGAGCGCGGAAAAGCGGTGAGACCTCCATCGATGGCCTCTGCTCGTCGAAGCTGCGCGGCTCCGAGCACAGGCTGACCTTTGTCCCGGCGGGACGCGCCTATCGGGAATGGCATGAGACTGCCTCGTCTGCGCAGGTGACCTTCCTCTACTTCGATCCCGCCGCGCTTCACAAGTCCGACGACAGCGCGGCCGGGCTCGCGCCGAGAATATACTTCGAGGATCCGCTGGTCTGGGAAACCGCCTCCAAATTGAAGAAGGCGATCGAGAGCGCCGAGACGAATTGCGCGCCCTACCTCGAAGCGCTCTGCGGCGTGCTCGCCCACGAGCTTTCCAGGTCTGATCACGATGTTGTTCGCGAACCGGCAGCGGTCAGTCGTGGAGGTCTCGCGGGTTGGCAGAAGCGTGTCGTGGTCGAGTACGTCGAGGGGCATCTGGGAGAACAGGTCTGCCTCCTCAAGCTCGCCGAGCTCGTCAGGCTCAGCGTTCACCACTTCTGCCGCGCTTTCAAGAAGTCGTTCGGAATCCCGGCCTACCAGTATCAGGTGCAGCGACGCATGGAGTTCGCCAAGCTGCGGCTGGCGGATCGCGCGGTATCGATTACGGACATCGCACTCAGCCTGGGCTATGCGCAAACGAGCTCCTTCAGCTCCGCCTTTCGCAAAGCGACGGGTTGGACTCCTACGGACTATCGCAGGGGGTTCGAATGAATAGATCCGAGGCACGATAGATCGGGCAGAGCAGGCGACAGGCAGCCTCGTACGGGCAGAAATCCCCGGGAAGTCTGTAACCGGATCGCCCCGAGCCACGAAATGTCCAGGTGAGACCGCCTCGGATCGGCTGCCATCGGAACATCGATTTCACCGGGCGCAACAGGTGTCGAGGGAGGGACCGCAGATGACGAGCATTCGATACCGCAAGGCGGACGTGGACGGACTGAACGTATTTTACCGGGAGGCTGGCCGGGCTGACGCGCCCGCCTTGCTGCTGCTGCACGGATTTCCGACGGCCGGCCACATGTTCCGCGAGTTGATCCCGGCACTCTCGGATCGCTTCCGACTGGTGGCGCCGGATCTGCCCGGGTTCGGCCAGTCCGACATGCCGGCTCGCGAAAGCTTTGCATATACGTTTGCCGCGTTGGCGCAGGTGATCGAACGGTTCACAGAAGTCATCGGACTCGCCCGTTTCTCGCTCTACGTCTTCGACTATGGCGCGCCGACGGGCTTTCGGATGGCTCTTCGGCATCCCGAGCGCATCGTTTCCATCATCTCGCAGAATGGCAATGCCTATGAGGAGGGATTGAGCGATGGCTGGAGCCCGATCCGGGCTTACTGGCAAGATGCATCGCAAGCGAATCGGGCGGTGCTGCGATCATTCCTTTCGCCGGAGACGACGGTCTGGCAATACACCTACGGGGTGCCTGACACCTCCCTGATCTCCCCTGATGGCTTCACGCTGGACAACCATTATCTCGAGCGCCCAGGCGCGGACGAGATCCAGCTCGATCTCTTCGGCGACTACAGGACCAACGTCGCCATGTATCCGGAATTCCAGGCCTACTTCCGCAAGCACAAGCCGCCCTTCCTGGCGGTCTGGGGCAAGAACGATCCCTTTTTCCTGCCGGCGGGCGCGACGGCGTTTCAGCGCGACATGCCGGGCGCCGAAGTGCGCTTCTTCGACACAGGGCACTTTGCGCTCGAGACTCACGCGCGGGAGATCGCAGCTTCGATCGGTGATTTTCTTGGCCAGCTGAATTCGAATGGGTAACCGCCGCTTCCCTCGCCGCGAGAAACGTCGGGAGAGCCATCATGCGCGCCATCGTTCTTGAAAAATTCGGTGGCTTGGACAGCCTCGTCTATCGAGACGTTCCGGAGCCGGAGCCGCAGCTCGGTCATGCCGTCATCGAGGTCAAGGGATTCGGCAAGTCGTGCCCGGGCGGAGAATTTCCGGTGGGCGCCAAGGTGGCCGCATTGATGGGCGGTCTCGGTCGAACCATCAACGGCAGCTACGCCGAATACACGCGTGCGCCGGTCTCGAACGTCGCATCGATCGATGCGGATTTGCCCTGGGCCGAGCTCGCAGCGATCCCCGAAACCTTCGCGACGGCATGGACCTGTCTCTTCCGAAATCTCGATCTCGCGAAAGGTCAGGTTCTCGTCATTCGCGGAGCGACGTCCTCGTTCGGTCAGGCCGCACTCAAGCTTGCGGTCAATGCCGGCGCGCGGGTCATCGCGACGACGCGCAGCCGGGAACGCTTTGCCCTGCTGGAGAAGCTCGGAGCCGCGCGCTGCGAAATCGAACGGCGCGATCTCTCGAAGCATCTGCCCGAGGCGAAGCAGGTCGACGCAGTCTTGGACCTCGTCGGCAACAGCGTCGTGCTCGACACTCTCGCCATGCTTCGCCGCGGCGGCCGCTCCTGTCTCGCCGGCTGGCTCGGCGGGCTTGATCCGATTCCGGATTTCAACCCGCTGCTGCAGATGCCGAGCGGCGTCTACCTGACCTTCTTCGGCAGCTTCGTGTTCGGCACGCCCGGGTTCCCGCTCTCCGACGTGCCGCTGCGGGAAATCGCCGCCGATGCGGCGGCCGGCCGGCTGGACGTCAAGCCGGCGCGGGTCTTTCGCTTCGACGAGATTCGCGAGGCGCATCGCGTCATGGAGGCGAACGAGGCAGTCGGAAAGATGGTCGTTGTTCGCGACTGATATTTGCAAGCTTGGTATTCGGGAGGGTTCATATGTCGAAATCAGTCGCCATCGTGACGGGGGCGAGCCAGGGAATCGGCCGGGCGACCGCGGTACGCCTGGCGCGCGATTTCTCGGCGCTTGCCCTGGTCGCGCGAAACCGCGCCAATCTCGAGGACACCGCAAGGGCGGTCCGGGCCGCCGGCGCCGGGGTGCTGGTGATCGATGCCGATCTGGCCGAACCTCGTGCCGCTCAATCTGTCGTCGACCAGACCTTGGCGGCGTTCGGCCGGATCGATGCCCTGCTCAATATCGCAGGCGCGGTACCTCAGGTCGATCTGTTCGAGACGACGGAAGCACAGTGGGACGCCGGACTGGCGTTGAAGCTGCATGGCGCCCGGCGGCTCACGATCGCCGCCTGGCCGTCGCTCATGGCCGCGCAGGGGGCGGTGGTGTTGATGTCGGGAAACTCGGCCTCTTTCCCCAAGGCGCCCTATGCCGCGGTCGGCACCATCAACGCTGCAATCGTCGCCTTGGCAAAGGCGTTCTCCGACAAGGGAATCAGCGATGGCGTCCAGGTCAACAGCGTCCTGCCGGGGCCGGTGATGACGGGCCGCCGCCGCTCCTACCTCGAGCACTGGGCGCCCCTGCACAACATGACCGTCGAGGAAGCCACGGCGAAGTTTCCCAAGGACGCCGGGATCGCGCGTTACGGTGAGCCGGAAGAGATTGCCGAGTTGATGGCGTTCCTCGTATCGCCCGGCGCGCGCTGGATGACCGGCTCGGCATTGCGGATGGACGGCGGCGAGGTGAAATCGATATAATTGGTTTTCACCCGAAGGCCGTCCGCGGAAGTGGCCCACTTGCAAAAGCGTTCGATGCGCGCAAGCATGGAGTAAGGGCTCTTTCGCTCTTCGCGAGCGCTGAGGAATAGCGGCAAAACCGTCATGCAGTTTGACACCAAGATCGCGGTCGTGGTCCGCACCGACCTTGAGCCGTGGCAGAAGCTGAACGTGGCCTCTTTCCTCGCCAGCGGGATCGCGGCGGCTTTTCCGGCCTGCATCGGCGACCCCTACGAAGACGGCTCCGGGACGAAATATCTGCCGTTGATCGGCCAGCCCATCCTGATCTATGGCGCCGACCGCGCGGCGCTATCTCGCGCGCTCGATCGCGCACTGACGCGCGGAGTGACGCCGGGGCTCTATACCGAGGACATGTTCAGGACCGCTCACGACGCCGCCAACCGCGAGGTCGTGAAGGCCGTTTCCCGCACAGACCTGAATCTGGTTGGAATTTCGATGCGCGCCGAGCGCAAGGTGATCGACAAGATCGTCGACGGGTTGAAATTTCACGGCTGACGCTTCCCGATCTGCCCCGGCCGTCCTTTTCAGTCTTCGCCAGATCTGGCTCTGAGGAGCTCGTCGCGGCGCCTGATCAGAATCTCGAGCCGCGCGGCCTGATCGTCAATTCGCTGGCCGACGAGCTCTTCGCTCATCGCGGCGACATGTGAGGCCGACTGTTCAATCAGCTCGCGAAGCTTCGCCGCCGTGGCGGCAATCTGGCGCTCGATTTCAGCGAGGTGGATGTCTTCACCGTGCATGGCGGGTCTTTGATTTCGGGGCTTGGCGGGCGATCGGGCGCGGCATTCAGAAGTACAGGTGCCGGGCACCGTGCATTTCAAGGACACATCCCCTCTGAGTGCGCGTCGCCTTCATCAGATCGCTTCCGCAATCGGCGCATTTGACGAGCGCCTCCAGCGGCCCGCCGTCGACGGCGAGAGAGCCAAGGCAGGACACGGTGTTGCATGCCGCGCACCGGATCTTCGTCAGGGTGATGTCAAAGGCAAAGGCTTCTTGAAGCAAATGTGTGCCGGGGTCACCGCCAAGAATGAGGTCGGCGATGTTGTCTGCCATGGCGATCATGCTCCTGTTGGCCCGAAACGCTCGGTTCTTATGGCGAGAGGGTCGAAGCCGAGCTTCACGAGCATGCTCGAGATGCCCTCGACAAACCCGGTGGGACCGCAAATGAAGAACGTGGGATTCTGCTCGCGCGTAAAGCTGTTCTCTGCGAGCAGCGCCTCGTTGACCCGTCCCCGATGTCCGTTCCAGTCGCTCGGATGCTCGCGGGTGAGCGCATAGACCAGGCGGAGGTCGCGATCGCCGCGAGCCATCGTAGCGAGTTCATCCCGATACACGATTTCGGCAAGGCTGCGTGCCGAATAGATCAATGATGCCGGTATGCGTGCGAGCGACCTCCTGCGGTGGCGCAACATGGCCATCAAAGGCGTAATCCCGGTACCGCCCGCGACCAGGCAAATCGGTCCACCGCGCGTTTGACTCCAGATGAAATGCAGCCCAATGGGCCCCCGAAATTCGAGAGCATCACCAACCTGCAATTCGTCGAGGAGATAGGACGACACCTCACCGTCCTCGACCCGTTCCACGGTGAGAGCGAGCAGCTTTTCTTCCGGAGGCGATGCGATCGAGTAACTTCGTTCGGCCTGATAGCCGTCATCGGCGGTGAGACGGATGTCGACGTGCTGGCCGGGCCAGTGCCCGGACCAGTTGGCCGGCTGCAGGATGATGCTCTTCACCCGGCTTGTCTCAGTCACGATGGCCTGCACGCGACCGGTCTGCCACGCGATGCTGGGCTGCTGCAGAGGCGCATCAGTCGCCGTCATAGCGCTGCTCCCGCCAGGGATCGCCATAATTGTGATAACCACGCGATTCCCAGAACCCGGGCTCGTCCTTGGGCATGAAGCGGAGCCTTCGCAGCCACTTTGCGCTCTTCCAGAAGTAGAGATGCGGCACCAGGAGTCGCGCGGGGCCGCCGTGCGCCGGGGCGAGCGGCAGGCCCTCATAGCGGGTCGCGATCATCGCCTTTCCCGCGACCAGGTCGGTCACCGGAAGGTTCGTCGTGTATCCGCCGTCGCAATGCGCCATGACATAGGCGTTCGGCGGCTCGCTCAGCCCGACCACCTTGAGAAGGTCGTCGAAGCTGACGCCCTGCCAGACCGTGCTGAGCTTGGTCCATTTGGTGACGCAGTGAATGTCGACCGCGATCGTGGTCTGGGGCAGTGCCTCGAATTCGTCCCAGGTCCATTTCCCCAGCAACGATCCGCCGAGTTGAAGCGCAATCTTCCAGTCGGCGACACGGATATCCGGCGTGGGTCCGGCGGACAGCACCGGGAAGTCGGTCGTCAGATACTGACCCGGCGGCAGCCGGGCGGCTTCGGGTGCCTGTCGCCTGGATTTGAAGCCGCGAGAAACGGGAGGTCGGTCCATGGAAGCGTGCCCTTGTGCGGTGACGCGCGGGATGTGCCAACGCGCGTCGGCGTAACCTGCAGCCCACGTCAGCGCACATGAACCCTGATCGATGCCTTGTCGATGGCCGTCGCGGTGAATGCATCAAGATTGCGAAAGACGAAGCAATCACGGCTGCGCAGGCAAGAACTGTTTCAATGTCAAATGCGGCTTCGTCCTGAAGTGGTTCAGAAGGAGGAGACGATGTCGAGCGTGAGCCGGTCCTTGCATTCCGACGAACTCGCTTACCTCACCGCGCACGAACTGGCAGCTCGCATCCGGCGACGTGATCTGTCGCCGGTTGACGTGGTCGATGCGTTCATCCGGCGCATCGAAGCGCGCAACCCGAGCCTGAATGCGCTGGTTTATCTCGATTTCGACGGCGCCCGCACGAGGGCGAAAGAGGCCGAGCGCGCGTTGGTCGCAGGCGAGTCGTGGGGCCCACTGCACGGCATTCCGTCGGCGCTCAAGGATCTGTTCGACTTCAAGCCGGGCTGGCCTGCGAGCCTGGGCGGCATCCGCGCGCTCAAGCACCACGTCGTGAACGGTTACTGCGTGTTCTGCGAGCGCATGGAGAAGCGTGGGGGGGCCGTGTTCCTCGGCAAGACCAACAGCCCTCTCATGGGATTCCGGGGCACCTGCGACAACTACCTGTTTGGTCCCACGCGCAACCCGTTCAATCTTGCCAAGAACACGGGCGGCTCATCCGGAGGAAGCGCCGCGGCGGTCGCCGATGGACTGCTACCCATTGCAGAAGGCACGGATGCCGGCGGCTCGATACGAATCCCATCGGCCTGGTGTGGGGTCTATGGCTACAAGGCGTCGTTCGGACGCGTGCCGTTCCTCGTGCGTCCCAACGCGTTCGGCGTGGCCGACTCTCCGTTCCTGTTCGAAGGGCCCATCACGCGGACGGTCGAAGATGCCGCAATTGCGTTGAACGTACTTGCCGGCCCTGATCCGCGAGATCCCTTCAGCCTGATCGAGCCGCCCGTCGACTTCACCGCGGCGACCCGTCGTTCGATCCGTGGCCTCAAGATTGCCTATAGTCCGGATCTGGACGTCTTTCCGGTCGACGGAAAAGTCGCGGCGACGGTCCGCCGCGCGGTACAGGCGTTCGAGGAAGCCGGCGCTCATGTGGAGGAAGTGAAGCTCGGCATCGTTCGCTCGCAACGGGAGCTGAGCGACGTCTGGTCGCGTCTCTACATGCTTCTGAACCTGCAGGCGATCGAGAACATGAAGCGCGACGGCATCGATCTGTTCGGCAAGCATCGCGACGACTTTCCGCCTGAATACATGGATTGGGTCGAGAAGACCAATCGCGTGTCGGGGCTCGATTTCTTCCGCGACCAGGCTGTCCGGTCGGAGGTCTACGATGCCTTCCAGAACGTCCTTGAAAGATTCGATCTATTGGTCACGCCGACCGTCGCGTGCCCGCCGGTCGACAACGCCAGCGACGGCAACACGGCTGGGCCGAAGTCGATCAATGGTGTCGAGATAGATCCTCTGATCGGATGGGCCCTGACCTACTTCGTCAACTTTACGGGCCATCCGGCAGCCTCAATTCCAGCAGGTCTGTCCGACGGGCTTCCGGTCGGGATGCAGATCATAGGTCGGCGAAACGCCGACTTCGACGTGCTGGCGGCGAGCGCGGCTTTCGAGCGGCTTCGTCCCTGGCAGGACAACTACCGGATCTGCCGCGAGCGCCCCCTGAGAACAGCCCCGCTTTCAGACCTCACCCGCTGACCTTGCACCCTCTCGGTCGCTTCCATGGCCGTCCGCGCCGCGCTCGCGGCGCCGCTTGGGGCCGCGCGTCCTGCTTCCGCAGCGTCAACCTCTTCACCGATCGCAGGTTCGGCACGGAATGCATCAAGATGGCCAAAGCGGAAGCAATCCCCAGCGCGCAGGATCCTCCGCGACTGGCTAAGTCATCTCTCGACAGGTCAATTGTGCCGGCGCCTCGCGCGTTCGGCCGCAGTCGCGGGAGAAGACAATGCGCGTGGGAGTCCAGGCAGCAGCGGCGGTCATCGTAGGCAGTGCGGTCGCAACGATTCTGTTCTTCGGATCGCTTAGGGATAGCAATGCCCAGAGCAATACGCGCTATCTGCCGGAATACACCGCGGACGGGCAGTTGCTCCTGCCGAAGAATTTCCACGAGTGGGTCTATGTCGGCTCGCCGCTGACGCCGAACGCCCTCAACGGCGGACAGGCGAACTTCCCGGAATTCCACAACGTCTATATCGAGCCGGGCTCGTACGCGATCTACAAGAAGACCAGCGAATTCCCCGAAGGGACGATCCTGTTCAAGGAGCTGCAGCTGACGTTGCCGCAGGAGAACGCCGACGGCTCGCGAACGGAAGCGTCGGGACGGGGCTACTTCCCGGGCAAGTGGAACGGCGCCGACGTGACCGTCAAGGATTCGAAGCGCTTCGCCGACACCAACGGGTGGGGCTATTTCAACTTCAATCACCACGAACCGAAGGCGCCGACGGCCAAGGTGAAGTCGAAGGACGAGTGCGCCTACTGCCATATCGCCAACGCCAAGAAGGATGAGGTCTGGACCCAGTTCTATCCGCTGCTGGACAACAAGGACGCGCGGTGACCGCGTAATCGGCGGAAGATCGGCATGAAAATCCTCAAAGCCGCCTGTGTCGCCGTCGTCGTGATCCTCGGGATCGCGGCCGCGGTCAGGCAGTCACAGCTGCCGGCGAACGCGGCGGATGGCGTTTCGACCGGTGCGAGTGTCGCCGACCGCGACGGGCATCTGCACGTGCCCGATGACTATCGTACGACCTATCAGCTCCTCGAAAGCTGGGCGATTGCGGCAGACGACACTCACGGCTCGAAGGAGCTTCACGTCGTGTACGCCTCGCCCGGAGTGATCGACGCCTATCGGAAGGACAAGCGCTTCCCGGACGGTGCGGTGCTGGTCAAGGAAGTGTTCAAGGCGGCAACCTCTGAAATGACGACCGGTACCGTCAGCCGCGCCGATGCTTTGAAGGGATGGTTCGTCATGGTGAAGGACACCGCGAACCGTCACCCGGAGAGCGCGTTGTGGGGCGACGGCTGGGGATGGTCCTGGTTCGACGCGGGCGATCGCTCGAAAACGACGACGACGAATTACAGGGCGCAATGCCAGGCGTGCCATGTACCCGTGCGGGCGTCCGACTGGGTTTACGTCGATGGATACCCTCCGCTGAAGCCATAGCAATGGTGCAGGTCACCGAAAGTCATTCGATTTACCAAAGCCAATCATCAAAGGAGCGAGAGATGGCTAAAGAAGCGACGGCGAGCGAGATGGGAATGTCGAAGGGGCAGACTGGCCATCTCTATATCCAGACCAATGAGATCGATAACGCCATTATTCACTACACGCGGCAGGCGGACGGCAAGCTGGCCGAGGTCGCGCGTATCAAGACGGGCGGCGCCGGCTCCGGTGAATTCAAGCCGATCAGCGGCCAGGACAGCGCGCCCAACTCTTACGAGGGTGCAGGAAGCGTCATCATTACATCCGATCGGCGCTTTCTGTTTGCGACCAATGGCGGAGACAATTCCGTTTCGAGCTTCCGCCTGGAGAGCGACGGTCGTCTCACGCTGCTCGACGTGAAGTCGACCGGCAACCCGGTCGAGGGCAGGAGTGGCACGGCCAAATCGCTGGCTTTCGCTCCGTCGACGCGCACCCTCTTCGTGCTGCACGCGTTCGGACCGGATCATCTTCGGCTGATGTCGGTCGATGCCGAAGGCATGCTCAAGACGCGGCCCGAGCGATACACGGTGAATACGTACAGCAAGCGGAACCGTGTCTCCACCATGGTCGTGGTCTCGCCCAACGAGGAGCTCGTGCTTGTCGGCACCACTTTCGATGAGCCGATCGCGCTCACCGGCTTGTATCCCGACGGCTCGCCGATTCTCTGGGTCCAGCGCGCCGGCGGCGCGTTGCACTCGATTGCGTCGAATGCACCGGATCCGGACGGCCTTGCCGTGTTCGCCCTGCAAAAGGACGGCTCGCTCGGCACGGCCAGGTTCTACGATGCGAAGGGCGGTTCTCCGTTCTACATCGCGTTCCTGAATCAGCGTCCGAATACGTTCGTGATCGGCTATGCCGTCGGCGACGGATGCTCCATCTGCACCATCGAGAAGAACGGCTCGATCAAGATCGGCCCGCTCGTCAAGATCGACACCAGCGCGGGCCTGCCGTCCGAGCTGTGCTGGCTGGCCGTCGCTCCCGATGATCGCACGATCTACGCAACGAACTTCGGCTACAGCAACATCAGCAGCTACCGCATCAATGGTGGCGGCCTGGAGATTGCGTGCGATCCGGCGTGCCCGAAGGTTCCCGGCGACGGCACCGCGAGGGGATTGAACGGGACCGTGACGAGCGGTCCCAGCGATAGCTGGATCTCGCCGGACGGCGCCTATCTCTATCAGATCTACGGCAACGCCTCGAAGCTGGTCAGCTACAGCACCCAGCCGGACGGTTCGCTGAAGGAGATCGGCAGCGTCAAGATCCCGTACAACGGCTCCCAGGGTCTTGCGGGTTTCTGATCCCGGTTTCGCGACATGAGGTCCGGGCGTGGTCGGCATTGCCGTTCCACGCCCGGCCTCTCCCTCGCCGATATGCGAGACACACACGGTCAATCATGAGCCCCGAGACGGATGTTTGAAGCAATTCACGAGCGCTCTCGCGGGACATCCGCGGCTCATCCCGGCCAACCGGGAGAAGGGCAGAGCGCCACGGAAAAATTCGATCTGCAGCGCGCTGCCGGGGAAGCTCGCGTGGTGTTCTCCGGCGCCGCAAACGGCACGGAGATCATCAACGTCTATCAGAAGTTTCCGATGGCCGTTGCCTTCCCGAATGTCGACGATCGTCGGCGCAAGGAGGCGGTCCTCATCAATACCTCGGGCGGTGTCGCAGGCGGCGACGAGATCAGGATCGAGGTGGTCGCTCAAGGGAATGCGTCGGTCGCGGTGACCACGCAGGCCGCGGAGAAGGTCTATCGGGCGCTGGATCGGCCTGCGCGAATCCGGACGCGGTTAAGGGCTGAGGGAAATGCCCGGCTTGCGTGGCTTCCGCAAGAGACGATCGTCTTCAACCAGGCGCGCATCGCGCGGCAGACCGAGATCGATGTGAACTCGGGTACCGAATTGATTGCCCTCGAGTGGCTGGTTCTTGGCCGCATCGAAAGCGGCGAGGAGGTTCTTGCCGGACATATCCTGGACAGTTGGCGCGTCAGGGTCGACGGCCGTCTGGTGTGGGCGGATGGCTTCCTCGCCTCAGACCAGGCGCTCCCGCAGCTTCGGAAGACGGCGCTGCTCTCGAACTGGAAGGCGATCGCGACAATGATCTATTTCGGTCCGGGTCTCGAGGCCCGGCTCGAGAGATTGCGCGAGATCGGTGCTTCGCTGGAATGCGCGTGCGGCGTCACGATCGTGGGCGCGATCATCGTGGTCCGGGTCGCCGCGATTGCAAGCGTGGACCTCAGGCGAGGTCTGCGCCGCTTCCTCGATCAACTCGACCATGAGCTCGGATCCGGTCCCTTCGGAGTGCCGAAGATGTGGTCCTGTTAGCAGCGCGGCCAGGTGGGAGGAGCATCTTGAATCTGACGCCACGGGAACGAGACAAGCTGATGATAGCCCTCGCCGCGATCGTTGCGCGCGGCCGGCTCGCGCGAGGCGTCAAGCTGAATTATCCCGAAAGCATCGCATTGATTTCGGATGCCATCATGGAAGGCGCCCGCGACGGACGATCGGTCGCGGATCTGATGTCCGAAGGTGGCCGGCTGCTGCGCCGCGACCAGGTCATGGAGGGCATCCCGGAAATGATCCGCGAGATCCAGGTCGAGGCAACGTTTCCGGACGGGACCAAGCTTGTCCCGGTGCACAACCCGATCCGATAGGAGCCGATGATGCGCATCATCCCGATTTGCGTCGCTGCGTTGAGCCTGCTTGCGGCGCCGGCCTTCGCTCATCCCATTCCGGGCGCGGGCAGTTCGTTCGACGCCGGTCTCGTCCATCCGTTCAGCGGCGCCGATCATCTGATTGCGGTCACGTTGGTGGGAACGTGGAGCGCGCTCGTGGGCGGATCCGCGAGAGCCGTGTGGCCGCTGACCTTTCTGATCGCGATGCTGGGCGGCTTCGCCGCGGCAAGCGCAGGACTTGAGCTGGGATTTGTGGAGGCGGCGATCAGCCTCTCGGTGGTGGCGCTGGCAGCGTTCGTTGCGTTCGAATTCAGGATGCCCGTCATGCTGGGCGCGGCGGCCGTCGGCCTGTTCGCGTTCTTCCATGGTCACGCCCACGGAACTGAAGCCGCCGCGATGCTTGTCCCCTATGTGATCGGCTTCACGACGGCGACCGCCGCTCTTCTCCTGACCGGCATGGTCATCGGGTTCTCAGGAGGAAACGCGACCAGACGAAGCTTGCTTCGCGCGGCGGGCGTATGCGCTGGCCTTGTCGGGCTGCTGCTGCTTGGAGGCGTGGCATGATTCCCGGGGAGGTCATTCCGGCTGACGGCGACATCGTCCTGAACGGGGACCGGACCGGACCATCGATTGCCGTAGCCAACACCGGCGACCGGCCGGTCCAGGTGGGCAGCCATTATCACTTCGCCGAAGTGAACGCCGTACTCGCGTTCGATCGATCCCTTGCCCGTGGGTGCCGCCTCGATATCCCGGCCGGGACGGCCGTGCGATTCGAGCCGGGTCAGTCGCGCGAGGTCTCATTGATCCCGTTTGCCGGAGCGCGGCGCATCTACGGCTTCAGCGGCGGCGTGATGGGACCTCTGGAATCAGGAAACGATGCGTCCGGCGCCAACGAATAAGGTCAGGAAGACATGTCCCACACGATGAGCCGCGCTGCCTATGCGCAGATGTTCGGCCCCACGGTCGGCGACAGGGTGCGCCTGGCGGATACTGACCTGTTCATCGAGCCCGAGAGGGACCTCACCATCTATGGCGAGGAGGTCAAGTTCGGCGGCGGCAAGGTCATTCGCGACGGCATGGGACAATCGCAGCTCACGCGCGCGCAGGGCGCGGTCGATACGGTCATTACCAATGCGCTGATCCTCGATCACTGGGGAATCGTCAAGGCCGACATCGCGATCAGGGACGGGCTCATTGCCGCCATCGGCAAGGCGGGCAATCCCGACGTACAGCCGGGTGTATCGATCATCATTGGGCCGGGGACGGAAATCATCGCGGGCGAGGGCAAGATCATCACCGCCGGCGGAATGGATACGCACATTCATTTCATCTGCCCTCAGCAGATCGACGAGGCGCTTTTCTCGGGCGTCACGACCATGATGGGTGGCGGCACCGGACCTGCCGCTGGGACGACGGCGACGACCTGTACGCCGGGGCCATGGCACATCCATCGGATGCTCGAGGCGCTGGATGGGTTCCCGATGAACTTCGGCATTTTCGGCAAGGGCAATGCGAGCCTACCCGCGGGCCTGGTCGAGCAGATCGAAGCCGGCGCGTGTGGCCTGAAGCTGCACGAGGACTGGGGCGCAACGCCCGCATCGATCGACTGCTGCCTCTCTGTCGCGGACGACATGGACGTGCAAGTCATGATCCACACCGATTCCCTGAACGAAGGCGGGTTCGTCGAGCGCACGATCGCCGCGTTCAAGGGCAGGACGATCCATGCGGCCCATACGGAAGGGGCCGGCGGCGGGCACGCGCCTGATATCATCAAGGTCTGCGGCGAGAGCAACGTCATTCCGGCCTCGACAAATCCGACGCGTCCCTACACCGCGAACACGCTCGACGAAGCACTCGACATGCTGATGGTGACCCACCATCTGGACCGTCGCATTCCGGAGGATGTCGCCTTCGCGGAAAGCCGCATCCGAAAGGAGACGATTGCCGCAGAGGATATCCTGCACGATCTCGGCGCGTTCTCGATCGTGTCGTCGGATAGCCAGGCGATGGGGCGCGTCGGCGAGGTGATCACGCGGACGTGGCAGACCGCCGACAAGATGAAGAAGCAGTTCGGGCGGTTGCCGGAGGAGACCGGGCAGAACGATAATTTCAGGGCGCGGCGCTACGTCGCAAAATACACGATCAATCCGGCCATCGTGCAGGGAATGTCACGCCATGTCGGTTCGGTCGAGGTCGGGAAGCTCGCGGACATCGTCGTCTGGGATCCGGCGTTCTTCGGGATCAAGCCCGACATGGTCTTGAAATCCGGCATGATCGTCGCCGCGATCATGGGCGACCCCAATGCGTCGATACCGACGCCTCAGCCGGAATATTACCGGCCGATGTTCGGTGCCTTCGGCCGTTCTCCCGGCAGAAATTCTGTGACCTTCGTCAGTCAGGCCTCGCTCGAAACGACGAGACAATTGGGCCTGGCCAAGCAACTCCTGCCGGTCTCGAACACGCGATCGATCGGCAAGCATTCCATGATCCTCAACGACGCGCTGCCCCGCATGGAGGTCGATGCCGAAACCTACGAGGTGCGGGCCGACGGACGGCTGCTCACGTGTCCGCCGGTGAATGTGGTCCCGATGGCGCAGCGCTATTTCATGTACTGACGCGTTGCCGGCATGGTGGTGCGATGACAGACCAGAGTTATGGACATACGGCGCTGGCGTTCCTGAGGCTGCAGAGCTGGCTCTCGCCGTCGTTCCCGAACGGGGCCTACAGCTACTCGCACGGACTGGAGTGGGCGGTGGAGGCCGGCTATGTCTCCGATCGGCGCAGCCTGATCGATTGGCTCGAGGCCGACCTTTGCTACGGCTCGGGCCGGAACGAAGCCATCTTCTTCAGCGAAGCCTACCGATGCGTGGCCGAGGGCGCCGAGGACCAGCTCCCGGATCTGGCCGAACTCGCAGCCGCTTCCCGCGGCACATCCGAATTCGTGCTCGAATCCGCCCAGCAATCGTCTGCGTGCCTTACGACCCTTCGCAGTGTCTGGCCGGATCGAATTCTGGACATCTTCTCAGATCCGAAATGTCCGCCGGTGCTGGCCGTCCTGCTCGGAGCGCGAGCGGCGCGCGAGCGGATTGCCGTCGACATCGCGCTGCCGGCATTCCTGCACAGCTATGTCGCCAATCTGGTGAGCGCGGGCGTGCGATTGGTGCCTCTCGGTCAGACCGACGGTCAGCTTGCCATCGCGGCGCTCGAGCTGCCGATCCTGTCGCGCAGTGAAGTCGCAAGCCGTGAGACGGTCGACGATCTCGGTTCGGCGGGCCTGATGGTTGAGCTCGCGTCCATCGCACACGAGCTCCAATATACGAGGTTGTTTCGGTCATGAAGACGATTGAACACGAGAGCAGGTCTCTCCGCACACCCGGCATTGCGGCAACCAACGGGCCGCTGCGCGTCGGAATCGGCGGTCCGGTCGGTTCCGGAAAGACGGCGCTGGTCGAGGCGCTGTGCAAGCACCTGCGCGATTTCTATGAGATCTACGTCATCACCAACGACATCTACACCAAGGAGGATCAGCTCATTCTGACCCGCGCGCAGGCATTGGCGGCGGAGCGCATCATGGGGGTGGAGACGGGTGGCTGTCCGCATACGGCCATACGGGAGGACGCCTCGATGAACCTGGCGGCGATCCACGACATGAACCTGAAGTTTCCGGACGCGGAGCTTTGCTTCGTCGAGTCGGGTGGCGACAATCTCGCCGCCACCTTCAGCCCGGAGCTTGCGGACCTGACCGTCTACGTCATCGACGTCGCCGCCGGAGAGAAGATCCCGCGCAAGGGAGGGCCGGGGATCATGCGATCCGATCTGCTGGTGATCAACAAGATCGATCTGGCTCCCATGGTGGGCGCGAATCTGGAGATCATGGAAGCGGACGCGCGGCGGATGCGAGGCGCGCGACCGTTCATCTTCTCCAATCTGAAGAGTGGCCAAGGTGTCGATGAGATTGCGGGCTTCATTCTGCAGAAGGGCGGGTTGTCCGCCGCGGCGCTGTCTGGAGGTGCCGATCGATGACGGATGATGACCAGGAGTTTGCCGGCGATCTGGCCAGGCTGCGCCGCAGCATCGACAATCTGGATGCGGCGATGGTGCACCTGCTCGCAGAGCGCTTTCGCTGTACGGACGCGATCGGAGAGCTCAAGGCCAGGCATGGACTGGAATCCCGGGATCCCAGACGTGAAGCGGCGCAATTGAAACGGCTTCGCATCCTCGCCGCACAGAGCGGGCTCGATCCGGATTTTACCCGGAAGCTGCATGCCCTGGTCGTTCGAGAAGTCATCACCAATCATGAGGCGGTGAAGTTCGAGTCGGGAGCCGGCTAGAGCGACGAATATCATCGCAAGCCTGCTCCGGCGAAACGAGGTCCAGCCGAGAGCCGCCATCCCTGGGAGCCACATTTGTCGAATGATCTGCGCAGCTGCGCCGCCGCTCTGGCGATCGTAGCGAGCTTCTGGACGCACCCCGCGATCGCGGACGAACCCGGAAACGCCGACTATGCGGCGCTGAACAAGGCGATCGTCGATGGCAAGGAATTTCGCATGCTCGTCGACCTTTCAGCCTGTCAAGTTCACGGCACGGGCGCGGCGGGACCTCCGGTCAAGGCCAGCATGCGGTTTGACGGATACATGATCCAGCCTGACGGGACGATCGCTTTCGCAACGACCCATTTCACGGTGAGACCGGACAAGGCGGTCAGGGAATTCCTGTCGTTCAGGGTGCACCCAAACGGCAGGATCGAGGCGCGCACGATGGTCCTGGATGCCGTCAATGACGCCGTTCTCAAGGATACGGCATTCGATTGCGAGATTGGAAAAGGCGCGACATTCCACTGGTGATGCGCGGTCGTTACGCGGACTGGTCGACCAGGCTGCCGGGCTGCTGGCCCTTCTTCTCCAGCTGCTTTTCGATGGCGTCCCGGATCTTCTGCTCCACCGCCGCTTTCTGGTCCGGGGTCATGTTGGCGAGGTCGGCCTCGCTGAGATTCATGCTCTTCAGAATGGCAGCCCGCATACGGTCGAAGGGATTCATCTTCGCGTATTTCAGGAATTCCTGCACGACGCTGCTGTCGCCCGATGCGCCATCTTCGTTGGCTTGCGAGGGCCCACCATTGTCGGTCACCGGCGGCTTCGATGCACCGGTCGTTGAGCCGGCTTTTGCAGGCTGGTAGCCGAAGATTGATGCTCCTGGCGTGACTTGCATGTTCGGCCCCTCGAGACGATCGCGAAGGGCAAGCAACGTGCGTGCCAGATGTTTTCGTTGGATTTCCCGATGTTTCCGGGCTCGCGCTCATCGGCAGCTTGAAAAAATTGCCGGTGCGGCGGTGTCGCCGGCAAAGTTTGCCCGGTCGCCTGCGCGAATCGCGTCGTCGCGCGTGCCGTCGGCACCGATCAGGTTGCCTTCACTCCGGCGCTCTCCGTGCGTCGCCAAAGGCCGAGCCTGAACCATAGCAGCCTGGCAGCGGTCGATGGCCATCGCACCTCCCACGCCGGGCGCCGCGGTTTGTCCAGGCGCTCGGCAATCAGGAATGCACTGGTCGCGGCCATCGCCGCCAAATGCCCGCCTTGCGTCGCCAACGGAACGAGCATCAGCGCCCAGCAGGCTCCGCAACACCAGATACCCTGGGTGACGCCATATCCGAGAGCAGCCAGGTCGGCCCTGATCCCATACGCCGCCAGCGGCGGCTGGTCGTGGCAGTGGTTCAGGCAGATCTGTTTCACGGGGGAGAATTGCCAGACTAGGACGAGCGATCCCGCCAATGCGATCGTGACGATCGATGATGATTGCATCAGTTGCAGCGCCAGCACGGCCAGTACGATGGGAACGCCACAGGCAGCCCAGATGGACCAGTATCCGATCATGAAGAGCGCCATCGACCGCATGCGTCGACGCGGCAGGCTTCGCGCACGCACGTGCCCAAGAGCGCCCGCGAGCATCGGCGTCATCATCGCCGCTACCATCAGCATCCATTCGCCGGTGAGTGTTGTCGGCGAATAGAACGTCATGGCAAGGGCGAGCTGATCGAGCGACAGTGCCGGCCAGACATCGCTGTTGCAGAAGGCGACGAGCCTGCGCTGGTCCGACAACGCCACGACGGCCGCCCACGCGGCGGCTGCCGCGACGGTGAGCGGAATACGGATTTGCAGACGCTCGTAGGCCGCGGGCGTCATGAGCGGCCGTCAATCGCCCTGTCGGACGATGCTGATGCGGCCGACACTCACGTCGGCCGACTGCTGCACCGGCGCGACGGCCTGGAGACGAACGCCGACCTTTGCGAGATCGGCAGTGCCCGAACCGGCGAACTCCGAATAGGGCTTGGTGATGTTCAGCGCGTACGACAAGCCGTCTCCCGCGTGCCCGGTATCGCTCTCCGTCGCCTTGGTGATGCCGAAGAGCCCGATGCTCCCGACCTGCCGCTCGAAGGACGGCGCGCCGTCCTTCCCCGCAAACTGCAGATAGACCTGCAGCACGGTGGCGTCGGAATATCCGCGCACATTCTCCAGATTGAGAAAGACCTGCTCCGCGCGCGCCCCGGGCGCGGGGCCGGCAGCCAGCCTGGCGGCAACTTTCGTATGCGTACGCGCATCGAGTTGCACGGAGGTCTCGGCACCTTTCCCTGCGACGGGAAGCGATTGGGCATTGGCGCCAAGCACCTCAACTGTTGCTCCAGTCGATCTCGCCATCGCGACCGCTCCGGATGATGTCGCTGTCCTGCCGGCGACGGCCGCCAACGGCGCGCCTGCCGGCGAGAAATCGCTGTAAGTATAGCCCACCCCGGCAAAGTCCGACATCTGTTCCGGCGTGTACTCCCACGGCGAGCCGTCGGGGAGAGGAACGACAAATTTATGCTGGCCGAGGCTGGCAGGTCCCTTCTTCCAGCTGGCTTCTTCCGGATCCGTGTTCTGGGAATCGCTCTGCCTCCAGCTTTGCCACAGCCGATCGATATTCGCGTGGTGCAGCCAGAAGATGGGATCCAGGCCGGCCGTCACCGGTGACGACATCAGTCCCGGCAATGGCCTCGTGCTCGCCTCCGGGAACATCTTCTCGCCGCCGACAAGGCCGTGAACCTGGTCGTGCGGTTGACTTTCGATGTCGCCATGCTTGGTGCCGCCGTGCTCGAAGCCGGTGTCGATGCCACCGAAGCCGCGGTCGCCGCCACTTGCCACACCGGTGAACTCGTGAACGTCCATCGCGTCCAGGTTCACGGCGTCGAGCGGGACGAAGACCTTGCCGGGCTGCGAGGGATCGCCGGGTCCCCACCGCTGTTCAATGAAGAGGGGATTGTTGCCGGTGCCGTCCGGCCAGTCCGGGCTGCCGAATGCCGGCGGCAAGCCATCCTGACCGGGTTTGAAGTAGTTCCAGTAAGGCAAGGTCCAGTCAGGCGGCCCACCGAGCGTCACGACGGTCGAGCGAATGAGCTTCTCAAACCCGATCAGATAGCCGCGGTGCCATGGCAGAAAATACCAGCTGCCGTGCTGACATTGCTGCCAGAACTCGTCGAAGTCGGCCTGGGCAGGAACTTGCTCGGCAGGCGCCTTGTAGCCGTAGAACTCCCACAGGCCCTGATGATAGCCGTGCATGCCGGCCCAGAAGCGCCAGCTGGTTCGATCGTTGAGCGGCTTCGGCCTCAATGCGCCAACCGCGCGCGCGTACCAGAGAATCGGATCCGCCCAGTCGCCGCCAAGCTCCCACACGTTCTGTCGAACCAGCATGCCGTTCTCCTTGTCGCTTGACTGCGGCGCCGGCCGGCCGAGAGAACGGGCAGGCGGCTCCGCCGGATTGATCTTCCTCTCATCCACCAGCTCGCCTTGAGAGCCGGCATCTTGGGTCACTCGGACTTCGACCGAGGACGCCCTGCAATCGCCGCGGCCAGGAAAATAGACGAAAAATCTATGGTTGTGTAGTAGCGAATTCTAACCGTTAGCGCGAGCGGTCCTTGATCGGCCAGGCTCGGCCGCCGGAAATGCCTGCAACGACAGGAGAATAGCGGCGCATGAACGTGCGAGCTCACGGCCGGCAGCAATCTGCGACAAAACGCCGTTGATCCCGGTCGGCCGCGCGCGCATCCTCAGAACGTCGTGATCGGCTTGCCGTCCGCCCCCACGAGACTCGACGGCGCCTCGCCGAACACCAGCCCCTCCGGCTGAAACTTGATCGTCTTGCCGCCCTCGACGAAGTCGGCAAAATTGCGCGGCGTGGCCGAGTGCACGCCGTTGGTCAGGAAGTCGTCGATCTCGTAGCAGGTGTCGGGCTTGCCGCCGGAGCCTTCGCCCAAGAATTTCTGGAAGGTCTGGCTCGTCACCTTCGCCTTCTTGCGCGCCGACCAGTTGGTGTAGCGGCGATAGAGCTTCGGCAGGATCACGGGGCCCTTGTCGGTCGCGAGCACGTCGGTCTCGTTCTTCCTGGGTTCGCGCAGGTCGAAGTCGAAGGCGGGAATCGTCTTGGCGAGATGCTTCCAGACCGGCAGCTTCTGCGCGCGTGCGGGCTTCGCGAGCGCGAGGAAGGCCTTGATCTCGTCGTCGTTCATCGAAGAGTAGAAGGTTGGATAGGCAAAGCCCTGCTCGACCAGCCAGTGATTGATGTCGATGGTCTTGCCGGCGACCGTCACCTCGATGTCGCCGACCAGCCGGCCATAGGTGTCGAACACCTCGTTCGGCGCATCGACATGGGTGAACACCCGGCAGGCGAGCGTGGGCTCGCCGGCGCTGCTGAGGAAGTCATGCAGCGCCTTGCTCGTCGTCGCGCCAAGAAACTGCCGGTAGGGGTGTGTGACCTCGTGATAGGCCTGCCGCTTGGCGTCGCTCAGGCCCTTCTTCTCGGCGGCCGAGAGCGGCGAGGGCTGATAATGCAGCTCCGGCGCGTCGATGCCCTGAAGGCGAATGGTGAGCTTGCCGTTCTTGATCGGCGCCGTCGCGGTCCGGCCCTTGACCTTGGCGCCCTCGAAGACGTGGGTCGGCTGGAAAGGCACCGAGTCGTTCTTGCGGAAGCGGATCGCGTCTGGGGCGACATTCACCACGACCTTGGTGGTGTCGGCGTCCGACCGGCCCTCCGGCCAGAACTGGCCGACATCGATGGTGCCTAAGACCTCTAGCAGTCCAACGGGCATCGGGCGCTCCTGTCAAACGAACGCGGCGACTGCTTCAAGCAGGCGACTCGCACGCGCACGGCGGAAGCGGATCATTTTCGTGCGACAGGTCCATGACAGGGCGCGGCCGCGAGACAATGCAACGCGGCCTTCGAGCGGAGAGGGCGGGGCATGATTGGTCCGTCGTGCAACGCATGCTGTGGCGACGACGGACCATCTTCGATTGGTGCGGAAGCCTCCGCGCTGCTGCTCCCGCTCGGAATCAGGGGCGGTACGGACAGACCATCGTCAGGTGGAGCAGCGTCGGCGCCTGGTCCTCACCGTTGTCGTACTCCCACTCCAGCCGGATCTCGTGCCGGTCGGCATAGGCGTCGCTCGCCGCGTGAGTGATGATATTGGTCTTCATCGGGATCGGCGGCTCGGAATTGAAGCACTTCCGCACGCAGGCATCGAGCAGCGCGCATCGCGTCAGCGGGATCACGCCGGGCTCGTCCTTGGACAGCGGGACCGTATTCAACTGCGTGGTGAGGTCGACGCGAGCTCGTCCCTTCTCCTTGTGCCAGTACGCCGCGCTCCCGTCCGGCCATTTGTCCGCCGGCGTCAGGATCAGATGGTACTGGCCGTACTCCAGGGTCGGCACGTGGATGTCCGGCGACGCCTTGAGGATGTCCACGCTCCTCTGCATGTTTTCCAGAGGGAAATAATTGTCGTTCATCAAATCTTTGAATGAAGCCCCGGTGTAAGTTCTCGACCCCATCGTCTTTTCCCTCAATATGTCCTTGGCTTTGTGAAAATACATACAGCTCCGCGACGCCGGTTAGTTTTGCCACCCCGGCTTCGCCGAATATATGCCCCATCTTTGCTGGGATTGCATAGGCTACCACTCAGGACTGTGTTTCGTCCAGATCGCCAACCGCACCGTGCTCCGCTAACGGCGATGGGCAAGTCCGATTGCTAAGCGGTTCTTGATAGGTATTCTTACCACGAGTTGCTCGCGGGCGCTGGACGACAGCGACGCCGCGATCCTTGAAGGCGCAGGAATGCATTGCTTCGCGTGCCAGTCGGCGATTGATTCGGACGATAGCTGGTGCTCCAAGTGTGGGGCGGCGGTACGTCGGCGTGCTGATCCCGACAGCGAGCGGCGGTTTGTGACAATTCTCCGAGCCGACGTCATCGACTCCACGGGGCTTGTTGCCGAATTGGAGCCGGAGGAGGCCGTCTCACGCCTGGAGCCAGCGCTGGCGGCCATGAGGGGCGCGGTACGCCAGTTTGGCGGCATCGTCAGCAAGGAGTTGGGGGACGGCTTGGCCGCTGTCTTTGGTGCCCCGATCGCCGACGACAACCATGCTCCGCTGGCCTGCCATGCGGCCATCGAGCTTGTCCGGCGGGTCGGCAGTCTTGGCGATCCCGGACTTCAGGTTCGGGTCGGCCTCCATTCGGGGCACGTCGTCGCCTATATGGTCGCCAGCGAGTTTTCCAAGGTCTACGAGATCGGAGGAGCCGCTCAGCATCTTGCCGCGAGGCTGGAGGCCGCGGCCGAAGCCAATCAGATCTACGTGTCGGAAGCCTGCCAGAAACTCGCGGATGGACATGTCCGATTCGAAGCCTTGGGCCGCAAGGTGCTGCGCGGTTTCAACGAGCCGCTGCCGGTCTACCGTGTCGTCGGAGCGAGCGACCTTTCAAGCTGGCGGGTGCGACGAGCGCGGAGCGTTTCGCGGTTTGTCGATCGCACGACTGAGCGGGCCCTGTTGGGACGTGCCGCTGAGAGGTCCAGTGCAAGCCGGCAGACGGTCCTGCTGATCGGCGATGCAGGCATCGGAAAATCGCGGCTCGCGCATGAGTTCGCCCAGGAGCTCAAGGCCGATGGCTGGCGGCTGATTGACGCCGAGTGTAGTCCGAACCTTCAGGGCGTGCCGTTCAGCGCGCTCAAGCGCACCATACTTTCGATCATCGAAGTTGCCGCCAGAGATTCGGATAGTCTGGTCGACATCCGAAAGGAGTTGCCGGCAATCCATCAGCTCGCGATCGATTCCATATTGGATATTCCGGTCGCGGATCATCGCTGGAGTGAGCTGGAGCCTTACGCGCGCGCGCGTGCCATTTCCGATGCAAGTTGCGCCATCGTGCAAAGCCTGGCCTTTCAACAGCGTACGGTTCTTCTCATCGAGGACCTGCACTGGATCGACCGAGCCAGCGATGCGGTTGTTGCTGCAATTGCGTCGTTACAGAGTCCCAACCTGATAGTTTTTCTCACGAGCAGGCCGAACGGCATGCCCGAGTGGATCGCACGCTGCCATGCGGAAGTGATTGCAATGCGCCCTCTGGATGACGATTCGGGATTGGCCATGTTGGCCGATATGCTCGGACCGTCGGCGATGAACACCGATTTGAAGAACCGGATCATTTCTCATACTGCCAACGTTCCTCTATTTCTCGAGGAAGTCTGCCGTGGACTGAAAGATAGTGGCACGCTTCGCGGTCAGTGGGGTGACCTTGCGCTCGTTCGACCTATTGACGAGCTCGGCATCCCTACCAGCATTCAGGGGGTGATTGCGGCGCGGCTCGATCGTGTCTCGAGGCAGGAGCGCTCGGTTCTCCAAATAGCGGCGGCGCTGGGGCCGCGCTCAAGCGTGATGATGCTGCGGAACGTCGCCGCGCTGCCCGAAGACATTCTCCAGGATTGCCTCGGAGCGCTCGACCGAGCCGAGATCCTCGTCAGGATCGATAGTGAACTTGAGGACTCGATCGAGTTCCAGCACGAGATGGTCCGCCAAGTGACCTACGAGTCGATGGTCGAAAAGGTGCGCGAAAATATACATGGGCGAATACTTGCGGCCTTCGAAAGCGACGAGACATGGAGCGACGGTCCTGACACGCTTTGCTACCACGCAATGCGCGCGAAGGATTGGCTGAAAGCGTTCGGGTACGGGAGAGGTGCCGCGCAGAAATGTCTTGTGCGCTCGGCGTATGCCGATGCGGTCGACTATTTCGGGATCGCGATGAGTTCGCTCGACAAGATGCCGATGACTCTCTCGCGGGAGGCAGATGCAATTGACCTCCGGATGGAGGCGCGAATGGCATTCATCTGGTCCGGTCAGGTTGCCGAGTGGATCGATCTCGGAAAGGAGGCCGAACGCCGGGCTAGTGGAATTGACGACATCGGAAGAAAGGTCGCCGCCATGACCGTCATGGCGGGTGGACAGAATTTCTACGGAACGCCAACTGAAGCGGTTGCGCTCGGCCAGGAGGTCGTTGGCCTCGCCGAGAAGTCAGGCAACCCGGGTTGGCGCAACCTTGCACAATACAATCTGGGACAGGCCTATTTTCTCGCCGGTCGATATCGCGAAGCGGAGCAGACGTTGGCGCAAGGCCGCGCTAATCTCATGGGGCCGGACGCAAGCGCGCCCTTCGGAACTCCCCCAAAATACACGCTCCTCCTCTGCTGCATGATGAAGAGCTTCACGCACACCGTCATGGGCGAACTCGACACCGCCGGCCAGCTCCAGCAACAAGCCGCCGCGATCGCGGAGGAGACGGGCCGTCCCTACGACCGCGTCGCCGCCGCCTATAGCGGCGGCTGGCTGATGCTCGGCCGCAACGAGCCGGCCGCGGCCGCTGCCATTCTCGAAGACGGGTTCGTGCTGGCGCAGAAGCACGGCATCCGGCTGTTCGTGCCGGTGCTCGCCTGTCATCTCGGCATCGCCTATCTGGAGCAGGGGCTGTTCGACCGGGCGCGCGGCATGCTGGCCGAGGCGCGCGAGGAGGCGAAGGCGGTCGGCTATACCTCGGCGGTGCTGCGCAGCTCGATCTATCTTGCGCTCGCAACCTTCCGCCTCGGCGACGTCCAGGCCGCGCAGAACATGCTGCGCGAGGCGCGCAACACCGCTCGCCAGCAGGGGTTTTCCGGCCTCGAGGCCGAGGCCCTGCTCGGCGAGGCCGTGGTGACGCCGCCGACGGATGCGGCGAACAAGGCCGCGATCATCGTCGCCTTGCGCGCGGCCATCGCGATCGCCTCCGAGAGCGGCGCGCTGCCGCTCCAGCACAAGGCCGAGGCGATGCTGACCGAGATGCTTGCCCGGGGCGGCGAGCTGACCTGACCCTGCTCCCTCCCTGGCGTGCGATCGTACCGCCGGGCTGATTTTTTGCCCGACGGGCCGTTTGAGTTTCGCAGGCAAAGCAAGGACTTAAGAGACCGTCTCTACTGTGCATGGGGTTGTTTTCGACATTTTACAGGGAGGACCACCACCTCCAGCCGGCGCCGTTCAAGGTCTCATGACTTGCCGGACGCGGTCTGTGCGCCCCGATGACGAAGCCCCTTGCACGGACGCCAAGGTCGGCTACCGTCGGCACTAGCCGCAGGGCCAGGTGACTTTTGATTTACATTTTTTAGCATCCGATCTTTCGGCGCCGCGACGGCGCGACGCCCACCGGACGAGGCGGGGCCATGAGCACACGGGACCAGTCAGCTTTGTTGGCGCCGGTCGAGCGCGATTTGCGGCTCGATCTCTTCCGCGGCGTCGGGTTGTGGATGATCTTCCTCGATCACATCCCGCACGACGTCGTGGCCTGGCTGACCTTGCGCAACTACGGCTTCAGTGACGCCGCCGAGTTCTTCGTCTTCATCTCCGGCTATCTGGTCGGCTGGATCTACGGGCCGATCGTCGCCGGCGGCTGGTTTCTCGCCGCGCTGAAGCGGCTGTGGCGGCGCGCGGGCGAGATGTACGTTGCCCACATCATGCTGTTCCTGTTGTTCACGGCGCAGATCGCGCGCACGGTCAGGAGGTTCGACAACCCGATGTATGCAGACGAGTTCAACGTTCACAATTTTCTCGACCATCCGGACATCCTGATAGGTCAGGCGCTCTCGCTGCGCTACAAGCCGGTCAATCTCGACGTGCTGCCGCTCTACATCACGCTGGTGCTCGCCGCGCCCTTCATCGTGTGGGGCCTGGTGCGCCGGCCGAACCTGACGCTGGCTGCCTCCGTGGTGTTGTATGTGTTGGCGCGCCGGTTCGACTGGAACATCGCCTCCTATCCGCCGGGCACGACCTGGTACTTCAACCCGTTCTGCTGGCAGCTGATGTTCGTGTTCGCCGCCTGGTGTGGCGTCGGCCAGATCGACAAGATCGCAACATGGGTGTGGTCGAAGGCGGCGATGACGCTGGCGGCGGCCTGGCTCGCCTTCGCGCTCCTGATCGTGATGACCTGGCACATCCCTGCGCTCGAGGCGCTGATCCCGAAATGGATGATCAAGGCGATCTACCCGATCGACAAGACCGACCTCGACATGCTGCGCTTCACGCACTTTCTGGCGCTGGCGGTCTGGGTGATCTATTTTATCCCGCGCCACTGGAAGGCGTTGCATTCGAAATGGGTGCACCCGGTCATCCTCTGCGGCCAGCATTCGCTGCCGATCTTTTGCCTCAGCGTGTTCCTGTCGTTCTCGGCGCATTGGATCCTGATGCAATTCACCAGGGGCGTCTGGGAGCAACTCGCCGTCTCGTTCGCCGGCTTCGTCATCATGTTCGGGGCGGCGTGGCTGCTCGACCGCGCCGAGCGGGTGCCGAGCCTCTTCGTCAAGGTGACGGATGTCGACGACGAGCGGGAGGCCGCCGCCGAAGGCGCGCCGGTAACGATCATCGGCGCGGCTCCGGCTCGCCGCTGAGAGCACATCGCGTCGCCGGGACGATTTTTCGGGAGAGATGCATGTCGAGATTTTTGTTGACGATTGCCGGCGCCCTCCTGCTCCTCGTCTGCAACGCGTCGGCGCAAGGGCCGTCGCCCGAGGCGATGGATGCTGCACGAAAACTCGTCGCCACGCTGAAGATCGCAGATCAGTATCGCGCGGCGCTCCCGCAGCTCCTGCTCAAGCTGAGACCCGTGGTCGCACAGGACCGGCCTGAGATCGAGCGCGATTATGACGCAATGACGGCGCCGGGCTCCGACATCTACGCGCCGTTCTTTGCCTCGATGATCGACCAGATCGCCGCGCTCTATGCCCAAAACTTCACCGTCGACGAGCTGCGCCAGATCGAAGCGTTCTATGCCCAGCCTGCTGGCCGGAAGTTTATGGAAAAGTCCGATGCGCTGGCGCAGGCGAGCGCGCAGATCGGCCAGGACGTCAACCAGAAGGCCGCAGATGAACTAAAGCTACGCCTCATCGAGGCGCTGCGCCAGAAAGCGCACAAGCCGTAGACCGTCATGCTCAGTGAATCGCGGCGTACATGATCCTCTCCTCCGTCGCCTCCAATGCGGAGAATTCCTCCACGACCTTGCCCTGGCGCGAGACCAGGATGCGGTCGGAGAGCGCCATGATCTCGGGCAGGTAGGATGAGATGACCACGACCGCCTTGCCCTCGTCGGCGAGCTGGTTGATCAACTCGTGGATCTCGACGATGGCGCCGACGTCGACGCCGCGCGTGGGTTCGTCGAAGATGATCAGATCGGGCTCCTGAACCAGCGATTTGGCGATCACGACCTTCTGCTGATTGCCGCCGGAAAGCTCGACCACCTTGCCGTCGTTGCCGATCGCGCGAACCTTGAGCCGTTCGATCCAGGTCCTGCCGATCGCCTCGTTCTCTCGCCGCGACAGCATCATGCGGCCCTTGGGAAATTTCGACAGAAGGCCGAGATAGATGTTGCGTGCGATCGAGGACGTCTCGAAGAAGCCTTCGACCTTGCGGTCTTCAGTCACATAGGCGATGCCGGCCTGCACCGCCGGCGCCGGCACCCGGTAGCGCACCGGCTTGTCGTGCAGCAGGATCTCGCCGCCATGGAAGAAGTCGCGCTTCAGCACGCCGGAGACGATCTTGAACGTTTCGGTGCGGCCGGCCCCGACGAGGCCGAACACGCCGGTGATCTGTCCCGCGAACACCGACAGCGAATTGTTCTTCACCATCGGTGCCATCTTCAGGTTCTGCACGGTGAGCACGCGCGCGCCGGGCGGCCGCACGCTGCTCTTTCGCGCACCGTAGAGCGTGTTGGAGAGGTCGCGCCCGACCATGGCCTGCACGATCGCCGCGCGGTCGAAGTTGGTGGCATCGTCGGTGACGACGTGCTTGCCGTCGCGCAGAACCGTGATGCGGTCGGCGAGCAACAAGGCTTCTTCCAGGGCGTGCGAGATGAAGACGATCGAGACCCCGCGCTTCTTGAGATCGCGGACGAGGTCAAAGAAGTATTTCTTCTCTTCCGGCGTCAGCGACGCCGTCGGCTCGTCGAAGATGATGACTTTGGCGCGGTGCAAAACCGCGCGCGCGATCTCCACCATCTGCTTCTTGGCGGCGCCGAGGCCGCCGACGGTGGCGGTCGGCGTGACGTCGAAATTGAGCGATTGCAGGAACTGCTGCGCAGCGATGTAGATGCCGCGCAGGCGGTTATAGAATTTCTCCTGCCCGAGAAACAGATTCTGCGCGACCGTCATGGTCGGTACCAGGCTGTTTTCCTGGAACACCATGGCGATGCCGAGATTGCGCGCCTCCAGCGGTGTCCGTGGTGCGACGTCGGCGCCGTCGACCGTCATGGTCCCTGACGTCAGCGTCACCACGCCGGCCATCACCTTGGTCAGTGTCGATTTGCCGGCGCCGTTCTCGCCGACCAGCGCGTGGATCTCGCCGCGGCGGAGGTCGAAGTCGACCCCGTCGATGGCGGGCACGCCGGCGTAAAGTTTTGTGGCCTTGCGCAGCGAGAGTGCGATGTCGCTCATGAGCGGAACTCCTCGGCAAGACCGGACAGCGGCAGTCGCAGCACGCGGCCCGGTCCCTTGGCGATCAGGACGAGATCGCCGCCCATCTCGATCGCCGCAACGATACCGTGATTGGCGCCGTCGACCCGGCTGTGCAGCGAATAGAGCGGCTGGCCATCTGCATCGAGTCGGATGACGAGGCCATAGGAGCGCGGCGGCGCCCACGGCTTGATCACGCCCATGGTCTTGATGTGTGCACCCTGCATCGGCTCCTTGAACGAGAAGCCCGAGCGCAGGCGCGGCGCAACCCAATACGCCGGATCGATCTCGGCCATCATTCGCTTACGGTAGGCTGGTTCGCGCAGCACGAACTCGATCAGCTGGGTGCGCGCGGTGAAGGCGGTGAGCCAGTAGCCGCCGCCCGCCGCCTTCGACAGCCGCGACGGATAGACGGGCAAGTGAGCAAGGACGGTTCGCGGCGATGTGCCCGGTGCCACAAGGACGAGGCGGTGGCGCCAACTCTCGCTGACCAGCACGCCATTGCCATACGCGCAGGCGCCGAAGGCGTGGCCCAGCCCTTGCGCGAGGGGCGTCACGCTCCTGCTGCCGGGATCGAGCCTGAACACCCGGCCGCTCCGATTGAGCTCCATCAAATCGCGTGCCCAGTCATCGACGCCGCATGTCGCCGAGCCGTCCGTCGCGATCAGCGTGTTGTCGCTCGCGAGCGTCAGTGCGTTGACGGCATTGAACGCGCTATCTGCAAACGTCACGCTTGGCTGCTCGGCCGAGGGGCTTGCGTAGAGCCGCACCTCGCGTCCCCCGAGCGCAACCGCAAGGCCGCCGCCGGGGAGGGCACACAATGCCGAGATCGGCCGCTCGAAGTTGCGGACCTCCGATGCCGTGCCGTCATTCAGAGACATCAGCCGCTGGCCCGCCGCGATGAAGAGGTTGCTTCCGTCGGTGGCGAGATCCTCCGGCGCCTCGCATGTCAGCAAGGTTTCGGCGGATTCCAGCTTCTGGTTGGGCTTCAATGCGCCGTCGAAGGACGGTACGGTGATGGTGGCGTCGCCGCGCCCGAGAAAGCGGTTGGCGAACTCCCTGACGGCCGCGATCACGATTGCTTCCCCCATCGCTTGTCGTACTGGACGAAGTTCGGATCGGCATTGTCGAGCTTGTAGCGGCCGATCCGGTTGTTGAGGATGCCGCCGAGATAGAGATAGCCGCGATGCTCGCGCATCGAGGTGATCATCGGATGGTTTTCGCCGCGCAGGTCCCAGAACGATTCGACGATCTTGCCCTGCTCGTTGAACTTGACCACGCAGCCGGTGTTGATGTTGGGGAACAGCCATTCGTCCACCGGCACGCGCTTGCCCATGCGGCGGCGGAAGCCGGGCATCTTCCAGGCGAGGTCGAGCGAGGGGCTGCGCATGCCGACCAGCGCCAGCCAGTAATTGCCGTCGGAGGCGAGGTTGATGTTATCGGGGTAGCCCGGCAGATTGTCCATGACGACCTCGACCTTGCCCTTCTTTGACCCTGCGAACCAATAGCGCTTGATCGAGCAGCCGAAGGTTTCGGCGAACAGGATCGACTGGCCGTCGCTGGCGACGCAGATGCCGTTGGGGAATTTGAGGCCGCGCAGCTCCGTGCGCGTCACGCCGGTCTTGGTGTCATAAGAGATGATGCGGCCGTTGCCGCGCGCTTCGAGACCGTCGATCGGCCATTCGTCCATCTCGTAGCGCACGGTGGCTTCCGAGAAGAAGATCAGGCCGTCGTCGGTGATGTCGAGATCGTCGGCGAGCCGCAGGCGGCTGTCGTCATTGACCGAACGCATGCTGCGATTGGTCTCGTCGGTCGCCTTTTCCACCGTGCCGTCAGGCTTGATGCGATAGAGCCCCATGCCGCCGATGCAGACGTAGAGATTGTCCTCGCGGTCGAAGGCCATGCCGAGTGGTTGGCCGCCGATATGGGCGAACACCTCCATCTTCTGATAGTCGGGCGCGAGGAAGCGCATGATGTCGCCGTGGCGCGAACCCGCATAGAGATTGTCGTGGCGGTCGAGGATGACGTCCTCCGGCGCCTCGATGCGGCCGAGGCCGATCGACTCGACATTGCGCAGCTTGTCGTTCTGCTCGAACGGGCCGCCTTGCCCGATCTCGGTCGGCGGCGGTGGCGGCAGCGCGTGATAGGTGGGGGCCACGTAGACCTTGCTGATGATGCGGGTTCGGTTCTTCTGCCAGCGGATGTCGACCATGGCAGCAACGAGCAGGATGCCGGCAAGCGCCATCCGGTTGACGCCACCGCGCGCGTTCATGGTGGTCAGACCATTGGTGATCAGGAGCACGATCAGCACCCCGACCGCCGATTTGGCGACCGAGCCCTTGCCGCCGCCGAGCGTGATGCCGCCGAGCACTGTCGCGGTCAGCACGATCACCTCCAGGCCAACGCCGATGTCGCCGCCGACGGTGCCAAGCCGGGACGCGAAGAACAGCGCGCCAATGCTGGTCAGCACGCCGCTTGCGACGTAGCAAAGCGCGATGGTGCGGCGGACGGGAATGCCGGAATTGTAAGCTGAACGACGCGAGCCGCCGATCGCGGTGATGTGCCAGCCCGGGCGCAGCCGGGTCATGAAGATATGGCCGAAGATGGCGATGACGATATAGACGAGCGCCACGGTCGGAATGCCGAAGATGCTGCCGCTGCCGATGAAATCCCAGGACGGAATGTCGGGGAAGGCCGACGCGATCGCGTTGGAGTAACGCTGGATCAGGAGATCGTAGGCCGAGCGGTAGATGATCAGGGTGATCAGCGTGGTGATGAAGGCCCGCAGTCGCAAATATCCGATCAGGATGCCGTTGACGGCGCCGAGCAGCGCACCGGAAAGCAGGGTGGCCGCCACCACCGCCGGGACCGGCCAGCCCAGGACGTCGAGAAGATAGAGGGCACAGAAATCGGTCAGCGCGAAGATCGAACCGACGGAGAGGTCGATGCCGCCGACGATGACCACCAGCGCCAGCCCGAGCGCAATGAAGCCGATCTCTCCAGCCTGGCGCGCGGTGTCGGCAAGGCTCGCCGGCGACAGGAAATTGTCGATGGACCGGCTGAGCGCGAGGCCGACGATCAGGAGGAGGATGACCGGGATAGCTGTCTCGGTCCATCGCTTGGACAGGATTTCACCGAGGAGATGATCGGGCCAGTAGCGGTAACGCAGGCTTGTCAGAGTGTCGCGCATCGGCATTCCGGGACCTTGCAAGTTTCGAGACTACGTCCCGGACGTGAGATCGTCCGGGACGCCAGGGTCTTGCGTCGCGACAATTATTTCTTGAGGTCGCTGAGATTCCAGCAGGCCATCTGGCTATCGGCGTTCTCCTTGGTGATCGGAATCAGCGTCGTGTATTCCGAGCCCTTGACGGAGCCGGGCTTGACGCCCGACGACAGCAGCCACTTGATGGTGCCGGCCATCTGCGCGGCCTGGGTCGGCACGTCGTAGCTCATGTTGAGATCGAACGCGCCCGACTTCACCAGTTCGCACGCGCCCTTGCGCTCGCCGCCGCCCGAAGTTGCCACGAACACCTTGCCGGTGAGGCCGGCCTCCTTGACGGCCGCTGCCGTGCCGATGTCCATGCCATCCCAGAAGCCGACGATGCCGCAGAGATCGGGATTCTGCTTCAGCACCGTTTGGGTGATCGCCTTGGCCTTGGCGGCGTCCCAATCGGCGGCCTGGCTCGACACCACCTTGATTTCAGGATGCTTGGCGAGCACGTTCTCGACGCCCTTCAGCGTATAGGCGCTCGCGGCGGCCGACA
Source organism: Bradyrhizobium sp. MI1.7 (assembly GCF_055811795.1). Classification (NCBI taxonomy): domain Bacteria; kingdom Pseudomonadati; phylum Pseudomonadota; class Alphaproteobacteria; order Hyphomicrobiales; family Nitrobacteraceae; genus Bradyrhizobium; species Bradyrhizobium sp. MI1.7. Next base: position 77,826 of record NZ_JBVVPO010000031.1, read on the forward strand.
GCGCACCCTGGATGATCGCGATCTTGTTGGACTTGCCCTCGCAGGCCTTGACCACGCCTTCGGTTTGGCGTTCGCCGATCTCGACCCAATTGGCGCCGACGAAGGCCGAGCTGCGATAGGCAGAGCCCATGTTGATCTGGATGACGTAGATGCCTTCGTTCTCGGCGCGCTGCAGCAGCTTGGCGTAGGTCTGCACGTCCGGATTATGAACCACCATCACCGCCGGCTTCTCCGAGATCAGCGAGGTGACCGCCTGGGCGCCGGCGTTGGTATTCCAGTTGGCGTCGCGGATCACGAACTTGACGCCGAACGGCTCGAGCTCCTTCTTCAGTCCGGCATACCAGCCCTCCGTGAGGTCGAAGTTCATGGCGACCGGCACATAGGCCACGGTCTTGCCGGCCAGCGCCTCCTTGAACGGCTTCTGGAACGGCTCATCCAGACCCTGCTGGGCGAGGGCCGGCGCGGTCATTGCCGCAAGACCCAGTGCGGCAACAATTGCCTTTGTCGGGTTGCCGAAATGCTTCATTGCTTCCTCCTTGGTTGTGGTTGTCGTTATTGTTGGATCGCTCAGATGTCGCCCTGTTGTGCCGTTTCCTCGTTGCGCGGATTCAGGAAGGAATCCGTGATGACGGCGAGCAGCAGCACCACGCCCTTGATGAGATTCTGCCCGGCGTAGGAGATGTCCATGATGGTCATACCGTTGAGCATCGTTCCGATAACGAGCGTGCCGATGACGACGTTGAGCACGCCGCCACGGCCGCCTGATAGCCCGATGCCGCCAAGCACGACGACCAGGATGACGTCATAGATGAGCGTCGAGTTGAAGATGCGGGTCGGCATCGAGTTGACGGATGCCGCCATCACGAGGCCGGCAAAGCAGCCGATCAGGGCGGTGATCACATATTGCAGGACGATGATCGGGCGAGAGGGAATGCCGGTGACACGCGCGGCATAGGGGTTGTCACCGATCGCATAGATATAGGCGCCCCAGCGCGTCTGGCGCAGCAGGAACGCGACCACGATGCAGGCAATTGCGAACATCCAGATCGACGTCGGAATGCCGAGAATGGTGCCTTGTCCGAGCCGCTCGAAGCCGTCCATGCCCGGGCTCCATTGCACGACGTCGAGCTGGAACAGCGCGGTCTGCCCGAGCCCGGCCAGCAACAGGCCCGTTGCCAGCGTCGCAAACAGCGAAGGGACTTCGGCATAGGCGATCAGCCAGCCGTTGACGAGGCCAAAGGCAATCGTGAGCAGGACGGCGGTCAGCAGCGAGGCCGGTAGCGAATGACCGTTCTGCACCATCTGGAGCACCAGTCCCGGCGGCACCGCAAGGGCCGCGATCAGCGAGATGTCGATGCCGCGTCCGATCACGACGATTGCCATGGCAAGGCCGAGGATGCCGAGCACTGCCACGTTCTGGAGCAGCGTCAGCATGTTGTCCGGCGTCAGAAAGCCGCGCAGGAAGATCGAAAACACAAGGAACAGCAGCGCGAAGACTGCGAAGACGATCTCTTGCTGATTGAAACGAAAGCGCTTCATCCCCGTCTTGCCTTTCTTCGACCCGGCTGTTGCGCGACCGTCAGGACGATCGGTTCTCGATGCGATAGGTTTGTGGAAGCGTTGCAAGGCTTTCGACGAGCATCTTTGTTCGATCCAGATCACCGGAATGGACCGAGATGCTGACGACTGTGTTGAGCTTCTCGTCTTTCCCGACGACGATATCCGCCGCGGTGTCGGGGCCGAAGATGCGATCGATCTCGGTCCTGACCTTTTCCCGGACGGCGAGATCGCGAAGCGTGGGCTTGAAGATCTTCCCGACGGCGGTAACCGGAAGAGCTTCAAGCAGGACGACGCGCTTCGGCCTCGCAGGAGGCTCATTGACGTTGTGTTCGAGATGCTCGCGCAATTGCGCCAGATCGATTGTCTGTCCGGGGGAGGGCACCGCGAAGAGAACTGGAACCTCTCCCGCGTAGGCGTCGGGCATGCCGACGGCCGAGCTCATCTGGACACCGGGGAAGGCGTTCGCGACGTCCTCGATTGCGGCAGGGTCGATGTTGTGACCGCTTCGTACGATGAGGTCCTTCTCGCGCCCCGTCAGCACGAGGCGTTGATCCGGGGTGAGATAGCCGACGTCGCCGGTGACGATCCAGTGGTCGTCGGTGAGAACGCCCTTGTCGTGCTGGGGATCGACGTATCCGGGAAACACCTGCGGTCCCCTCACGAGGACAAGACCGCTGGTGAGAGGCGGACACTCTGTCTTCAGTTCGGCATCGGCCAGAGCGACGATTTTGGTCTTTGCGAACGGCGCCCTGAAGCCGACGCTGCCTTGCACAGGAGTGCCACGGCCGGGATTGAATGCGATCGCTGCCGCGGTTTCTGTCATCCCGTAGGTCTCGAACAAGGTAATCCCGGTCCGCGCCTGAAACCTGTCGCTGACAGCCTTGGGAGCCACGGCCCCGCCGGTGAGCGCCATGCGAACGGTGCTGACATCGGAGGACCCGATCGGCACCTCGGCAAGAGCGGCAATCGAAGTCGGCACTCCGCTCACGATGGTCGCGCGAAACCGCTCCACCGTGTGCCAGTAGTCGCGAATCGCATCGGGACTTCTGAGGCTGTACGGCGAGGGAATGATCACATGACCGCCGGCAGCGAGAATCGACAGGCCGAGCGTCATGGTGCCGCCGACGTGAAACAGCGGAAAACCGTTCACGGCGGCGTCCAGCTCATCCAGTCCGTGGACCTGCGCAAAGCTCCAGGCCGCATGGATCTGGTTGCCATGTGTCAGCCGAACCAGCTTAGGTCGTCCGGTGGTCCCGCCGGTGTGGAAGAGGGCGCAGATCGCATTGCGATCGGTCGAAGGTGCGAAGTCCAGTGTGCCGAGCGCGCTCGCGGCCGTCTCATTGAAGTTTAGAGATCCTCCAGGCAGCGGACCGTTCGCGCCCATCACAAAAATGGTCTTCAGCGACGGGACGCGTTTCGCGACGTTGGCCGCCTTGGCCCAGATCGCGCGATCGGCCGCTTCGGCCGGGATCACCAGCACAGTCGCGTTCTGCGCCTCGAGCAGGTCGGCGATTGCGTCTTCGTTCAGGAGATAGTTGATCGAGCTGGCGACGCCCGCGACCTGGGCGCCGAGCAATGCGGGAAACAGTGGCGGCAGGATCGGACAGAGGAACGCGGCGGTCCCGCCACTCTCGCCGATCCCGTGCGACCGGAACAGATTGGCCGCGCGGATGATCTCCGCAAGCAATTGCCGGTGCGTCAGCGTCGCGTCGCCCGGCTCGCGCGAGCCTTTGGTCAGCACCGTCAGTGCGGGCCGATCGGGATGCAGGTGCGCCGTGGCTTCGAAGAGATCGAGCAGATTGCGGGCAGGGATGAGCGAATCGTAAGGCCGCTGCTCCAACGCCTCGATATCGGCGATGGTTTTGACCGGCTGCGTGAACCGGGTTGTGACTTGCGATGACAAGGCGCTGCTCACGGGCATCGCCATTCGGGCGGCACGGCAAGCTGTGCAGCAGTTGACTGGACCTGACGCAAGCGAACGTTTCCCGCCTATTTTGTGGACTGCTTTTTGTTCTTCATAGGCCACATGCCGGAGCGCGGCTTGCTCCGGAGCGCAAAGCTTTTGCTTCTCCGCGCAAACGGTCTTGCGTGTAGGCGGCGGCCCTCTAGAATCTCGATGCGTGGCCAGCTTGTGCGATGCACAAACGACGTTCATCATGGCGGCGCAACGGATGGGCGGACGATGAACCTGGTGTTTTCGACAGACGATCTGGAGCCGTCCAAACGCTACGCCGCGTGGCAAGGCGCGATCTGCGACGTCTACGTCCATGTCGACGTGAATGCCGAGGAGCGGTCCGACTATCACGGCTTCATCCGCGAGGCACGGTTCGGCGCGGTGACGATGACCGACGTCCTGCTGTCGGAGCAGCGCATCTCGCGCCGCGAGCGGCATATCGCGAAGCTCGACAAGGATTGCTACTATGTCGAATTCGTCCAGCAGGGCCGGGTCAACGTGCTCCAGGCCGGCCAGACCCTGCTGTCGAATCCCGGCGTGAGCGCGATCTTCTCGGCCTCCGAAGCCTATGATCTCGAATGCGTCGGCAAGGTGCGATCGCTCTATCTCGAGATTCCGCGCGCGGAATTCTCGGCGCGCTTCAGCGAGGGGCGGCTGCCGGTCGTCACTACGATGGCCACGAGCCGCGGCCTTGGCCGGATTGCCGCCGAGTTCTGTGCGACGCTCGCCGCGGAAGGCGCGCCGCTGGACGAGACCGCGAGAACGCGACTGGGCGGTGAGCTGATGGACGTGCTGGCGCTCGCGCTCGACATGGGCGAGCGCGACGAATTCTCCGAGGATGCGAGCGCTGCGCAGGCCCGCCTGCGCTCGGTCAAGGCCTGGATCGAGGCGCACCTCACTGATGCGGATCTGTCGCTGGAGAAGATTGCGAAGAGCAATGGCGTCTCGCTCAGGCATCTGCATTATCTCTTTCGGCTGACCGATGTCTCGGTGTCCGAATGGATTTTGGATCGCCGGCTGCAGCGCTGCTACGACGTGCTGACGCGGCCGGAACTGCGGTCGCTGTCGATTACCGAAGTTGCCTATCAGCTGGGCTTCAGCAGCTCGTCCTATTTCAGCACGGCGTTCCGCAGGAAGTTCGGCCACAGCCCATCGGATTTGCGGCGCCGCTAGAGGACCTGCACCGCGCGAGGCGATGCAGGTCGGTCGTCAGCGTTACTTCACCAGCGGGCAGCCGCCGTCCTTCAGCGGCCGGAACGCCTGGTCGGCCGGCACTTCGGCGAGCAGCTTGTAATAGTCCCACGGGCCCTTGGATTCCTCGGGCTTCTTCACCTGGAACAGGAACATGCTGTGCACCATGCGGCCGTCCTCGCGCAGGATGCCGTTGTCGGTGAAGGCATCCTTCACCGGCAGCTCGCGCATCTTGGCCATCACGGTCTTGGTGTCCTTGGTGCCGGCGGCCTGCACGGCCTTGAGGTAGTGCAGCGTGGCGCTGTAGGTCGCGGCCTGGTTCATCGTCGGCATGCGCTTGATGCGCTCCTGGAAACGCTTGCCGAAGGCGCGGGTCTTGTCATTGAGGTCCCAGTAATAGGCCTCGGTGATGATCAGGCCCTGCGCGAGCTTGAGCCCCAGGCTGTGCACGTCGGAGATGAACATCACGATCGCAGCCAGGTTCTGGCCGCCGGCGACGATGCCGAACTCGCCGGCCTGCTTGATCGCGTTGATGGTGTCGCCGCCGCCGTTGGCGAGCCCGATGATCTTGGCCTTGGAGGCCTGGGCCTGAAGCAGGAAGGACGAGAAATCGGCCGTGTTGAGCGGATGCTTGACGCTGCCGAGCACCTTGCCGCCGGCTGCCTTCACCACATCGCCGGTGTCGCGCTCGATCGAATGACCGAACACGTAGTCCGCGGTGAGGAAGAACCAGCTGTCGCCGCCGTTCTTGACGATGGCGCTGCCGACGGTGTGGGCGTTGGAATAGGTGTCATAGGTCCAGTGCGCGGTGTAGGGCGAGCAGGATTTGCCGGTGATGTCGGAGCTTGCCGCATCGGTCACGATCATCACCTTCTCGTACTGCTTCGACAGCTCCATCACCGCGAGCGCGGTGGCGGAAGTGGGCAGGTCGATGATCATGTCGACGCCCTCGGTCTCCCACCACTTTCGCGCGATGGTGGAGGCGACGTCGGGCTTGTTGAGCACGTCGGCTGCGACCATCTCGATCGGCTTGCCGAACATCTGGCCGCCAAAATCCTCGATCGCCATCTTGGTGGCTTCGACATTCCCCTGGCCGCCGATGTCGGAATAGACCGAGGAGAAGTCGGAGAGCACGCCGATCTTGAGCGGGGTCTGCTGGGCGGAGGCGGGGACGATCAGGGCAGCCGACAGCAAGCCGGCCGCAGACACGAGTGCTGCGATAGGTCTCATGGATACGTTTCCTCTTGTACGGGACTATTCTGTCCCTTTGTCCGACAAAGTTAGAGCGAGGTTCCCAAGGAGTCAATTTGCTGCATCTGCGGCATGAATGACGCAGTTTGACGCGTCTTCGGGGCGATCCTATAGTTTGTCGGACAAACGCCATTGGGGGTTACCGTGCCGATTTCGCCGCTCTTCCGTCCGATCGATGTCGCGCCGGCCTATCAGAAAGTCGCCGACGCCATCGAGCGCGAGATCGTCAATGGGCGCATCAAGCCCGGCGATCCCATCGGCACCGAGCATGATCTGGTGCGCCAGTTCGGTGTCAACCGCTCGACCATTCGCGAAGGCATCCGCGTGCTTGAGGAGGGCGGCTTGATCAGCCGCGATTCCTCGCGCCGTCTGCACGCCTGCCTGCCGCGCTACACCAAGCTCGCAAGCCGCCTCAGCCGCGCACTGGTGCTGCACGAGGTCACGTTCCGCGAGCTCTACGAGGCCTCGATGACGCTGGAGGTGGCGAGCATCGAAGGCGCGGTGGAGCGCGCGACCGAAGAGAACCTCGCCGAGCTCACCGGCAATCTCGTGCGCAGCGAGGCCGTGGTCGGCGATCCCGCCACGCTTGCCGAATGCGATGCCGAATTCCACGTGCTGGTCGCCAAGGCCTCGCAGAACCGCGTGCTCCAGCTCGCACGCGAGCCGGCGGCGCAGCTGTTCTATCCGACCACAGAGATGATCGTGACCGGCGTTGCCGAAGGCGGCCCACGCCTCGTCGCCGCGCATCGCCATCTGATCGACGCAATCCGCCGCCGCGACCGCGAGGCGGGCGTGCTCTGGACGCGCCGGCACTTGCAGGACTGGCGGCGCGGTTTCGAGAAAATCGCCTCGCTCGATCGGTCGGTCGAGCACATGTACATGGAGCACGCCCAGGCGGCCCGGCGCAGATAGGCGCCTGATGAAGACGCAAGATTTCAGCCAAGAAATCCAACAAACAAAGACGTTACACGGAGGAACACATGACCGGCGACATCGCGGCTACCATCTCGAAAGCGCGCGAGCATTCCATCGGCGATCTCTTGCGCCGCTCGGCAGTCCGCGAGCCGAACAAGCTCGCAGTGAGCTGCGGCCATGTCAGCTGGACGTTTGCCGAGATGGACGCGATCTGCAACCGGCTCGGACGCGGCCTGCTCGGTCTCGGCGTCAGCAAGGGCGATCGCGTTGCCGTGCTCTCACGCAATTCGCACGCGTTTGCGGCGTTGCGCTTCGCGCTGGCGCGGATCGGTGCGGTGCTGGTGCCGATCAATTTCATGCTCAACCCGGATGAGATCAATTTCATCCTGAAAAGCTCCGGCGCGAAGCTGCTTGCGACCGGCCCCGATTTCGTCGAGCCGGCAAAGGCCGCAAGCGCCAGGGATTGCGAGGTCGAGAAGATGATCTGGCTGCCGGGCGAGGATCCGGCATCCGCGCCCGCGGGCCTCACCAATTTCGACGATCTCCTCAGCCCCGACGGGTCGTTCCTGGAGGCCTCCGTCGACAGCCGCGATCTCGCACAGATCGTCTACACCAGCGGCACGGAATCGCTGCCCAAGGGCGCGATGCTGACCCATGAAGCCGTGATGTGGCAGTACGTGAGCTGCATCATCGACGGCGGCATGAGCGCGGACGACAAGTTCCTGCACGCGCTGCCGCTCTATCACTGCGCCCAGCTCGACGTCTTCCTGGGGCCGCAGATCTATCTCGGTGCCTCCGGCGTGATCACGGGCAAACCGACCGCCGACAATATCCTGGCGCTGATCCAGGCGCACAAGATCACGTCCTTCTTCGCGCCGCCGACGATCTGGATCGCGATGCTGCGCTCGCCGAACTTCGACAAGACCGATCTGTCGACGCTTCAGAAGGGCTATTATGGCGCCTCGATCATGCCGGTGGAGGTGCTGCTCGAACTTCAGCGCCGCCTGCCCAATGTCAAATTCTGGAATTTCTACGGCCAGACCGAGATCGCGCCACTCGCGACCGTGCTGCGGCCCGAGGACCAGCTGCGCAAGGCCGGTTCGGCCGGCAAGCCCGTGCTCAACGTCGAGACGCGCGTGGTCAACACGGCGATGGAAGACGTGAAAGTCGCCGAGGTCGGGGAGATCGTGCACCGCTCGCCGCATCTTCTCTCCGGCTATTATAATGACCCCGTGAAGACCGCGGCGGCCTTCACCGGCGGCTGGTTTCACTCCGGCGATCTCGCCACCGTCGATGCCGAGGGCCACATCACTGTGGTCGACCGCGTCAAGGACATGATCAAGACCGGTGGCGAGAATGTCGCGAGTCGCGAGGTCGAGGAGATGGTCTACCGCATCCCTGCGGTCTCCGAGGTTGCCGTGGTTGGCCTGCCCGATCCGCGCTGGATCGAGGCGGTGACCGCGATCGTCGTGGTCAAGACCGGCGAGACGCTGGAGGAGGACGCCGTCATCAAGCACTGCGCCGGCCAGATGGCGCATTTCAAGGTGCCCAAGCGCGTCATCTTCGTCGACAGCCTGCCGAAGAACCCGAGCGGCAAGCTGCTCAAGCGCGAATTGCGCCAACGCTTCGTCGGCGGCGAGACGCTCGACAAGGCGATCCAGAAGAATTTTGGGGCGTAAGCACGGAGCGGTCGCCATGAAGGTCTGGCAGGTCGAGCGCGACTGGTCGATCGAGGGGCTGGAGCTGGTCGATCTGCCCGAGCCCACGCCTGGCCCCGGCCAGGTCGCGGTGCGGATGAAGGCGGCATCGCTCAACTATCGTGATCTGCTCACGGTGCAGGGCAAGGGCGGCGTCTCACGATTGCCGCTGATCCCGTTCTCGGATGGTGCCGGCGAAGTCATCGCGGTCGGCGACGGCGTTGCCCGCGTCGCGGTTGGCGATCGCGTCTGTCCGATGTTCTTCCAGTCCTGGATCGACGGAAAGGTATCGGCGACCAGCCGCCGCTATGCGCTCGGCGGCACGCGGCCGGGCGTGTTGCAGGAGGTGATGCTGCTCGATGCCGAGGGCGTCAGCCGCATTCCATCGCACCTTTCATTCCTGGAAGCGGCGACGCTGCCCTGCGCCGGCCTCACGGCGTGGCGCGCGCAGTTCGAAGAGGCCAAGGTGAAACCTGGTGACACCGTGCTGGTGCAGGGCACCGGCGGTGTCTCGATCTTCGCGCTGCAATTCGCAAAGCTCGCCGGCGCGAGCGTGATCGTGACGTCGTCGAGCGACGAGAAGCTCGAACGTGCCAAAACGCTCGGCGCCGACCACACCATCAATTATCGTACGGTGCCGGAATGGGGCAAGGCGGCGGCCGACTGGACCGGCGTCGGCGTCGACCACGTCGTCGAGGTCGGCGGCAAGGATACCTTTGCACAGTCGCTCGAGGCTATCAGGGTCGGTGGCAACATTCTGGTGATCGGCGTGCTCACCGGCTTCTCGCAGCAGATCGCGATACCGAGCCTGTTCTCCAAGAACCTGCACGTCATCGGCTTGTCAGTCGGCAGCCGTCGGATGTTCGAGGGGATGACGGCCGCGATCGGCCGCAATGGCATGAAGCCGGTCATCGACCGTGCGTTCGGCTTCGATGCCGTGCCGGACGCGTTGCGGCTGATGCAGCAGGGCGGTCACTTCGGCAAGATCGTGGTTGAGTTTCCTTAGCCCATCTCGCCAGAAAGCTTCCTGACGTCGTCGGGCGTCCGTCCGAAGCGGCGGCGGAATGCGCGATGGAAGTAGGAGACGTCGTGAAAGCCGGCGAGGTGCGCGATCTCGATGATCTTGCGCGCGCGCAGGTTTGGATTTCGAAGCAGCCGCTCGGCGCGCAGCAGCCGCTGCTCCAGCACGAAGCCGCTATAGGTGATGCCGGCCTGCTCGAACATCAACTGAATCGTGCGCGGGCTGATCCGGTGCGCGGCTGAAAGGACGGTGAGCGACAGCGCGGGGTTGTCGAGCTGGGCCAGGATGTCGGATTTGAGGGTTTCGAGACGCGCCGCCGCAAGGCCGCGCATGCGAGCTTGCTCGGCGACATCGCCGCGCGCTCCGATCATCAGCACGGAGAGGTCGAACAAATGCTGCGAGACCGCATCGAGCTCCGCGGGCGCGAGCTTGTCGGCATAAGTGTGCGCGAGATCATAATATCGCAGGAACATCGAGGTGATCGGATTGGCGCCGGGGATCGACTGCGCGATCAGGTCCTCGGCATTCGGGCACGCGCGCAGCAGCGCCTTGCGCGGCAGTAGCGCGGTCTGGAAGTTGCCGTGCGTCGTCTGGGTGATATGGGCGCCCTTGATCGAGGGGTCGCCGATCGTGACGTCGCCGGCGGCGACCTCCAGCGGACGTCGTCCCATGGCCCCGCTCAGCGCCGAATTCGGCGACATCGTGATCACCAATTCGTCGTTCGTCCCCAGCGATACGAAGGACATCGGCGTGCCGAACGAGGCCGAGAGTCGGAGGCGCGGAAGAATAGCCGGCGAAATGGTCCGGTGAACACGTCCTTCCCCGATCGGAACGAAATCGACGTCGGCGACCTGGCGGCAAAACTGCTCGCGCCATCTTTCATAGGCCTGGCCATTCGGGTCGCCATCGAATGAGAGTTGAGGCTGGATCATCGATCGGGAAGGGCAGGTTAGTTGGCGATTTACGGCAGGTTGTATCGTCGGGCCGGTGCTCCGCAACCGCAAAAGCGCCGGATTGCGTGATAAGCCACTCGCGATGACGCGCTGTGACCGCGACCTGGTGCCGCAGCCCGGTGTGCCGAGATGAAAAAGCGCGAGCGCGAGCGCCAGCACGAGCAGCGCCCGGTGCTTGAGCAGCATGGTGAACGCATCCGGCGCGCTGTCGGGATCATCCTCCTTGCAGCCGCGCGCGGCGCGATCGTCGATCGTCGATCGCCTTTGCGGGGATCATCAGCACGCAGGCGATCGCGATGGCGCCGAACATGGCCGCCAGCGCGAACACGGCGACATAGCCGAACGTGTAGTCGAGATAGCCCGACAGAGGCGGGGAGGGGAGCGCGATGCCATCGGGACGTTGAGCGACTGCCGGCGCAAATGGTCTTGCACAAGCAGGGCTGACAAGACGGGCTGACATGACCGGCCAATGGCGCCGGGGCGGACCGGAAAGTAACATGTGCTAGCCGGGTTGGTTCCTCCGCACTTGCGATGGGAGGGCCACGGCGTCATCTCGTGGGTGTCCCCTTCTTCTTCTGGATCACGGCCATGCCCCTCTGGACCTGCGAAACCTGCGGCGCGCAATTTTCAGACAGCGGAAATCCGCCCGCATCCTGTCCGATCTGCGAGGACGAGCGGCAGTTCGTGAACTGGAAGGGCCAAACCTTCCTCACACGCGAAGCGTTGGCGGAACGGCACCGCCTTGCCTGGCGGGACGATTTCGGCCTCACCGGCGTCGGGTCCGAGCCGAGCTTCGCCATCGGCCAGCGCGCGCTGTTGGTGCCGCTCGGCGACGGCTGTCTGATGTGGGACTGCGTCCCGCTAGCGACGTCGGAAGCTATCGCGCATGTGCGCTCGCTTGGCGGGCTGAAGGCGATCGCGATCTCGCATCCACACTTCTACGGCGCGTTTGCCGACTGGAGCGAGGCGTTCGGCGGCGTGCCGGTCTATCTCCATGCTGATGACCGCCAGTGGGTGATGCGGCCGCATCCCGCCATCGTGCACTGGACCGGCGATCAGCAGCGCATCTCCGACGATGTGCTGCTGCTGCGCACCGGCGGTCATTTCGCGGGCGCCACCATGCTGCACCATGCGCGCGGTGCGGATGCCGAGGGCGCGCTGCTCACGGGCGACATCGCGCAGGTGGCGATGGACCGCCGCTTCGTCAGCTTCATGTACTCCTATCCGAACTACATGCCACTCAACGCCGCCGCGGTGCGGCGGATCGCAGCCGCTGTGGAGCCGCTCGCCTTTGACCGCATCTACGGCGCCTGGTGGGGCCGCAACATCGCCTCCGGTGCCAAGGCCGCATTCGCGGCGTCCGTGCAGCGATACATTGCGGCCATCGCCTGACGCGCGACGACCAAACCCCCCTTGTTCTGATCTAATAACTGTACTATAAGTACAGATATTAAGCGCGACGCAACGATGCGTTTGCCGGTCCGGCACGAACAATGCATCGTTGTCTCGGCGGGCGCATGTTGCGGCCGCGTGAGCGGGAGTTGGACGCATGACCGGGCAGCGCGACTACGAGATCTTTGAGGCCGGCGACGTCATGCTTCAATCCGGCGCCGTCTTCCCCGCGATGAAGCTCGCCTACAAGACCTACGGCACCCTCAGCCCGGCCAGGGACAACGTTATCCTCTACCCGACCTCGTTCAGCGCCCAACACTACGACACGGAATGGCTGATCGGGCCCGATGGCGTGCTCGACCCTACGCGCTACTTCATCATCATCCCGAACCTGTTCGGCAACGGCCTGTCGTCCTCGCCGTCGAATTCCGGCGAGGCGCCATTCCCGCAAATCACCTATCACGACGCCATCGCGGTCCAGCACCGGCTGCTGACCGAGCGCTTCGGCATCACAAAGCTGGCGCTGGTCTATGGCTGGTCGATGGGCGGCATGCAGACCTATCATTGGGCGGCGCTGCATCCCGACATGGTCGCGCGGGCCGCGGTGGTCTGCGGCAGTGCGCGCTGCGCGCCCTATAATTACGTCTTCCTCGAAAGCGTGAAGGCTGCGCTGACCGGTGATCCCGCCTTCCGCGACGGCCGCTTCGTCGAGAAGCCCGTTGCCGGCTATCGCGCCATGGGGCGCGTCTATGCCGGCTGGGCGATGTCGCACGGCTTCTATCGCGACGAGCTCTGGCGCGAGGCGGGCTTCACCTCGCTGGAGGATTATCTGGTCCGGAATTGGGACGCGACCTTTGCCCGGCGTGATGCCAACGATCTCCTCGCGCAGGCCGGGATCTGGCAGCGCGGTGACATCAGTCGTTGCGCTTCATTCGGCGGCGACCTCGATCGGGCGCTGGCCGCGATCAAGGCGCACATGCTGCTGATGCCGGGTGCGACCGACCGCTATTTCGACGTCCGCGACAACGAGGACGAGCTGGGCAGGCTGGTCAACGCAAAATCGGCGGTGCTGCATCCGATCCCGTCGCTGCACGGCCATCGCGCCGGCAACCCCGTCAACAATCCGCGCGACCAGGCCTTCCTCAAGGCCGAGGTCGCAGAGCTTCTCAGCAAATAGGGCGAGTCCTCGATCATGACTGACGCGACCGTTTCAGAGCCCGGCCATCGTCTGAAGCCGCTGACACCGGCGATGCTGCGCGAATTGTCGGTGCGCTCGAACCTCAGGGGGGCCGCGAAAAGTCTCAGCCATTACGGTCTGGTAGTGCTGGTCGGCGCGCTGGTCTGGAAGGTCTCTTCAGCCTGGGGCGTGTTATGGGCGCTGCCGCTGATGGCGGTGCAGGGCTATTTCGTCGCCTTCCTGTTCATGGCGCTGCACGAGACCGCGCACAAGACCGCGTTCAGGAGCCGTGGCCTCAACCTTGCGGTCGGCTATCCCTCGGCCTTCATCATCGGACAACCTTACGAATATTACTGCCTGTTTCACTGGGACCATCATCGCTACACCCAGGATCCGGACAAGGACCCGGAGCTGATCGTCGGCGTGAAGCCGACATCCGACACGCAGCTCGCGCTCGCCTATAGCGGCCTGCTTCAGGTCGCCGGCCGCCTCCAGTTGATGCTCGGCCACGCCGTCACCGGCAAGGTCACCGTGCCCTGGATTCCCGAAAACAAGCGCGCCACCATCGTGCGCGAGGCGCGCGCCTATGCCGGGCTCTATGCGCTGTTGCTCGCGCTCTCGCTGTGGTTTTCCTCGGCGTTGCTGCTCTGGGTCTGGATTGTCCCGCTGATCATCGGGCAGTCCTTCCTGCGGCCCTATCTCTATGCCGAGCACACCGGCTGCGACCGCACCCGCAGCGCCTTCCAGAACACGCGCACCACCTACACCAGCGCGATCGTCAAATGGTTCGCGTGGAATATGCCCTACCACGTCGAGCACCACGCCTATCCCTCGATCCCGTTTCACGCGCTGCCGAAGCTGAACGAGATCGTCGACGACGAGATCGTCCATCGCGGCCGCGGCTACATCAGGACGACGCGCGAGACCTGGGCCTGGTTTCGCCGGCATCGGCAGATTGGTTAACCCAATGCAAAACTCCGGCCGCGATGCGACCGGAGCTTTGTCGAGGACGTCAGATATCAGTAGATCCCGTAGGCGCAGACATTCACGACGCGGACGCGCAGGCCATGGCGGGTCCGGACGACGCGCTCCTGGTAGCAATTGCTGACGCCGGTGTTGACGTAGACGCCGCCAAAGCCCCAGCCGGGACCCCAGTGATGATGGAAGCCGTGGGCCGAAGCCGCGGTGGGCGCGAGAGCGGCAGCACCGAGCGAACCAGCAGCGATCAGACCAAGAGCAAGCTTACGAAACATTTTCATTCTCCAGTGTGGCGCTAAGGCCGTTGTTGTGTCCCTGCTTCTCCGTCGGGCCGAGACGCGAACGCGTTCAGGGCGCGAGGCAGGAATCGTGTTTCAGGAATGTTTCGTGGGCTTCGGTGAAATGCGCCGCTGTCAGGCTTTTCGCGCCGCTGCGCGATAGCGCGCAGCCATCGCCTGCGTCATCTCCGCCATCTTCTCGCGGAGATCGGCGGGCTCCAGCACTTCGGCCTCGGACCCAAGCCGCAGCAATTCGGATGCCGCGTGCCATGACGTCTTGCCGGTCGGCACGCGCGCGATGCGCCAGCCGTCCGCATCCGTGGTCTCTTCAAGTTGCGTGCGCGCCTTGACGTAAGGCTGGCTCAGCGCGTCGAGCAGTTTGACGCCGAACGGCGACAGCCGCACGATCGCGACATTGGGATGCATCTCGGCTTCGAGGCGAAGCGTCGCAGCCTGCCAATAGGCGGCGAGATCGAACGCGGCGGGACGATCGAAGCGATCGTCGAGCGCGGTGCAGTCCAGCACGCGCGCGATGCGATAGGTGCGCGTGCTGCCGTCGACGTGACCGGCGAGATACCAGCTGCCGCCCTTCAGCACGAGCCCGAGCGGTGCGACGCGGCGCTGCTTCTCCGCGCGCCAGCTCTGGTAGCGGATCCTGATCAGCGTCCCGCGCAGAGCCGCGCCGGCAATGGTGCGCAGATGTTTGGGTTCTTCCGTCTCGCCGAACCAGCCGGGGGCGTCCAGGTGAAAACGCTCCTGCATCCGCCCGGCATCTTCGCGAAGGTTGGCCGGGAGTGCCGCCATCAGCTTGTTCTGCGCGGCGATCATCGCCGCGTCCAGCCCGAGCGCCGCGGCCGGTCCCGGCAGTCCCGCAAGGAACAGGGCCTCCGCCTCGTTCTGCGACAGGCCGTTCAAACGCACGCGATAACCGTCGAGCAGGCGATAGCCGCCCTCCGCGCCGCGGTCGGCATAAACGGGGACGCCGGACGCCGCGAGCGCGTCGATGTCGCGATAGATCGTGCGCACCGAGACCTCGCAGGCTTCCGCAAGCTCGGGCGCAGTGACCTGCCCCCTGGCCTGGAGGGTGGTGAGGATCGACAGCATTCTGCTCGCGCGCATGATCCCTTAAACCATACCTGACACAGGATGTCAGGTATGGTCCGCTACAAGCGCCATCGCCAGCCGGCCAGATGGAGACCTGTTATGACCGATCAAAACCGCATCACCCTGTATTATTCGCCGCAAAGCCGCGCCACCGGCACGCGGGTGCTGCTGGAGGAGCTGGGCGCGCCCTACGATCTCCACGTCCTCAACATGAAGGCCGGCGAGCAGCGCCACGGCGCCTATCTCGCCATCAATCCGCTCGGCAAGGTGCCGGCGGTCCGCCACGGCGAGGCGCTGGTGACCGAGCAGGTCGCGATCACCATCTATCTCGCCGATCTGTTTCCGCAGGCGGGACTGACGCCCGCGCTGAACGATCCGCTGCGCGGTCCTTACCTGCGCTGGATCGCCTATTACGGCGCATCGTTCGAGCCGGCCCTGATCGACAAGTTCATGCAGCGCGAGCCGGCACCGATCATGCAGTCACCCTATGCCGATTACGACACCATGCTGGGCGCGCTCGAGGCGCAACTGTCGAAGGGTCCGTATCTGCTCGGCGAGCGCATGACGGCCGCCGATATCTTGTGGGGTGTCGCGTTCAGCTGGACGATGATGTTCGGCATCGTGCCGAAAAAAGATGTATTCGTTCGTTATGCCGAACGGATGACGAACCGGCCTGCGTTCCAGCGGATCAATGCCGCCGACGACGAGATGGCGGCGCAGCATGCCGCGGCTGCGGGTGGTTGAATGTTCCAGGGTTGCAGATGGCAAAGTCGATGCACACGACCAACTGCTTCAACACCTTCATCCGGGTGGCTGAAGACTGTCCCGCGCATACTGGCGAGGAGCCGCCGCTGCGCGCGGGAAAGCCGACGGTGGCGTGCCTGCAATACGAGATGATCGCCAAGGCACCCTACAAGCACACCTCCGACGACGTGATCTTCGCGACGTCTGCGCCGGGACGTGAGCTCGATGTGACGGCGACGAAGACGGAGAAGCATGCGGCCCGTGAAGCGTTTTTCTCCCGGGGCCAGGCGTGCAGAGGGCGTCGAGCCTGGGCAAGCGCTTCGGCTGGGGCGTTCATGCCGACAGTGAGGGCCGGATCGCGATTTACGCCGTCGACAGCAAACGCTACCAAGTGCTCGTCCGCGATCCCAAGCTCACGCAGGTGCGCGCGATGCGGTCGCAGCGGGCGTGATCAGAATTTTGGCGGCCGTTTTTTCGCGAACGCCTTGATGCCTTCCTTGATCTCGTCGCCGCGCATGCTGTCGCGGTGGCGCTGGTCGGCGGCGGCTTCATCCAGCTCTCCGCGGGCGAATTCATTGATGGCGCGCTTCATGCCGCGCATCGCCTGCGGGGCGTTGCCGGCGAGAACGCTCGCGAGCTTGTCAACCTCTTCATCGAGCGTTTCCTCCGGCACCATGGCCGTGAGGTATCCGATCCGCAGCATCTCCGGCGCGCTGATTTTCTGCGCGGTGAGGAACAGCTTCTTCGCATTGTCGACGCCGAGCCGCGTCACGTAACGCTTGATGCCGCTTCTGTAGTAGTGCAGCCCGAGCCGCGCCGCCGGCATGAACATCTCGGCGGTGTCGACGCCGATGCGGAAATCGCAGGCGAGCGCGAGGTCGGTCGAGCCGCCATAGACGCCGCCATTGAGCCGGCAGATCGTCGGCACGCCGAGATCCTCCAACCGGTTGACGACGACCTCGAACGCCGAGCCCGCGCTCTGCTGCTCGTTGGCGCTGACCGCGCGCTCGGCAACCGAGTTGAGGTCATAGCCCGCGGAGAAGGCCCGCCCCGTGCCGGTCAGCACCAGCACGCGGATATCAGGATCGGCCTCGATCCGGTCGAAAAGTCTGACCAGCTCGCCGAGATCCTCGGCCTGGAGCCGGTTGAGATGTTTGGGCCGGTTGAGGCGGATGGTGGCGCGTGCGCCGTCACGTTCGAGCACGGGGCCTGAGGCTGCGTCGGCTGTGTCCGACATTCTTGTCTCCATTTATTTGTTTTCGAGTGTGCGGCGCTTGGCTTCCGCATCGATGGTCTCGGCGAGATCGGGGTGCCGCGCCATCAGCACGCGGAAATCGACGAGGTCGAGCACCAGCAGCCGCGACACCTTCGTGGTCGAGACATTGGCGCCGCGCTTGTTGTTGCCGAGCAGCGCCATCTCGCCGAAGAACGCGCCCTCGCCGAGCTGGACCTTCTTGCCGGGCAGGTCGACCTCGACCTCGCCGGCGGCGATGAAATACATGCAGTCGCCCTGCGTGCCCTTGCGGATGATCATGGTCCGCGCGGGCAGCTCCATGGTGCGCAGCATGTGGGTGACGTCGGCGATGGCAGCAGGGCCGAGCGCTGCGAAAAACGGCACCTTGCTGACGGATTCCCAGGTCTTGAGGAAATTGTCGCGCCGGGTCTCGGCGGCAAAGCCGGTCGCCAGAATACCAGTCCACAGCCCGAACACGCCGAGGCCGGAGATCATCACCATGGCCGCCACGATGCGCCCGAGCGGCGTCACCGGCACGACGTCGCCATAGCCCGTCGTCGTCAGCGTGACGACAGCCCACCACAGCGCGGCGGGGACGCTGCCGAAAGTCTGCGGCTGCACGTCCCGCTCCAGGAAATATTCGGCGACGGAAGCGAGGAACACCACCATCAGGAAGATCACGAGCACGCTGACCAGCGGGCCCGATTCCAGCACCAGCACCCGGCGCAGCTGCCGCAGGCCCGGAATGCCCGGCACCACCTTCAACACCCAGAGCACGCTGAGCAGCCACGCCGTCTTCGGCTCGATGCCGATCAGGAGCGCGGCCGGCACCGCCAGCGCGCCCAGAGCATCGACCACTCCGGCCGAGGAGGTCATGTAGAGCGACAGGCGCCCCGTCTGTGCCATGTGGCGCAGCCGGACCACCCATTCGAACACGAAATAGACGAGGCAGGCCCACAGCAGGGCGTCGACCCAGCGGTGCGCCGTCTCATAGGCCGGGTTGACCGTCAGCAGCACCATGCTGACCACGCCGAGCCCGACCGCCACATAGGCCGCCTTGGTCATGTTGCGGCCGGCCGTGGCGGCCACGAACTGGGCCAATGCGGGGATCAGCGGCTTGGACATGCGGGAAGGCGGGCTCGGTCGTGTCTCTTGCGGTCCCGGCTGGGACGCCGCCGCCAAAGTGCCCGCCCGGGCAGGAGCCGTCAACGACGGGCAGGGGGCTGCCCGCAGCATCGTCGGACAGGCACGCGGCAAGCCCGATGCCGTGGTGGATCCGGGGCGCTACCTGAAATGCGGCGGCTCGTCGTAGCCGCGGCGGCTGCTGAAAAAAGCAACATCATCAGGCCGATGCCGACGACGATGGCGAAACCCGCTCCCAGCGCCAACGCCACATAGCCTTCCGTCGGGATCGGCTCGCCCTCGATCGCCATTGCGGAATAGGCGAAATATCCAGCCGCTACCAGCATGCCCAGAAGGATTATGACGAGGAGTGTACGCATCGCGCGTGCTCCGGTTGTATCCGGGAGCAAACGGTTGTGGATGGGGGACGGTTCCCGGTTTCAGCCCGGGGATTCGCGGCAAGGCGCCGCTGCGAGACCCGTCAAACCGATAGGTCAGGCACTCTGAGCTGTCTTCACCACGACGATCTTGCTCTCGTCCTGCTGGGGAGGGGCCGTATCCTGGGCGACCTTGTCGGCCTCGCCGCAGTGGCGTTTGAGATAGTCGCGGCGCATGCCGATCTCGTCGCGGACGAACTCGTAGCCGAGCTTGAACGTGTCGAGCCCGTCGGTACTGATCGTGCCGTCCCTGAGACCTATGACCGCGCCGCGCAGAATGCCCTCCAGCTCGTCCTGGAGACATTCGAGCTGGTCCAGCGAATGCGCGTGCTCGATGCGTTCGCCGATGTCGAGGACGGCGGTGGAAAGCTCGCCAGCCTTCTCCGGCGCGATGCGGGTGATCTTGGCGTAGATCGCGGCGAAGATCGAGCCGATCACGCTGAGCGCGGCGGCGCCCAGATACATCAGGTCGCTGTACTTATCCATGAACGACTTGGTGTCGTCGTTGATGTAGTCGGCCGCCCCCTGATGCGCCATCACGTAGGCATCCTTCTCGACGGAGGCCGGCTCGATTCTGCTGGCGAAGCCGTTGTCGAGCCCGAGCGCGGATTTGTTCTCATAGACGACGCGCGCGAGCTCGCCCGCCGTGCTCGCCGACATCCTTGATTGCGCGACCAGCAGCCATTCGAGCCCGATCGTGTCGAGGTCGTCGTCGGGAATTTCCGGCGATGCGGACAGCGTGCCCGCAGTCAGCGTTTCACTGGAAATGCCGGGAATCTTGCGCGCGAGCGCCTTGGCCTCGTCGATCGCGTTCAGCGTGAAGCCGCCGCGCTTGGCGACCTGCTCATAGGCCTTGTCCCGCACCGCCCTGGAGGCATGGACGATGGCGATCACCGCGCCGAAGCCGCTCGCCGGCGCAAACAGCTTGTCGAGCGTTGCACCCTGCGGCGCCATCTGGATCCTGGCGGCATCCGGACCGTCGGGGATGTCGAGGATGCTACGGACGAAGGCGAGCGAGGATTCGTTCTCGGCGAGGACGGCAACTTTCTTCTTCTTCAACTCGGCGAGCGACTTGATCTTCTTGTTGCCGGGACCGAGCAGCAGCACCAGATCGTGCTCGAGGATCGCGAGCGTGCGCGCCCGCAGCGGCACCTTGGTGTCGGTGCGAAGGACGGCGAGGTCGGCCTGCTTGCGGTCGAACTGTGCGAGCGCCTTGGCATTGTCTGCGTTGTTGACGATCTTGATCCGGAAGCGCGAGGCGTTGTTCTTCAGCAAAGTGGCGAGCTTGGCGGCGAACAGCGCTTCGTCGCTGTTGGGGGTGCCGACGGCAAAGGTCAGCGTCTCCGAATTGTGCAGCATGGCGCGGCCGCCCCAGACGGTGGCGAGCGACAGCAGCAGCGTCAGCACGACGTAGAGAAAGACCTGCTGCTGATTGGTTTTGATCACCTTGGGGCGCCGCGGCGGCGGTTCGGTCGGTGACGAGGTTGGGCCTTCAGTACTCATGGCAGCACTCCGGCCCTATTCCTGAGTGGCGGGCGGCTCGCGGATGCGATCGCGGCGGGCGCCCTGCAATTCCTAAACGTCTGAAAAAAGAACGATATTCTCTGCCGACAATGATAGCGCGCCGGTACCGGAATGCAAAATTCGAGCCGGAGGTAACCTTACTCGATCTGGCCGCGGCGATTGGTCATCCTATCACCAGTTAGCCACAGTTGGCGATTTTCCAGTTCCCCCCGGCTGCATTCCGTCGCGGGAGATGTCATAAATCACACGTCCCGGCGATTTGACCGGTCCAAAAAGAAGTTGCGCTGAACGCTCCGGTCTTTCTTGTCACGTCAATGAGGGCGTCAGCTTGTCGTTTCCACCCATGTCATCGGCGGTTCCGGTCGAAGCGCTCATTGGCTGGATGTTGCTGCTCACCTTCAAGCACATCATCGCCGATTTCGTGCTCCAGACCGCCTGGATGGCGCACGGCAAGGACCAGAAGCACGGCTGGGCTTTGCCGCTTCTGGTGCATTGCCTGATTCACCTCGCGGTTGCGCTGCCGCTGATCCTGTTGGTGGCGCCGCGATTCTGGTTCGTCGCGTTCATCGACTTCGCGATCCACATCACCATCGACCGCGCCAAGGGGTTCGTCTCCGCCAATTTCGGTGTCGACCTGGCGCATCCCTGGTTCTGGACCCTGATCGGCGTCGACCAGGCCCTGCATCATTTGACCGGCTTCGGCCTTTCCATCTTCATGGCGGCGAACTGAGGCCGGCGGGCCTGCGGATAGTCGTCGATCGGCATTCACAAGAGGTCGTCATGCCCGGGCTTGTCCCGCCTGCGCGGCCGAAGCCGCTTCGGCGCGGCGAAGGCCCGGGCATCCACGTTCTTCGTGCCGCGTGGCCAGCCGTGGATGGCCGGGACAAAGGCGAGCGGAAGCGACGCCGTCCTTCGGACGGCTATGCCCAGCCATGACGCCGTGGAGGCATTGGCGTCCCGACTTTTCGGCTCAGATGTGGTGGCCTGACCCCCATTCGGTCGCCTCCGATTCGCGACGAGGGCGCAAGGACCCCGGGTGACTACCGGGCGGCGTGGTTAACCTTTCATTAGAGAATTGCGCTGCATCTTCGGCAACGAGGAGAACCGCAATGTTTTCAAGCCGCGACGCCTATGAAAGCGATTTCTGCCCGGTCCGCGACGAGCTCCTTGGCGAGATGTATCGCGCCAGCGAGAGTGGCCTGCCGAGGCTGGTTGAGAGTGTTTCCCCTGACGCGCGCGCCAGGCTGGCGCTGTTCTGCTATCGCCGCAGCCATCTGCACTCGCTGGCGGTCGCGATCGCGGCCAGCTGCAACGAGCGTGACCTGATCGACAATGGCGGCCGCGTCGGCTCGACGCTCTACGCGCTGTCGCGCGAAAGCACGGTCAAATCGTCGCCGTCGCTGTCGGGGGGCCGCAAGCCGATCACGCTGTCGACCAAGCCGCTCTCGGTGCTTGCACCGCTTGAGGACGGGTTCGACGACGAGGTCAGCGAGGCCGTTCCAGCTGTAGCCGTTCCAGCCTAAGCGACCTCGATTACCGGCAGTCCGAATTTCCGCCGCGCCATCGCGCATTCGGCGTCTCCCGGCATGCAGGTGCGGCACACCTCCGGCCGGACCTCGTAAATGCCGCAGGCCGTCTGCTTTCCGATCTCCCCCCGCAACGCCGAACAGCGATCGCCCTCGCAGCGCATGCCGGATTGGCGCGCGTTGACGAGCGTCTCGGGGATTGCGGCAAGCTCCTCGTCGCTCTCGATCGAGAAGCGCGGCCAGTTCTCCGAATAGCCACAGCAGGCGCCGCAGCTCTGGCACCAGCTCGACAGATCGACGGGGGAATTCTCTTCCATCGCGCTCACGTGTCCTTTGGCGGGCCCCAGACCAGGCTCTGCCGCCATCTTGCGCGCAGCACGTCGCGCCGCTCCGGATATTTATCGTCGAGATAGTTCGCATCCACGACGCGGTCGGTGCGGAAGCTGCGGAAGTCGCCGCGCAGCTCGCACCAGGCCGCAAGCAGGCGCACGGCTTCGAGATAGCCGACCGAGATCGGCCAGATCATGCGCTCGCTGGGGCGGCCCTGCTCGTCGCGGTAGCGCAGCATGATCTTCCTGCCTTCGTGGATCTGGGTGCGCGTGCGCGCCATGTCGAGGCGATCCGGCTCCCTGTTCCAGCTCGGCCGCGCGCGGCTTGCCGGCTCCAGCACGAAGGGACGCAAGCGCTCAGGCACGGTGTCGGCGATCTTGGCCATCAAATCTTCGGCCGCGCGTGCCAGCGCGGAATCGGCATGGCCCGCGACCCATTGCGCGCCCAGCACCGCCGCCTCGATCTCGTCGGGTGTCAGCATCAAGGGCGGCAGGTCGAAACCCTTCTCCAGGATGTAGCCCATGCCGGCTTCGCCGCGGATCGGCACGCGCTGGCCGATCAAGGTTGCGATGTCGCGATAGATGGTGCGCTTCGAGGTCTCGAGCTCGGCCGCGATCGCGTCCGCGGTCAGCGGCTTACGCGTGCGCCTCAGCACCTGGATGATCTGAAACAGCCGGTCGGCGCGTCTCATGGCAATTCTCTTATCGGGGACGGATCAGAAAATGGCGCGCTGCTGCTGACAGGATGTTGGCAGCAGGGGGTGTCTATACCGGGACAACACATCGACTGAAGAGGATTTGTCCATGATCATTCCAACCCATTTTGGCCCGGCGATTCCGATGTCGCGGGCACAGGTCTGGTCCGCCAGGGCACTCGGCCGCCTCGTTTCGTTCGATCTCATGGCCGTCGACCTCCGATTTGCTCTTGCAAGCGTGATGGCACGCTTGCTGACCCAGGCTGCGGACGCGCTGGCCCGCCATGTCGTTCGTAGTGTCATGGCCCGCGCCTGGCGGGGGGCCCGTTTCGCAGAAGATATCACGGCTGCTGCCACCATGGTGGCAGCAGCCGGTCACTAGGTTCCCTCAAAGTTTCGCAAGTCCAAATTTCGCAAGCCCAAATTTCGCAGGTCCAGGAGAGAGTTCGCATGATCACGCTTTATGGCTTTGGCG
Organism: Bradyrhizobium sp. MI1.7; assembly: GCF_055811795.1. Classification (NCBI taxonomy): domain Bacteria; kingdom Pseudomonadati; phylum Pseudomonadota; class Alphaproteobacteria; order Hyphomicrobiales; family Nitrobacteraceae; genus Bradyrhizobium; species Bradyrhizobium sp. MI1.7. The sequence goes on from NZ_JBVVPO010000031.1 coordinate 101,383, forward strand.
CCGGCTTCGGCCTGCCGGAAATCAGCCCCTTCGTCACCAAGACCGAGGTCCAGCTCAAGATGGCGGGACTGCCCTACCGGAAGGAGCGGGCGATGCCGCCGGCCTCGCCCAAGGGGCAGCTGCCGTTCATCGACGATGGCGGCGAGGCGGTGGCCGATTCCACCTTCATCCGCGCCCATATCGAGCGCCGCTATGGTTTCGATTTCGATGCCGGGCTGTCGCTGGCCGAGCGGGCGCAGGCCTGGGCGTTCGAGCGCATGATCGAGCATCACGTCTACTGGGCGCTGGTCGGGGCGCGCTGGGTCGATCCGGTCAACTTCGCCAAGGGGCCCGCGCATTTCTTCGACGGCGCGCCGGAGCACAATCGCGAAAAGTTGCGCGAGGATGCGCAATTCCGTGTCGCCGAGAACTATCTGCTCTCCGGCCTCGGCCGCCACGCGCCCGATGACGATGTCGATCTCGCGGTACGTTCGCTGTTCGCGCTCTCGGTCCAGCTCGGCGACAAGGCCTACCTGATGGGCAACAAGCCCTGCGGTGTCGATGCCACCGCCTTCGGCGCGCTCGCCGGAATCCTGACGCCCTTCTTCGAATCCGGCCTGCGTCAGCGCGCCGAGGGATTTGCGAACCTCACCGCCTATGTCGACCGCATGATGGACGATTATTATCCGGAGTTCGCCTGGACCCCGCTGCGGCAGGCGGCCTGAGGCCTGATGAGATGAGACTCGCCTAGCGCCCCGACGGAGGTGCGTTCCCTCCCCCCTTGCGGGGGAGGGCTAGGGAGAGGGGTGGTCCAGGAAAAGGTACCCGTTGTTGATGATGCATC
>NZ_JBVVPO010000032.1:0-101536 GCF_055811795.1 Bradyrhizobium sp. MI1.7
TGTGGGAGAAGGTGGCGCGGAGGCAATCCGCGCCGGATGAGGGGTCTGTCTCCGCGGATGCAAACCCCTCACCCGTCGCGGCCCCGGGGGGGGGGGGCCCCCCCCCCCCCCCCGTCCGCAGAATCAGAAGTGGATGATGATGTCCGCCGAACCGATGACGGCCGTCTTCTTGTTCGGGGGAATGCCGAAGTTGGCGTTACCGTTGAACGCCGGCGCGTCCAGCGCGTGATACACCGACACTTCGGGCCGGATCTCGATCTGCGGCGAGAACCAGTGCTGCCAGCCGATCCCGGTCTCGACGTAGCGCGTCTTCACGCCGGTACGCTGTCCCTGCTTGTCGTCGAACCACTCGAGACGATAGGAGATGTTGTCCATCTTCGTCGGGCTGTAGTTCACGTAGGTCAGGAAGGTCTGGACCGACGCCGTGCACGAGAGCTGGGTTGCGTTGCCGCAATGCGCGCCGAACGGTGCGTTCCAGGGCATGACGTCGAGCGAGAACGGTGTACCGCTGGCCACGAGCGCGACCGAGGCCGGATTGTCGAGGTTGAGCACGTTGTTCTGGTGCTCGTTGTAGGTCTCGAACGAGATGTGCCACTGATCGTTGAACTTGTGATAATAGGTCAACCCGTACCACTGGAGATTGTTGTAGCCCCAGGTGCCGTTGTTGATGCCGTTGGCGATCACGTAGACGCCGTCATTGCCGCTATCGGTGACGTAGCGGACGGCCGCGCTGAAGGTGGGCTGCGCGCCGGGATCTTTCAGCATGGTGCTGTCCGGGAACAGCGGATTGGGATTCGGATTGGCGATCTTGGCGCCGACATGCCACGGCATTGCTTCGGTGCCGACCGAGAAGCCTCCCTGGATCATCCAGTTCTTGTTCAGCGCGAGCGAGGCGTTGATGCCGGTGTTCGTATAGTTGTCGAACGTATACGTCATCGAATGCGTATACATGTAGTTGTTCGGCGCGAGCTGCGCCTCGATGTCCGGGATCGAGATGTAGCGGCCGAACCTCAGCAGAAGGCCGTCGGCCAGATAGGGAATGAAGACCTCGCCATAGGCCATCGGCATGTCATAGCCGTAGTTCCTGTTCTGCTGAAGGAGCTGATTGCTCCACAAGCCGTAAGCCGTGGTGTAGCGATAGTTCTCGCCATAGATCGGCGCGATGCGGAAGCCCCAGTCGATGTGGTCCTTCTGGACTGTGTCGGGCAGCCGCTCGATATAGACCACGGCCTGATCGAGCTGAACCGTGTTCGGATTGTAGTCGTATGCCGCCGGCGAATTGCCGCCGCGGACGGTGTTGTTGCTGAGGTTGCCGCCGGCGTTGACCCAGCCATAGACCTGAATGTGCGCGTCGTTCATCCACTGCCCGACGGCCGTGTTGCTCATCGCGTTCATCAGCGGGCTGTCGACCGAGTTCGGACGCGTGACGCCGATTGCGGTCGCACCGCCATAGGGCCATTCGGTGAACGGCATCGGCGGAATGCTCTGCGGTGTCGCAGGCCAACCGTCGCGGCGCGACGCCGCCGCCTTCGGATCGGACGGCGCGGCCTCATGGCCCCATTCGAGCCGATAGTAGTTGATGAAGCGGGTCATGAAGTCCTGACCCAGATAGGAGTCCATGCACGCATAGTTCTTGTAGGGATCGCAGAACGTCTTCCCCACGGGCGGAAGCGTGTCCGCTGCATTGGCGGCGCCGCCAATCCCGATCGCGACCAGCGATACGCCCGCCAAAAGATAGTTTCTCATCATATTGCCCCAAGCTGTTGGACCGACGCCTTCCAGGCGCTCTTTCGGTTTGGTTAAGCTTCAGGTGCAATCTTTCGTGAGGCGGGCAAAAAAAAGCGATGCGGTTTCCGGCGCGCGTTCGTTAAAATAAAATAGCGCGAGGCGCCTCGCGGGCATCATTTGCATTCGTAAGCATCAGATGCTCACCGCGCTTGCTCAAATCGTCAGCGAAAAAGTGGTCTTTTGCCGTTAGAACGATGATGCAGCGCAAACGTTCGCTTCGAGCTGTGTCATTTTCGTCATAGTGCGCGACGCGCTGTGCTCGACTTACTCGCAACCAAGCGCCGCTTGCTTCCCGCAGCTAGTATTTTGCTACGCATGTGCGCCAGATTGTCGATCGAAGATATATGCCTGGACTCGCTAAGCTCGCTACGTAGGCAAATTTGCTTCGCGAGGTTTGATCATGGAAGCCGTGACTTGTGCAGCGCGCGCCAGCGACAACACAACAGCGGGCGGTGTCGCGTTCGACCTCGGCTTCCTGCCGAAGAACCTGACGCGGCAATGTTGCAGCCTGATCGAATCGTATCACGAGGTTCACGGCTTCGCCTCGTTGCCCAATATGCTTTGGCACTTTCGCTTGGGCCCGCTGATCGAACGGCACACTGAGCTTCGCCGAATCCTGCGCCGCGCCTCGACGACCCGCAGCTCGAAGAAGGCCAATGACGGCTTCGTGCAGATCGCGACCACGATTCTCTCGCTAGAGATTCTGGCGAGCAGCTTCGCCGGATGGAGCGCGATCTATCCGGTCGCCGGCGAGACCGCGCGTGACGTCCTGAAACAGAGTGCGCACGGGCCGCATATGCCGCTGATGGACTTCTATCTCTATCCGCCCAAGCAGATCAGCGCCGCAGCGGTCGCGGCCCTTGCGCTGCCTCAGACCCGCTCGGCCGACGAAGCCGGCCTTTACCGGGCATCTAGGCCGGAGCTTCTCGGCGAGAAGCGCGCCCTGCAATATGCGAGCCTGGTCCGGCAGGCATAAGACGCCTCACAGCCACGAATCGCGGCGTTGCCCTGAGGCCCGGTACAATCGTTGAGGGAATCAGAACCCGACTTCGCCTGACGCGGAGTCCGGATCGAACTTTTTCCGTAGAACTACGGAGGCTGCGGCTATTTCTTTTTTATGTTGGACCACTCCCAACATCATAGATTTTCTACGTCGATCTGGAACATCGTTCCTTCGCCGGGTAGTTGACGACATCGAAGAGTCTGCATCACGACATTGAACGGGTTCGGGTGCGCGCCGTTGGTCGACGCATGCCGATAGCAATCGAATTTCCGAACATTGTCCGATCGGGTCTTGTTTGACCATTGATCCCGTTGCGGCCGACGCGGCCGGAGCTGGACCTTTCGATGTCGCCGTCGGCAAGGGCAAGTACGTACTTTGATTCTTCATCCACCTCTGGGCCGCATGTTTTCGATGACGAGCGTGCGGCAGACCGATTCCAAATTGCCATCCTCGGGGATACCGGCCCTGGATGAGGTCGCGTCGCTGCGTGTCGTCGTGTGGCGCAACGTGATCCCGGTGTTGCTGTCGGTTCTGAGCATCGGACTGGTCACCACCGCGCTGTTCGCACTCAGCACGACCTTGGCGTCAAGCCTGGTCCCGATCGCCTACCTCGTTCCAGTCATGTATGCTGCGACTCGATGGGGCGTCTGGCCGGCAATGACGGCATCGATCACGGGCACGGCAGCCGCGGATTTCTTCTTCTTCGAACCTCTTTACAGCTTTCGCGTTGACAACCCGCAGGAGGCGGTCGATCTCCTGCTGTTCCTGATCGTTGCGCTGGTCAGCAGCAATCTGGCCTCGCGGCTGCGCAAGGAAACGGACACGTTGCGACAGCGCGAGAAGGAGATGCACGCGCTCTATGACTTCTCGCGTCGCCTCGCCTCCTGCTTTACGGTCGCGGACTTGATTTCCGCCATCCGTCAACATTTCGAGGGCGCCTTCGGCCACGCGGCAACTTTGTTCGTGACGACCGCGGACGGGCATTTCGAACCCCCTGAGTCGCGCTTCGCACCACTTTCAGTGCAGGCAACTGCGGCAGCGATGAATTCCGGAGCGGGTCCAGGGTTGCAGACCATCGTCGACGAGCAGCGCGGCGAGATCTGGCTGCTCAGGGCGATCTCGTCAGATTCCGCTATTCACGGCGTGATCGCGGTCAATATCGGTCTGGGTTCCCAGCCAGCGATTGAACGGCGGACTCGACGGATCCAATCAATCCTCGACGAGACCGCGCTGACGCTGCAGCGCCTCGACATCGGCAAGGTGATGGAGAGCGCGCGATTGCGCCTGCAGGCGCAAATGTTACGCGACGCCTTCCATGGAACACTGTCGCACGAGCTTTGCACGCCGCTCGCGGCGATCCAGGGTTCGGCGAGCGTGCTGGAGACCATTCCAGCCATACGTGGAGACGCGCGCATAAGAACGCTGGTCGAGGCGATCTCTGACGAGGCGAGCCATCTCGACGGCTATATCAGCAACCTGCTCAGCGCGACTCGCGTCACCGCGGGCGGACTGAGCCCGCGCCGCGAATGGGCGGACCCGAGGGATATCGTCAACGGCGCCATCACGCGCCGCGCGCGACGGCTTTCGGCGCATCGGATAGAGGCGAATTTCACAGATGATCTTCCGCTGCTCCACGTCGACTCGGGCCTGGTGGAGGAGGCTTGCGGGCAGATCCTGGAGAACGCCGCGAAATATTCGCCGTCCGGTTCGACGATCACCGTGGACGTGCGTTGCGAGCCCCATCGCGTGCACGTCGTCGTGTCCGATCAGGGCGTTGGTATCACCGCCGATGAACAGCAAAAGCTTGGGCAGCGATCCTTTCGAAGCGCGCGACATCAGGCGTCGGTGCCGGGGTCGGGCCTCGGCTTCTGGATCGCCTCGACCTTCATCCAGGCCAATGAGGGCATGATCACGGTTCATAGCCGCGGCCAAGGACAGGGAACAACGGTATCGATCTCCCTGCCCGCGCTCGAGCCATCCACCTCCGAACCGATCGCGCTGACAGATGAGTAAGCCGGCAAACATCGTTCTCCTGATCGACGACGAACCGAAGATCAGGCGCTTCCTCCGCGCCGGCTTCGAGCTCACCAGCTTCGCCGTGCTCGAGGCCGAAAACGCCACCGAGGCATTGAAGCTCGCGACCTTCAGTTCACCTGACCTCATCGTTCTCGATCTGGCGCTACCCGATCTTCACGGCGCGGAGGTGCTGGAGCGGATCCGTGCGTGGTCCAACGTGCCGATCATCATCCTTTCCGTCGCTGCCGGCGAGGACGAGAAGGTACGTCTGCTCCAGGCCGGCGCCGACGATTACGTCGTCAAGCCGTTTGGCATGGCCGAACTGCTGGCGCGAAGCGAGGCCGCCTTGCGGCGGTACTTCAAGTCGGCGACGGAAAATCCAGTCGTGGTCGCAGGCCCGCTGTCGGTCGATCTCGTGACCCGTACGGTCTCGCTGAACAACAACCTGGTTCGCCTGACGCGCAAGGAATATCGGCTGCTTCACGTTCTCGCCATGCATGTCGGCCTCGTCGTCACCCACGATCAGCTCCTGAAGGATATCTGGAACGGCAATCAGCGCGACAACATCCAGTACCTTCGGATCCTCGTGCGCAAGCTTCGCCAGAAGATCGAGGCCGACCCCAACCAGCCACGTCTCCTGGTGACCGAGTCGGGTGTCGGCTATCGCCTTCAGAACCGTCTGGACGCCGCGCCGGTGGCGGCACGGGTGAGTTGATGCTTCGCCCTTCTCCAAGACGATCCTTTTACGTCGTCGTGTCCTGGTCCGGCGATGCATGTCAGGATTGGTCCTGGGAAATCCGGCGCAAGCGCAGGCCGATGGGCATCAGGCTTCGTGAAGCCGGGTTTCGCTCGCACCGGGCCGCGCACGAGGCCGGACGCATCGCGCTCGAAGATCTCCTCAACGGACTGGTCATCGAGCGCGCCTCGCGATCCGCGCTCTGACCAGGGCTGCCCCATACCTTGCGCCGCCCGCGAGTGCTGGCATGCCTGCGCACGACGCGCAGAACACCCATCGTATAAAAATAATATATTTCCATTCCCGAACCGCGTAGCTTGCCCAACAAAAGGGCGAGTGCCGTGGACTTCCTCATTCAAACATTTAGCGTTTTTGGCATCGACGCCCAGTACTGGATGCTTGCGGGCGCGGCCGTTGTCGCAATCTTCATCATCTTCGCCTGGCGAACGCGCGACAGGGATTGACGGGATTGCGCACCGGACCATCGGCACAAACACAGTGATACAATCTCAGGCGACCTTCGACGTATCGCGCGGCCATGTCCGGCGTCTCAATTTACCGAAACCACTCCGCGAGTCCGGAAGCTATTTTTCCTTAATTCTTTTCGGCATTTTGCGATGTCGCGAGCGTACAACGCGCGCGCAAAAAGCGACCTCTGCACGCTCAAGCAGCCCTTTCGGCATCGCGGAATCCGTGCGCTGTCCCTAACATCATCTCCGAAGATGAATTGGCCTCATGGCCATGCAGGGGGCTCGAATGTACGGACGATTGAAATCTCTTGTTGTCGCAAGTGTGCTGATCGGGCTCGGCGCGGCGAGCGCCGCAGTCGCTGCCGATCTGCCATTGAAGGCGCGGCCAATGGCTGCCGCTCCGCTCTACAACTGGACCGGCTGCTACCTCGGCGCCAATGTCGGTGGCGGCTGGACACGGCTGAATACGGCCCGCGCGCTCGACGTCGGCGGCGTGGCTGCACCGAACGACTACGGCCGCGAGAAGGACAGCGGCGTGATCGGCGGCGGCCAGGTCGGTTGCGATTTCCAGACCGGCAATCTGGTGTTCGGCGTCGGCGGCAGCTTCGATTTCGGCAATATCAAGGGCAGCCACGCCTTGACCGACTTCCCCGCCTTCTCCGAAGCGAACAACCTGAAAGAGATCTACACCGCGACCGGCCGCATCGGCTATCTCTGGACGCCGCAATTCCTCGGCTATCTCAAGGGCGGTGCGGCCTTCATTCGGGAACGCAACCAGGTCTTTGCGCCCGGTGGCGCGCTGATCGAGTCCGCAAGCTTCATGCAGCCCGGCATGACCATCGGTATCGGCGCCGAATGGATGTTCGCGCCGAACTGGTCGGTCTTCGCCGAGTATAACTACATGTCGTTCCTCGACGACAGCGCGCGGGCGTTCACACTGGCTGGCGGCGGCGCGGGTGAAGTCATCAACGTCCAGCAGCGTGCCTCGACCGCGCTGGTCGGCGTCAACTACAAATTCCATTGGGATGCCCCTGTCGTCGCCAAATACTGAAGTCTCTCGGCAAACCTCCAACCACTCGAGCCCCGGCACGTCCGGGGCTCCTTTTTTGAGCGAGGCTCCGGTTCAGGCCAGCCCTCCAATTGTCCGATCTGTGCAACGCCACCAGGGATGGGGAAGTCTCATGGGTTTGCGCTCTTGGCTTCTCATCCTGGTGACGGCCGCCTTCGCGGCACATCATTCTTCATGCCTTGGATCGCCAGATCGACGCCGGCATCCATCGCCTGTCGGAGGCAACGATCAACCATCCTGGTGCAGGCAGCAGTGCGGAGCCCGACCTGAGATCGGTGACGGCACGAAGCGCCTACATGCGCAACGAACGTTGAACGCACCTCAACCTCGTCCCGATCCTATGCCGTTCCTATGAGATAAGCCTGCCTGTCCCCTCGAAATCATACTGGCCGCGAACGATATTGGTCGCGCCATTCAGGGCAAATTCTCGTTCCAGTGCGCCCGCGCACCTACTGTAAGGAGTATCTTCGTGCTCCACCCCGCTCCCTTCACCGATCGCGACCAGGTGGTCGAGACCATGATCTCGCTCACCCATCTGTCGAATCTCAATCGCGCGATCGTCGCGGGCCGTGGTAGCGCCGAACTCTATCAGGCGCTGCGCCAGCGCGGCTTCACCCGAATTGGACTGCCCTCCATCTTCTTGCGTAAGCCGGCCTTTTCCGTCGGCCTCATCACCGTGCAAGACATGTTCAGTGAGTTCGAGATGGCGCTGTCCCAGATCGCACCATCTCTCGGCACGACCGCTGCAATCGCGGTGCTGATCAAGTCGAACGAGGCGGGCTTCGCGCTCAAGGTCCGCAAGAAGCTCGAACAGCTCGGCTTCCGAATCGAGGCCGGGGTCAGATGCCGTCAGGGCTTCGTCATGTCCGCCTATCGGCAGGATTCTGCCCAGATGAAACGGGCGGCCTGAAACGCGGAGCTGCGGCTGAGTGCGTCTATATGAGTTTCCTATGCGGCGACGCCGCAGGCGCTCTCGCTTTCCTACATCCCGCACGTCATCATGCTGCAGCAGGCACGTTGCGGCGAACGATCGCGATGTATTGGGAGCTTCATGACGTCGCCCTACTACCTCGCCATGGCCGCTCTGTTGGGCCTGGTGACAACGTCCTCCTCCCTGATCGGCGCCGCGATCGGACTTCACGCTCCCTTTTCAAAGCGTCCCCAGGCGCTGCACCTCAATCTGTGTTGCCAGCCCTGGAAACGACGCCAGCAACCCCGCAATCGCATTGCAGTGCGAGCAGACGAAGAAGCGGCCCGGCTGCCCGGGATCCTCAAATCCGGGCTTCAACAGGAACAGGCGATCTCCAGTCATGTCCGTTCTCCCGAAGTCGACGTAAACTTCAATGGCCGAACAGCCGGTAGCTCCGATCCGCATCGCGCAAGTGCCGGCTCTCATTGGTCCAGCCTACTGCACGCCGATAGCTGCCGAGCACTGCGGCTTCCTTCAACGCGGCGACGTCGACCTGTTGCGGCGCGTCGGCGAATGGCGAGACGAACAGCGCGTCCTCGGGGCAGTAGAGCTCGCACAGGAAGCAGGTTTGGCAATCGCTCTGGCGCGCGATCCTCGGAATGTCGTCGGTCTTGTCGAAGACATTGGTGGGGCACACGTTGACGCAGATGTCGCACGCCGTGCAGCGCTCGGCATCGATGACCTCGATCATTCCGCGGCCTCCGCGTACTGAGAGGAACGCAGCGGGCGCGCCGAGGTCCAGACGTCGTCGAGCCCTCCGGTCGTCACGTAGTGGCGATAGCGGTCGTCCTGCTCGGGATAGTCGTCGCGGCGATGCATACCCCGGCTCTCCTGACGCGCCAGCGCGCTCCGATACATCCAGCGCGCCGTTGCGAGCATGGCCGTGGCCTCGCGTGCGCGAAGCAGATCCTGCTCGTCTGACGCGCCGGCATTCGATGCCTCAGACCAGAAGCCGTCCAGACGCCATAACGCCTCGCTGAGCCGCCCGGCTTCGCGGAAATAGTTCAGCTCGTACGGAAACACCTCGTCCTGAACGTTCCGGGCGAGCTTGTCAGCCTGAAGCGGTCGCCCACTGCCGGAGCGAAGCGCAACGCTGCCGCGCCGAAATGCCTGACGCCCGCTTGTGGTACCCAGCTGTCGCGCGAATTCGGCGGCGCCCTGACCGGCCCAATACCCCGACGACATTGCCCAGGCCGCATTGTGGCTACCGCCCCCGGTGAAACCACCGCAGATCAGCTCGCGGGTTGCCGCGTCGCCCGCAGCGTAGAGGCCGGGAACGGTAGTCGCGCAGCTGTCGTCGACGATCCGCAGGCCACCCGTGCCGCGGACGGTCCCCTCGAGGCGAAGCGTGATCGGAAAACGCTGCGTGAACGGATCGAGGCCGGTCCGGTCGAACGGCAGGAAGAAGTTCGGCTGAGATACCCTCATATGCCGCTGGGTCTCGGCGTCGGCCTCGTCGAGCCGGGCGTACACCGGGCCCTTGCACAACGCCCGAGCAATAATCGACCGGCCGCCCTTGGATGACGCCCCTGGGATCACACTGCCTTCCTCGTCGGTGAAGCTCGACCAGCTGTAGAACAGGGTCTTGGTCACTGAGCCGAATGCCGGCGAGATAGCATAGGCGTTGGAGAACTCCATGCTGGTGAATTCCGCGCCGGCCTCGGCTGCCAGGAGATAGCCATCGCCGGTCAGAACGTTCGAGCCCAACGTCTTGCTAAGGAAGGCGCATCCGCCGGTGGCGATCACCACAGCCTTCGCATTGACCACCCAACGGTCGCCTTTCTGCCGTCGCAGGCCTGCGGCGCCGGCCACCACGCCGTTCTCATCCACCAAGAGCTCGAGCGCCGGCGAGTGATCCAGAATGGTGACGCCGGCTTGCTTCGTTCGCTTGCGCATCAGCCGCATGTATTCCGGACCCTGGAGTGAATTCCGCTGCGGCTTGCCGTCGTCATCCGAAGGATAAGGATAGCCCCAATCGGCGAGCTGGTTGCTCTGGGCGTAGGTCCGGTCCAGCACGCGCGCCATCCAGCGACGGTCCTGGAGGTGGCCACCGAGTTTCTCACGGCTGGCCATCGCGGCCTCGCGGCGCTCCGGAGCGGGGTCGACGTACCAGACACCGGTGCCGGCCGCCGCGGTCGCGCCTGAGGTGCCGCAAAACCCCTTGTCCGCCAGCACGACGCGCGCACCACGCTCGGCGGCACTTATTGCGGCCCATGTGCCCGCGGGACCGCCACCGAGCACCAGCACATCCGCATCGAACACGACGGATCCTGCCGAACTCGATAGCTTCTCGGCACGGCCAGGTGGGTTTGTCATCGCTCGTCTCCGGATTGAATCTGTTCAGAACGCGGGTATCTGACCCGGCAGTTTGTCCTTGATGGTCTGGCGGACCGTATCGTTCTGATAGGCACGCACCAGCTTCGCGACCCAGGGAGCATCCTTGTCCTTCTCGCGAACGGCGATGAAGTTGCTGTAGGGATTGTTGACCGAGGATTCGATTGCGATGGATTCCTTGCCGGGAATGAGGCCGGCGGGGACGGCGTAATTGGTGTTGATGACCGCAGCATCGACGTCGTCCAGGCTGCGCGGCAGTTGGGCGGCGTCGATTTCACGGATCCTGAGCTTCTTTGGATTTGCGGTCACATCGAGCGCGGTCGGCAGGATCCCCACGCCGTCCTTGAGCTCGATCAGCTTTTCGGCCTGAAGCAGCCGCAGGGCCCGGCCACCGTTCGACGGATCGTTGGGGATGCCGATCGACGCCCCCTCCTTGATCTCGGCAACCGACTTCGCCTTGCGGGAATAGAGCCCGATCGGTGCGACGATCGTCTCGCCGACGGCGACGATCTTGTATCCCCTGGTCTTGATCTGGTTGTCCAGGAACGGCTTGTGCTGGAAGGCATTCGCATCGAGATCGCCGACATCCAGCGCGGCATTGGGCAACAGATAATCGTTGAAGACGACGACCTGCACATCGAGGCCGTCCTTGGCCGCGATCTCCTTCACCTTCGCCCAGATGATTTCGGCATCGCCGCCCGATATCCCGACCTTGATCTTCTGATCCGCGAAGGCCGGCGCGGTGAATAGTGCAAAGGCGGCCATCACGAGCAACAAGCGACGTCTCATGGTCTACGATCTCCTTATCGAGCGATAATCTGTTCCGACGTCTAACCGACGCGGGCAACCAGGACGTCCGCCGTGGCATCCGCGAACTCAGACGACATGTCGTTGAAGAGAGCAAGTTCCTGAACCGTCGCAGCACGCGGACGATGGTTCGAACCCTTGGAGCCTTGAAGGAAGAAACGATCCATAGCCTGCACAAACCCCGGCGAGCCTGCAATCTCCGATGCGTGCCTCTCACTTCCCGCCACGAAGGCAAAGCTCATCTGATTGACGTCGACGACATAGATCATGGTGCAGTTTCCCAACGGACGGCGCTCTCCTAGCTGCTGAACCCCGCCGGGATGAAGGCCGGGATCTTCTCCTCGATGAACTGCTTCACTTCCGGCGAGTTGAACACCTGGATAAATGCCTTCAGGCGCGGATCGTCCTTCTTGTCGGGCCGGGCCGTGAAGCGCAGCACGAGCCCGTCATCAACGGTGCGGTCGACGATGAGCGCAGATTTGGGATCCCCGCCGGCCGGAATGAGGTAGGTGATGTTGACGAGCGCCAACGTTACGTCGTCGAGCGACCGATAGGTTTGGGCGGGGTCGAGCTCGACGATCTTGAGGTTCTTTGGATTCTCGATGATGTCGAACTTGCTGACCGAGAAGCCCTTACCGGGCGCCAGCTTGATCAGCCCGGCCCGCTCGAGCAGGATCAGCCCGCGTGCGCCGTTGAGCGGCTCGTTCGGAATGGCGACGCTGTCGCCGGACTTGATGTCGTCGAGCTTCTTGATCTTCTTCGAGAACAGGCCGACCGGCGCAATGACGCCGACCTTGTCGACCTGCACAAGGTTGAAGCCGCGTTGCCTATTCTGAAGCGCGAGATAGGTTGCATGCTGGAACAGATTGGCGTCGACATCGCCGCTGTTCACGACCTCGTTCAATGCCACCCAGTCCGACAGCTCGACGATCTTGACGTCCTGCCCTTTCTCCTTGGCGAGCTTGGCGGCAAAGGACGCCAATTGCCCAACCGGGCCGGCGCTGGTCGCGATCTTCAGCGGCTCGCCGGCGAAGGCGGCCGCCGTGAGAGCAAGCCAGAGACCTGCGGCCTGGGCGGTGCGACGAAGAATTTTCATGATCTCAAGTCCCATTACGATTCAGATGATGTGCCTTACGCAGCCTTGCGCGCCCCAACGTCGGCCTGTGCGAGCGCCTGACCGAGATCCGCCAAGATGTCGTCGGGATGCTCGATCCCCACCGACAGGCGTACGTAGCCGGGCGTGACCCCGGCGGCGAGCTGCTCGGCTGCGGTCAGTTGCTGATGCGTCGTCGATGCAGGATGAATGGCTAACGACCTGGCATCGCCGATATTGGCGACGTGATAGAACAGCTTGAGCGCGTCGACGAAGCGACGGCCGGCCTCGACGCCCCCCTTCAGCTCGAAGCCGACCAGCCCGCCATAGCCGCCCTTCAGATAGGCGTCCGCCCTGCGCCGGTTCTCTCCGTTTTGCAGACCGGGGAAGATCACGTTCGAGACCGAGGCGTGCTTGGCGAGGAAGTTCGCGACCTTCACCGCATTCTCGTTGTGCTGGCGGATGCGCAGCGGCAGGGTTTCGAGGCCCTGGATGAACTGGAAGGCATTTTGCGGCGCGATCGATGCGCCGAGGTCGCGCAGCAGCTTGACGCGGGCTCGCAAGATGTAGGCGATCGGGCCAAGCGGCTTCGCGGCCTCAGTCCAGATCGCGCCGTGGTAGGCCTCGTCGGGCTTGTTCAGAAGCGGAAAGCGATCGGCATGCGCGGCCCAGTCGAAGTTGCCGCCGTCGACGATGGCGCCACCGATCGCGGTGCCGTGGCCTCCGATATACTTCGTGGTCGAATAGACCACCACCGCAGCGCCATGCTCAAACGGGCGTGCGATCAGCGGCGACGCCGTGTTGTCGAGGATCAGCGGCACGCCAAGCGAGCGGCCAATGTCCGCGACCTCCTTGATCGGGAATACGTGTAGCTTGGGATTCGGAAGCGTCTCGCCGAAATAAGCGCGCGTCTTGGCGTCGGTCGCGCGACGGAAGTTTTCGGGATCGGCGGGATCGACAAAGCGCACTTCGATGCCGAACTGCTTCAGGGTCTGCGATAGCAGCGTCCAGGTGCCGCCGTAGAGAGCGGTCGAGGACACGATATTGTCGCCGGCCTGGGCAATGTTGAAGATCGCGAAGGCGGAAGCCGTCTGTCCAGAGGCAACTGCGAGGGCGGCCGCCCCACCCTCGAGTGCAGCAAGCCGATCCTCAAAGGCCTGCTGGGTTGGATTGCCGATACGGGTGTAGATCGGTCCGAGCTGCTCGAGCGCGAACCGGCGCGAGGCGTGATCGGCATTCTCGAACTGGAACGACGTGGTCTGATAGATCGGAACCGCGACCGCGCCGGTGGCGGGGTCGGAGCGGTAGGATCCGCCATGCAACGCCAGCGTCTCGAAGTTCCGGGTCTCCAAGGTCATCTGCAATCCCTTTCGATCTCGAGAGCGCGCCATGCGCGGCAAGCCGTGCTTGTCGACGAAAATGATGCGGTCGGATTCTGCTGCTGTCGAGCGTGTCTGAAAAATAGCGATGCGCGTGCTGCGTCATTGCAGCTTCGCAACGCGTTTGTTCCCGGTCCTTCACCGAATTGGAAACAAACTCGCTCGTGCAAAATGTTAAAAATGCTCACGCGAACAGATGTTCTTTGCGATTGACGATTGGGCCCGACCATGACGAGACCGCGCGAGCTGCGCTTTAACGCTTTCAACATGACTGCGCCCAGCCACAATTGGGCGGGCCTGTGGTCTCATCCGCGCGATGCGTCCATCGACTACAACACGCTCGATTATTGGGTCGACTACGCCAGGACCGCGGAACGCGGACTTCTCGATGGCATCTTCCTGGCAGATGTGTTCGGCGTTTACGACGTCTATGGCGGCACGGCCGATACCGCCGCCCTGCATGCGGTGCAGCTTCCGAACGCGGATCCGACGCTGCTCGTATCCGCCATGGCGCTCGTCACCAGCAATCTCGGCTTCGGCATCACATCGAACCTGACCTTCGAGCATCCCTATCAACTCGCGCGTATGTTTTCGACGCTCGACCATCTCACCAAGGGCAGGATCGGTTGGAACATCGTCACGGGCTATCTCGACAGCGGCGCGCGTGGGATGGGCCTTCCGGCTGGTCGCGCCCATGACGAGCGCTATGACGCGGCCGAGGACTTTCTGACCGCGGCTTACAAGCTATGGGAGGGAAGCTGGGAGGACGATGCGGTTCGCCGCGACCGCGGCAGCCGCGTCTTCACGGATCCCGCCAAGCTCCACCGGGTTCTGCATGATGGTCCCTACTTCAAGGTCGACGGCATCCATCTCGCCGAGCCCTCGCCGCAGCGAACGCCGTTGCTGTATCAGGCCGGCACCTCGAAGCGCGGCCGCGCCTTCGCCGCCCGGCACTCGGAAGCGATCTTTCTCAACGGTCAGACCAAGCCAATCCTCGCACGCGCTGTCCACGAGATTCGAGAAGCGGCCAAGACCTATGGCCGCGATCCCTACGACATCCGCCTGTTTGCCGGCGCGACCGTGATCGTGGCGCCGACGCGGTCTGAGGCGAATGATCTGCTCGAAGACTACGCACGGCATGTCGATCAAACCGGCCAGCTCGCCTTGTTGTCGGGCTGGACCGGCATCGACTTCTCGACCTACCGGCCCGACCAGCCGATCAAATATGTCGAGAGCAACGCCATCCAGTCGATGGTCGAGAATTTCACGGTCCGGAGCGACCGGCCGGTCAATGTCGGCGACCTCGCCAGATTGAGCCGCGCCGGCGCCCGCTCGCCCTTCGTGGTCGGCTCGCCGCAGGACGTCGCCGACGAGCTGATCGCTTGGGCTGACGAGACCGACGTCGACGGGTTCAACCTGTTCCGCCTGGTCGCGCCGGAGTCGCTGAACGCCTTCGTCGACCTCGTGGTGCCGGAGCTGCAATCGCGCGGCGTCTACAAGACCGCCTATCGCGACGGCACGCTACGCGAAAAGCTGTTCCCGGGACGCGGCCCGCGGTTGCACACGACACATCCTGGCGCGAGCTTCCGGCGCGCGCCTTCGACGACTGCGCTCCAATCCGACGCCGCCGAATAGCAAGGACGGAGCTCACGCCTGCGTGCGATGCTCGCGGAACGCGGCTGCCAGCGCCCCCAAGGCGGCCCGTGACCGCCGATCGGTCAAGGACGAATGAAGCACGACCTCGGACGGCGGCAGCTTGGGAAGCCCAAGCTTCTCGCCGATGTCGATCGTGCCACTCGGCGCGATCCGATACGACAGCGGCGCGATGGCGAGCCCCGCCACGACGGCGGCGTGAACCGCCGAAGAGCCGCCTCCCAGGAACACCTCGATCCATTTGATGCCGACCGTATCCAGCGCCTGCGTGGCTACGTTGCGCACGCCGCAGGTCGGAGCCAGCGCAGCCAGACGTAAGGGCTCTCCCGGCCTGTGCTCGAACCCCTGCGCCGCAAACCAGCCGAAGCGCTCACGCGCCAGCGTCTCGCCATCACGACGATCGTCCTCGCGCTGGACGATGGCCGCATCGAGCCGTCCCTGGTCGAACAGGTCGAGGAGGTTGCGCGAATTGTCGAGCTGGACCTCGATGGTCAAATTCGGATCGTGCGCGTGGAGACGTGACAGCAGGGCTGGGACTTCCGGCCCGGCGATATGCGCAGCGATACCAAGTCCGAAGTGACGCGGAGACGCATTGAGCCCCGCGATCGCGCGTTCGTGAGCAACGATCAGCTCCCGCGCGCCCTGCAGAAAAGCCGTCCCTTGCGCAGACAACCGGACCGATCGCGGCGTCCGCTCGAGCAACCGATGCCCGATGCGATCCTCGAGCCGCTTCAGCTTGACGCTGATCGCGCCTTGCGTCGTCCCCAACGCCTTGGCGGCGCGCGTGAAGCTGTGAAGGTCGGCCACCATCACAAAGGCTCTGACGGCATCGACATCGAGCGAGAGCATTCCATCATCCGGCTTTGTTGTCTCTGAAATCTATATCGATCGGATTTTGCTGTGGTCAAGGGCCCCCTATGTTCGCTCAGCCTGACGCGGGCCTAAGCGCACGGGACGCCAATCCCTCCCGGAGCGAGCGATGGCGCATGCGTGCTGGCAATCGACACCATGTTTGGAGGTCACAGCCTTGACGGTCTTATCATCACGACGAAACACGATCGCCCTTGCCGCAGCGTGCCTCGCGTCCCTCATGTTCGGCCTGGAGATATCCAGCGTACCGACGATCCTGCCGACGCTCGAGACGGTGCTGCACGCCAGCTTCCAGCAGCTGCAATGGATCATGAATGCCTACACCATCGCGGTCACGACGGTGCTGATGGCAACCGGCACGCTGGCAGATCGCTATGGCAGAAAGCTTGTATTCGTGGTCAGCATCGCCGTGTTCGGCCTCGCCTCCCTGATCTGCGGCCTGGTGGAAGACGCGCTCCTCCTCATCGTCAGCCGCTTCTTCCAGGGCATGAGCGGTGGTGCGATGCTGATCTGTCAGGTCGCGGTTCTCTCCCATCAATTCCGGGAAGGCCCCGAGCGCGCACGCGCCTTCGCCGCCTGGGGGATCATCTTCGGCATCGGTCTTGGTTTCGGACCGATCATCGGCGCGACGATCGTCGCGGTCTCCGGCTGGCAATGGGTGTTCCTGATCCACGCATTCATCGCAATCGTCACGATCGCGCTCGCCGTGACCGGCGTGCGGGAGTCGCGCGATCCCGAGGCAAAGCACCTCGACATCGCAGGCATTGCGACGCTCTCGACGTCGGTGTTCTGCGTCGCCTTCTATATCACGGAAGGCCCCGACTTCGGCTTCACTGGCCCAACCGGCCTTACGGTCGCCGCGACGGCCGTTCTGAGCTTCATCGCCTTCGTGTTAGCGGAGTTGCATAGCGCCCGCCCGATGTTCGACTTCTCCGTGTTCCGGATACGCGCCTTTTCGGGCGCGCTGCTCGGATCGGCCGGCATGAATTTCAGCTTCTGGCCCTTCATGATCTACCTACCGATCTTCTATCGCAGCGCCCTTGGTTACGACAACGTCGCAGCTGGCCTTGCGCTTCTCACTTACACGCTTCCGACGCTTGTGATTCCGCCGCTCGGCGAACGGATATTGCTGAGGTTCGGCGGCGGCATCGCCATTCCGGTTGGCCTGTTCGTCATCGGACTTGGCTTCATGCTGATGTGGGCCGGTAGCGGCGTTGAGCATGTTACCTGGTTGACACTGGCGCCAGGATGCCTGCTTGCGGGGGCTGGCCTTGCTCTCACCAACACACCGGTGACCAACGTCACGACGGGAGCGGTGTCGAGCACGCGAGCCGGCATGGCATCGGGCATCGACATGAGCGCCCGCATGATCGCGCTCGCCATCAACATCGCCTTGATGGGCTTCATCCTGATCGCCGGCATTTCCTCCCGGCTGAGCAGCGCGCTTCCCGGTGCGCTCGATGCCAGCCATCTGCAACACCTTGCGGAGCGGATCGCCGGCGGCACCGCAGGCATGTCCGACTTCCCCGAGCTGAGCCTCCTGCCGGCAGCGGAAACTGCCGTGCAAAATGCGCTGATCCACGGCTTCAGGCTGATGATGCTCTATGGCGGACTGTCCGTCTGGATCATGGCGCTGGTAAGCTTCGCGATTTCCGGCGAGAGCTACGCCGCACGGAAGCGCTCCGCGCAGAACAGCGATGAGCCAAGCTGTGTTCCCCGCTCATCGCCCTGATCGGATGCGTCCAGGCAGTGCGCTACGACAACATCCTTTCCGCGCCGATAACTCCATTCTCAATTCCGGACGCACGAGAGAATGTTCGTTCCCTTCTGCGCCCGACTGCGAAATTGCCACGCGGACCCGTTTGCCGGCAAAGTGAGCCGTCCAGTCTCCCCCAAACAGAGCTCGAGACGGCAAGGCAGTTTCGTTGAACAGGATACCCGAAATGCATCATCTCACGTTCCGCCTGCGAGCCCTTGCCGCGGTTGCGCTCGGCCTCTTGGCCGTGGCGTCCGTTCAGCCCGCGAGGTCCGAGGAGATCCGCATCGGCTATCAAAAATCCTCGACACTAACGGCGATCCTGAAGACGAACGGGGAGCTGGAGAAGGCCCTCGCGCCGCTCGGCGTCACCATCTCCTGGCACGAATTCAGCAGCGGCCTGCCGCTGCTGGAAGCCATCAACATCGGCAGCATCGATTTCGGCGCGGACGTCGCCGACACCGTGCCGATCTTCGCGCAGGCCGCCGGCGCCAAGCTCGCCTATGTCGCGGAAGAAGCCGCCTCGCCGGCAGCGCAAGCGATCGTCGTTCCACAGTCTTCAACTATCAAGACCATTGCTGAGCTCAAGGGCAAGAAGATCGCCGTCACCAAGGGCGCCGGCAGCCACTATCTGCTGCTTGCGGCGCTGGCGAAATCCGGGCTCAACTTCAAGGACATCACGCCCGCTTATCTGACACCCGCCGACGGCCGCGCTGCGTTCGTTAGCAACAACGTCGATGCCTGGGTGGCCTGGGATCCGTTCCTGACCAGCGCCTTGCACCAGACAAAGGGCCGCATCCTGACGGACGGCAGCAACGGTCTCGCGAGCTACAAGCGCTACTATCTCGCTTCGGCCGCGTATGCGGACAAGCACGCCGAGGTGCTCAACGTGATCTTCGCAAAACTCTCCCAGACGGGAAAATGGGTCAAGGCCCAGCCGAAGGACGCGGCCACATTGCTCGCCGGGCTCTGGGGTATCGACGCCGCGACCGTCGAAGAGGCCAACAGCCACCGTTCCTATCAGGTGGGCGCGGTGACCGGCCCGGGCCTGTCCGAGCAGCAGCGCATTGCGGACGCGTTCCACGCCGAGGGCCTGATCCCCGTGAAGATCGATACCACGGCGATCAAGATCTGGGCGCCGAAGGGGTCCTGACTTCCAGCTTAGGCCGCGCTCAAGCCACGCTGGATGTCCGGCACGGATGCCAGCAGGCTCCTTGTGTAGGCGTGCTGCGGTTGCCTGAGCACGGCCTCGGCGCCACCCTGCTCGACGATGCGGCCGTTCTGGAAGACCAGCACGCGGTCGCACAGATGCTCGATGACGCCGAGATCATGCGAGATGAACAGCAGCGCCGTTCCGAGCCGCGATTGGAGCTCGGCCAGGAGATCGAGCACCTGGGCCTGGATGCAGATGTCGAGCGCCGAGACCGGCTCGTCGCAGACGATGATGGCGGGTTCAGCCGCTAGCGCCCGCGCGATCGACACCCGCTGACGCTGGCCGCCGGACAATGATCGCGGCACCCGATCGAGATGATCGGCACTCAGGCCGACCAGTTCGAGCAGCGACACGATCCGGTCCAGGCGCGCCATGCGGCTATCGGCGCCCGGAAGATTTTCCGCAATGATGTTCCTGACGCGATAGCGCGGATCGAAGCTGCTAAGTGCGTCCTGCGGGATGTATTGCAGCTTGCGACGAAGCCGGCGGCGCCCGGCTTCCGCGACCGAGGACCAGGGCTCTCCGAGCAATGTTACCTCACCGTCATCCGGGTGAAGCAGCCCGAGCACGATCTTGGCACAGGTGGATTTTCCCGAGCCGGATTCGCCGACGATGCCGACGACCTCGGCGGCCCTGACATCGAAGCTGATGTCCTGCAGGACCACCGACTTCGCCCGTCCGGCGGCTTTCGGCGCAATGAAACTCTTCGAGATCTCCTTGACTTCGAGCACGACCTCGCCTGCCGCCTGTCGCTGCGGCAAGGGCTCCCGCACGATGGAGACCGCCGTCGCATCACCCGCACCGGGCTCGAACCTCGCCGACGCGAGCCTGGACCCGCGCGACCGCCCCGACGGAACCGCCGCGATCAACTGCCGCGTATAGGGATGGCGCGGATGGGTAAGGACATCGCGAGTCGGCCCGCTGTCGACCACCCTGCCGTCACGCATCACGATGACACGGTCGGCGATGCCGGCGACCACCGCGAGATCGTGACTGATGAGCAGGAGACCCGCCCCCTCCCGGATTCGCTCCGCCAAGACCTGGAGCACCTGCGCCTGGACGGTGACGTCGAGCGAGGTCGTCGGCTCGTCCGCGATAATGAGATCGGGGTCAGCCGCGATCGCCGACGCGATCAGCGCACGCTGGCGCAGGCCACCGGACAATTGATGCGCATATTGCAGGGCACGATCAGCGGGGTTGGGAATGCCGACCTTGCCGAGCGTCTGCAGCGTCCGATCCCGGATAGCGCCTGCATCGGTCAGAATGCGATGGCTCGAAATGACCTCGGCAACCTCCTGGCCGATCGTGCGCAAGGGATCGAGCGAGACCAGAGCATCCTGCATGACGAGCCCGGTCACGGTCCCGCGCAGCTTGCGCCAGTCGGCTTCGCCGAAGCTGCGAGCGTCGCGTCCCTTGATCTCGAACCGGTGCGCGGCGGTCTTCGCACCGTCGCCGGCGAGATTGAGCAGGCTTCGCGCGGTGATGCTCTTGCCCGAGCCGGATTCACCGACCAGGGCAACGCATTCGCCGGGCCCGATCGTCAGATCGAAATCAACAACGATCGGCTTGCCACCATTGGCGCCGGCAAAGCCGATGCTCAGTCCCTGCACCTCGACGATCGGCGCTGCCAGATCTATCTGCGAACCTACGCTGCTCATGCGAGCCGCCCTTCAAATCTCTGTTGTAGGTGATTGCCGATCACGCTGAAGGCGATCACCGTCGCGGTGATGGCGAGGCCCGGGAAGACTCCAGGCCACCAGGCGACGCGCAGCACATCCCGGCTCTCCGCCAGCATCACGCCCCAT
Source organism: Bradyrhizobium sp. MI1.7 (assembly GCF_055811795.1). Taxonomy (NCBI): domain Bacteria; kingdom Pseudomonadati; phylum Pseudomonadota; class Alphaproteobacteria; order Hyphomicrobiales; family Nitrobacteraceae; genus Bradyrhizobium; species Bradyrhizobium sp. MI1.7. The sequence continues at coordinate 20,963 of NZ_JBVVPO010000032.1, forward strand.
TCCGGCGTCGGCGGCTGCGGTCCGAGCCCGAGGAAGCTCAGGCCGGATACGATCAGGATCGTCGAGCCGATATAGACGGTGGCGATGATCGGGATGGCAACAAGGACGTTGGGCAGGACGTGCCGGATGAACACTTGGCAGCGGCTCAACCCGTAGATCGCGGCCTGCGTCACGTAATCGGCATCGCGTATCAGCTGGGTCTGCGCCCGCACCACGCGACCAAATTTCGGGATGCCGGCGATGCCGACCGCGATGGCGATGTTGAGCATGCCTTGGCCGAGGAAGGTCACGATCAGCATGGCGAGCAGCACGCCGGGAAATGACGACAGCATATCGAACAGGCGCGACACGGCCTCATCCAGAATGCGATTGCGCTGGCCCGCGATGATGCCGAGGACAATGCCCGATCCGAGTCCGACCGCAACACCGCCGAACCCGATCAGGAGCGAGTAGCGCGTGCCGAAGACGGTCCGCGCGAAGACGTCGCGGCCGAGCCGATCGGTCCCGAACAGATGCGCCCAGCCCGGCGGCTTCAGGCCCTCGCTGAAATCGCCGACGAGCGGATCGAAGTGCGTGAACAGCGAAGGCGCGATCGACGCCGCGATCAGGAACGCGACGAAGACGAAGGACAGGACGAGCCCGAACGGCAGACGGCGCCGAACAGCGATTGCAGCCAGAGAATGTGACGCCTCAAAGCCAACGAGGTCTTGCGGGGCCTCGAGCGGTACGGCCGTGTCGAAGGAGCGATGCGACGGCGCGGTCATTGGGCCCTCAATCTCGGGTCGATCAGCACATAGAGGATGTCGAGCAGCGTGGACGCGGCGACGTGGATGAAGGCTGCGAGCAGCACGACGGTGAGCACGACCGGCACGTCGTGGGTCAGCACCGCGCCCAACGTTACCGTGCCGAGGCCTGGCCGGCCGAACACCTTCTCGGTGATGACCGCACCGCCGAGCAGGCCGCCGATCAGCCAACCGCCTAGCGTCACCGCCGGCAAAAGAGCGTGCCGCAACACGTGACGCCAGCGAATGACGAGTTCGCCGACGCCGCGCGACCGCACGGTCGTCACGAAGGGCTGGTCGAGCGTCTTCTCCATGGCTTCACGCAGAACCTGCGTCAGCAGGCCGGCGGTCGGCAATGCCAGGGTGATCGCCGGCAGCACGAGGGAATTCCACCCCTCCGCGCCCGATACTGGAAACCAGCGCAGATTGAACGAGAATGCCATCAGCAGGAGGATGCCGAGCCAGAAGACGGGCGTCGAGGCGAACACCAGTTCGACGAACGAGGCCAGCTCGCGCGAGAACCGCCCTCGCCCCGCAGTCAGCAGCGCGATAAAGCCGGCAATCACGATCGCAAGCACGCCGGCCGTGAGCGCGAGCTCGACGGTCGGCAGAAGCTGCGATCCGACGACCTCGATCACCGGCTGGCGTAGCACATAGGACGTGCCGAAATCGCCGCGGAGGATGCGCGACAAGAACTCGACGTACTGCTCGGGCAACGAGCGATCTAGGCCCCATTCGGCTGCGATCGCCTCACGGAGGCCGGGATATTCGACGTCACCGGCGAGGATGTCCTGAATGCGGCCGGGCAGCGCATGCAACGCGAGAAACGTTGCTGTCACGCTCGCCCAGGCCACCACCAGGCTGGTGAACAGCCTGGAGACGATGCGGGACCACATGGCCTACTTCTTCGCGATCCAGAAATCGTAGGCGCTGGACGGCGAGTCGAGGCCGGCCTCGAAGCCCAGACCGTTGACGTTGCTCTTCGCCGCCAGGAACCAGCTCGGCGCGAACAACGGCACGATGAAGGCCTGGTCCACACCCCGCTTCTGAATCGCGTCGGTGAGCTGCCGCTTGCGGACGGGATCGGTCGTCCGCAACGACTCGTCGATCTGGCTCGTGATCTCCTGGTCTGGATTGGGAATGTTGGAATAGAGGAAGCCCTTCGACCCCAGCATGTCCCAGAGCTCGCGGGCAGGATCGGACGGATTGTCCGTATTGGGATAGATCACCCAGGTGCCGTTGGCGTTGTTCTTGGCGTATTCGCCCGCCGTGATCAGGCGCAGGTTGAGATCGAGGCCGACATTCTTGCGCAACGCCGCCTGGACGCCCTGGATAAGGATGTCGCGATTGTCGCGCACATAGGGCTGCGGATAGCCGACCTCGACCGAGAGGCGCTTGCCGTCCTTGGTGCGGAAGCCTTCGGAATCGCGGCCGGTCCAGCCGGCTTCGTCGAGCAGCTTGTTGGCGCCAGCAATGTCGTTGCCCCAGGAACCGACCAGTGCCTTGTTATAGGCGGGATTGGCCGGGCCGATGATCGACCAGGCGCGCGGCACGGTGCCGAGATAGACCTGCTTCACGATCGGCTCCAGATCGAAACCGTCGCGCAGCGCGCGGCGCACGCGAACATCGTCCGCCGGCGGGCGCGTGTAGTTGATGTTGAAGGTGAAGGACGTGCTGGCGCCGGACGGGCCGGTCAGCAGCTTGAAGCCCGGCTGCTCCGCGAACAGCGGCGCATCGGTCGGCTGCACGCCCTCGATCAGATCCACCTGCCCCGAGGCCAATGCGCCCGTGCGAACGGCATATTCGGGGAGGAAGCGGAAAGTGACGCGGTCCAGATGAGCAGGTCCGTTATGCGCGGCATTGCCAGGCGCCCAATTATAGGCCGCGTTGCGCGCGAACACCGCGGACTGGCCGCGCGTGTAGCTCTCGAACACGAACGGTCCCGTGCCGGCCAACCCGCGTCCACCTCCGCAGAGATCACCCTTCACCAGCGATTTCGGCGAAATCAGGCCGAGCTTCACATTCGACGTCGACTCCAGGAAACTCGAATCCGGCGTCGACAACACCAGTTTGACCACATAGGGCGAGACCACTTCGGCACGATCGTAGGCCTGGAGCAGCGAGACCGCGGTGACCGCGTTCTCGGGCTTCTTGACGAAATCGTAGTTGGCTTTGACCGCTGCAGCGTCGAACTTCTCCCCGTCGTGGAAGACGACGTCTTCCCTCAGCTTGTATGTGTATTCCTTGCCGTCGGTCGAAATCGACCACTCGGTCGCAAGCCAGGGTGCGAACGTGCCATCCGCCTTCTTCGCGATCAGCGAGTCGATGTAATTGCGGGCCACGAAGAACGCGGCCTGCTGTGACGAATAATGCGGATCGAAGCATGATGGCTCGGTCGTCACGCCCCACCGCAACGCGCCTCCGGAAACCGGCTTGTCTTCGGCATACGCTACATTCGACGCAAGCAAGGCAATCGCCACGCCGCTCACCAGCAAATTATTCTTCTTCATCCGCGTCACTCGCAATCGTTTCTGCTGCTGCCCCTGCAATCGGCGCATCGAACATCATCAATTGAAGGATGACGTTCGTTTGCGCTTCATCCGATCTGCACGAGGCGTTATCTCTTGTTGCATCGCGATGTAATTCGTCGTCGCGCGCAAACGCAACATGCAAACGGTCGCGACCACGGCTGCACATGAAGTTTGAAAAATTATTCGAGCCCTCACGCCGACGGTGGATGAAATCGACGACATCGAACGCCAATCCGACAATTCGATGCTGCACGATCGTTGCGCATCGTGACCCGACAACCAGCTGACCTTTGTAATCCCCATGTCGCCACGCCAATTGCACCTGAACGTCAACCTGCTTCACTCCGGCGTATATCCGTCAGCCTGGCGACTGCCCGACAGCGATCCACGCGCCTTCTTCGATCTCGGTCATTATGTGCGCGTGGCTCAGATTGCCGAGCGCGGCAAGTTTGACGCTATCTTTCTGGCGGACTCGCCAGCCGTGAACGACCGCATCGACTACCGGTCGTTCACGTCGATGGAGCCGACCATCGTGCTGGCAACAGTTGCCGCAACGACCAGGCACATCGGTCTGATTGGGACCGTGTCGACGACCTACAACGAGCCCTACAACATCGCACGCCGTTTCGTGACGCTCGACCACGCCAGCGGCGGCCGCTCGGGATGGAACGCGGTCACCACGGCAGATGCCGCATCAAGCCGCAACTTCGGCCTCACGGGTGCACTGGAACACAAGGCACGCTACGAACGCGCCAAGGAGTTCACGGAAGTCGTCCACGCATTGTTCGACAGCTGGGAGGACGACGCCTTTGTGGGCGACAAGGCGAGCGCGCGATTTGTTGATACGTCGAAAGTGCACCCGATCGCGCACCGCGGCCCGCATTACTCGGTGGCAGGACCGCTGAACGTCCCACGCTCACCACAGGGGCGACCGGTCACGGTGCAGGCGGGTGGCTCGAATGACGGGCGCGATTTCGCGGCAGCTTATGCAGAAGCCGTATTCACGCTGGCGCAGAGCATCGAGGAAGGCGTCGCGTATGCGCGCGATCTGCGCGCACGCGCCGCGTCCTATCGTCGTTCCGGCGATTCCATCGTCATTCTGCCCGGGCTCGCCACCGTCATCGGCAGCACCGAGGCCGAAGCCAAGCGGCGACAGGACGAGCTCTGGGAACTGGTACCGATCGAATACAGCCTGGCGCGGTTGGCCGGCACGCTTCAGATCGACCCTACCCTCCTCGAGCTCGACAAGCCCCTGCCGGATCCCCTGCCGCTTCCGGTCAATGCCAACCACACCATGTTCCAAGGCACAGTGAATATCGCACGGCGTGGCAATCTCACAGTCCGACAGCTGATCCGCGCGCTCGGAGGCGGCGTCGGACATCGCATCATCGTCGGCACGCCGGAGCAGATCGCCGACGACATCGAGGCTTGGTTCAAGGCGGGTGCCGCCGACGGTTTCAACCTCATGCCAGACGTACTGCCGTCCGGTCTGGAGACCTTCGTCGATACCGTCGTGCCCATCCTACAGAGTCGCGGGCTGTTCCGCACCGAGTACGCCGGCTCGACGCTGCGCGATCATTTTGGCCTGCAGCGACCAGTGAGCCGATATGCGAAGCGGTCGCCGGAGGTCGCATCAGCCTAGCTGTCCCGACTATCTATCCCAGAGATCGAGCCCACCCGTCGGCGGCCTTGGCCGATCGCCTGGCCCGCACGCGCGGAATTACCTCGAGTGCAAATCGCCGCATCTCGGCCTCGAACGGCTGGAATTGCAGCATGAAGAGCTCGATGCCGGCCGCATGGAACGCCTCGATGCGCTCCGCCACCTCGTCATAGCTCCCGACCAGCCCCGCGGCAGTACCGCCATTGCTGCCAACGCGCGGCGTCTTCTGCATGGTCTGCATCATCACGACCTCAGGGTCGGTGTTCTGCTTCTGGATCGCCTTCATCGGCGCATCCTTTGCCGCGAGGCTCAGCAACCGCTCGTAAGCGGCCTGCGCCAGCTCCCGGGTTTCGCGTGCGACGACGAAGGCCGACAAGCCGAAACGGAGCGGCGGCGCGGCATCGCGCGGGCGCACTGCGACATCGGCAATCAACCCAGCCACATCCTCCAGCGGCTGGCCATTGATGAACCAGACGTCGCCGTGGCCTGCAACGAGGCCGCGCGCCGGCTCGGACTCACCGCCGACATAGATGGCCGGACGCTTGCGATACAGGCTGGTCGGGCGCAGGGCATAGTCCGTGACGTTGAAATGCTCGCCCGCATAATTGAGACGTTCGCCTTCCATGAGACGCGAGACGACAGATATCCACTCGCGGCCGTAGGCATAGCGAGCGTCATGGTCCGGGAAGCCGATCCCGGCCTTCTCCAGTTCGGGACGGTTCCAGGCATTGACCAGATTGATCGCAAACCGGCCACCGCTGATATTCTCGATCCCGAGTGCGAGCTTCGCCAGCACGACGGGGTGATAGAGATAGGGCTTGATCGCAGCAATGATCTCGATGCGCTTGGTCAGCGCCGCGATCGCTGCCGCGGCACTCCAGGCCTCGAGCTGATCGAGGTCTTCCTGATGCGGGTTGATGGTGTGCTGCGCGATCAGCGTTGAATCATAACCGAGCTCTTCGGCTGCAAGGATGAGATCGCGATTGCGCTCCCAGGACGCATCATAAGGCTCTTCGGGATCCTGATGCGCCGCGCGCGGCCCATGCACCAGCGCCCAAATGCCGAAGCGAAGAGGTGCAGTCGCCATCGTGCTCTCCTGTAACTTTCTTTGGCCATGCTATCGATCGGTACCTGTTCTCGCCAACGGCTGATGCGAGATCAAGCACATCCGCCTCAAAAGATTTTCTTTGTCGTGCAGCGGCGCCGCAACGACAGCAGATCACTCCGTATCGAATGACAATTGAAATAGCGCTCTATTTCTGTCGGGCCGATTTCGTGGGACATTTTCCGCGGACGGCAAGTCATTGGCGTCGCACCTCCCGGATCGGATGCAGGAGGTGGAACGAGGTCTCGCGTCTTGAGCAATATCGAACTGAGCCAAATCGACAGTACGGCGATCGGCGCGGCTAACGCGCCGTCAACGCAGGGCAACGTTCAATCGCCGGCGCGAGCAAGCAAGCTTGGTGCTCGCGGCCTTCAGCTCCTGTCCTGGATCGCGCCCGCGATGCTCGTGATTGTCTGGGAGGCGCTTGCACAGGCGGGATGGCTTTCGCCACAGGTTCTGCCCGCGCCGAGCAAGGTCATCCGGACAGCGTTCAAGCTTGCGACCACCGGGAGCCTATTGAACGACCTCGGCGTCAGCCTCCTGCGTGCCGCAGCCGGCTTTGCGATCGGTGCCGCTGTTGGCGCCACGCTGGGCGTTCTTGTCGGCTTCTCGCGGGTAGCGGAAGCCGCGATCGACCGCAGCGTGCAGATGATCAGGGCCATCCCCTTCCTCGCCGCGCTCCCCCTCGTCATCGTCTGGCTGGGCGTCGGCGAAGCGGAAAAGATCTTCCTTGTCGCACTTGGCGTCACGTTCCCGATCTACATCAACACCGTGCTCGGCATCCGCCAGGTCGATCCGAAGCTGCTCGAGTTGGGACGGGTCCAGGGCCTAAGCTCGCTCCAACTGATCCGCAGAATCATCCTTCCAGGCGCGCTGCCGTCGATCCTGACCGGTGTTCGTTACGCTCTTGCCACGGCGTGGCTCGCGCTGGTGGTGGCTGAAACCATCGGCGCGCAGTCGGGAATCGGCTTTCTCGCGATGGATGCCCGCGAATTCCTGCGCACCGATGTGATCGTCCTGACGATCGTGATCTATGCGCTGGTCGGCGTCGCGGCCGACGCCATTGCGCGCTTTCTCGAACAGCGCCTCCTCGCCTGGCATCCGAATTACGGAGCAGCGAGATGAACGTGCACGTCGCTCCGCAGCCCTCCGCGCCGTTCGAATCCAAACCGGCCGTCGTTGTCCGCAACCTCGTTCGCAGCTACGGCAGCCGCGTCGTGATCGAGAAGCTGAACCTGCGCATCGATCGTGGCGAATTCGTCGCCCTGCTCGGCGAGAGCGGGTGCGGCAAGACAACATTGTTACGGGCGCTGGCCGGGCTCGACCCCATCCAGGGGGGCCGTATCGTGGCGCCCCGCCGGCCGGCCGTGGTGTTTCAGGAGCATCGGCTGCTGCCGTGGGACAATCTCTGGCGCAATGTGGCACTCGGCTTGCGGGCTCCTGATCCTCGCGAACGCGCCGCCGAAGCGCTTAGCGAGGTCGGCCTCGGTGACAGGCTCGACGACTGGCCCCGCAATCTGTCCGGTGGGCAAGCCCAGCGCGTTGCCCTCGCCCGCGCGCTGGTGCAGCAGCCCGAGCTTCTGTTGCTCGACGAGCCGTTTGCAGCCCTCGATGCGCTGACTCGTATCCGGATGCACGAGTTGGTCCGCGAACTGGTTGCCAATCATCAGCCCGGCGTCCTGCTCGTCACCCACGATGTCGACGAAGCCATCGCGCTGGCCGATCGGATCCTCGTGATGCGCAACGGCGCGATCGCCTTCGACCATCGCGCCGTGCGTGACGGCTCGACACCCATCTCGCGCGCCGAGCTCCTCGGCGAGCTTGGCGTGGTCCCCCATTCTCCCAGCTAATCATCCGGAAGGCCAACATGTCCGACACTTCATCTGCCAAACCATCCCGGCGCAGCTTCCTCGGCTCCGCAGCTTTTGGCATTGGCGCGCTCGCCGGCATGAATATCAGCGAATTCGCCCAGGCCGCGCCTGGCCGTACCACCGACACGGTCCGCCTGACCTGGGGCCTGAGCGGCCTCAATCTGATCGCCAAGGAGCGCGGCGAGTTCGAGAAGGTGCTGGCCAAGGATGGCATCAAGGTCGAGTGGCTCGGCCCCTTCCCGAATCATGCGCCGACCTTGCAGGCGGTGACGGGCGGCAGCGCAGATTTCAGCTTTGGCGGCAGCACCACGCCTGCGCTCGCCGCTATCATCGCCGGCTCGCCGCTGGTGTTCACCCAGTTCGTGGTCTACGAGCCCCGCACCACAGCGATCATCGCCAAGGACGGCTCGGGCATCGACAGGATCGAAGATCTCGTCGGCAAGTCGGTCGCGGTCAACCGCTCAGGCCTCGGCGAGTTCCTGCTGGTCGCGGCGCTCGAGAAACACAAGGTCGACCGCTCCGCGGTGAAGTTCGTCTATCTCAATCCTCCTGATGCGGCGCCGGCGCTCGCCTCCGGCAAGGTCGACGCCTGGTCGATGTGGAGCCCTGGCGTCGACATCGCCCGGCTCGAATACAAGGCGCACGACATCTTTCTGGAAGGCCGCGATCTCGAATTCCAGATCGACTACACGTCCTATCTGACCACCCGCAAATTCGCGACCGACAATCCCGCCCTCGTCCGCGCGGTGAACGACGCCTTCCGCGCCGAAGGCAAGTGGATTTCGGAGAACAGCAGGGATGCCGAGTACATCGCCCAGAAGGCGGGGAAATACAGCGATCAGGTCCGCGACCAGTTCATCGCGATGAACCGCAAATACCGGTACTTCGCGGTCAACGACGAGCGCTTCATCAGCGAGCTGCAAAAGGCCGCCGACTGGCTCGCGGCCCGCAAGGTTCTACCCGAGCCGGTCAAGGTGACCGACCATCTCGCCCAGCTCTAATAACAGGCCAACACTATGAACAAGACCGTGTCCGCCCCCTCCCTCGGCACACCCGAACCGCTCAAGACCGGTTCGCCGGAGCTGGAGGCGCTCCTTAACCAGATCGCCGAGGGCGCCAGTGACCGCGAGCGCGACCGCATTCTGCCGTTCGAGGTCATCGATCTCATTCGCCGGGCCCGCCTTGGTGCGTTGCGGCTGCCGTTGGACGCCGGTGGCGCCGGCAGCACGATCCGCGATCTCTTCGCCTTCGTCATCCGCCTCGGCGAGGCCGACGCCAATGTCGCGCATATCCTGCGCAACCATTTCAGCGTGGTCGAGCGCCTGGTGCGTTCCCCCAAGGACGAGCAGAGCCGGCAATGGCAGAAGGCGGTCGCCGAGGGCGCCATCATCGGACTTGCGACGACCGAGCTTGAAAGCCCGCGCGTCGGCAATGTCACGCCCGGGACGACGTTCACGCCCGACGGGAACGGCGATTATCTGCTGAACGGCACCAAATACTACAGCACAGGCACGTTGTACTCGGATTATGTGCTGGTGCGCGCGGCCGATCCGTCCGGTGCGACGGGCGCCACGATCGTGCCGATCGAGCGCGAGGGCATCGAGCTGGTCGATGACTGGGACGGGCTCGGACAACGGCTTACGGCGACCGGCACCACGCACTTCCGCAGCGTCAAGGTCAGGCGCCAGGAAGTGGTGTTCGACACGCCGGACGGCGGTTATGGTGTGCCCTATTCCAACACGTTTGCGCAGCTGTTTCTGACGGCGATCGTCGCGGGTATTGCGCGTGCGACGCTGCGCGATGCGACAGCCCTGGTCCGCTCGCGCAAGCGTACGTTTTACTACGCGCCCACCGAGATCCCGACCGACGATCCGCTCCTGCAACAGACGGTCGGCCAGATCGCCAGCGGCGCTTTTGCGGCCGAGACGGTGGTGCTGGCGGCCGCCGAGGCGCTCGACATTGCAACCGATGCGTTCGACGTCGGCGCGGCGAACGCTACAGAGGCGGCGCACACCGCCGCGCTGCTCTCGGCAAAGGCCAAGATCATCGCCGATGATTTCGCCATCCGAGGTGGCAGCCTGCTGTTCGATGTCGGCGGCGCATCGGCGACCAAGAAGGTCACCAACTTCGACCGTCACTGGCGCAATGCGCGCACGCTCTCTTCGCACAATCCGACCACCTACAAGGCGCGCTCAATCGGAGAATTCGAGATCAACGGCACGCCATTGCCCCCGAAGGGCTTTTTCTGAGAGAGAGCAGGCCGATCCACAGCGTCCGATGCGAGGAGCGACAGATGGGAAAGTCCGACATTCATCTGGTCAGCGGCGATGACGAGGTCGAGCATCAGTTTCGAGCCGTGATGCGGCGCCTGGCCGGCGGCGTCACCATCATCACGGCCGGCCGCGACGAGGACATCACCGGCATGACGGTGACGTCCCTGACATCGCTCAGCGCCAGTCCGCCCCGGCTACTAGTCAGCGTCAACCGGCAGGCCTCGTCCTTTGCTCGAATCGCGCGTTACAGCGTATTCGGCGTCAACATTCTGGGATCGGATCAGCAGGCCCTCGCCGGGCGCTTCAGCGACGGCAGCTTGAAGGGCCACGAGCGCTTCGACGGGATCCGATGGTCCGCGGGGACGGCCGGCGTGCCGCTGCTTGGCGACACCCTCGCAACCATCGAATGCAAGGTCGAGGAAATCATCGAACGGCACTCGCATGGCATCATCATCGGCAGCCTGTTGAGCTTCGAGCTGTCCCACGAGCTGTCGGGCCTGGTGTACTGGAACGGCCAGTACATCAGGATCACCCATGACTTCGACCTCGACCTCCTCGCCGAGATCAGCATTCCGTTGGCCCATGTCAGATAACCCGCCGGAATCGCCCAGCGGCGGGCGCTGGCAGCTTGACAGGATTGTCGCCGAGCTTCGCCTCTCGCGCGAAGAAACACACAGCATAAGGCGCGACGGAGAGGCGCGACGCGCTCCCTCGCGCGAGGCGCTTCAAGCCATTCTGGATGGCCTCACCGAGGCGCTGTTTCCGAGGCATTACGGTCAGTTCGACCTCGACGGCGAGAATATCGACTATTTCGTCGGCAATCGCCTGAGCATCGCCCTCGACGGCCTTTGCGACCAGATCCACCGCGGCGCACGATTCGTCGGTGACGAGCTGATCCCGGGCTACCGGCGCGAGGACGCGGTCGAGCTGACGCGGCAGTTCGGCGAGCGCCTGCCGGTGGTGCGTGGACTCCTGATCTCCGATCTGAGAGCCGCCTTCGTCGGCGATCCCGCAGCCAGGAACTTTCCGGAGATCCTGATCGGATATCCGGGCATGACGGCGATCATCCATCACCGGCTGGCACATATCCTTGATGGGCTCAATGCGCGCTTGATCGCCCGACTTGTCGCGGAGATCGCTCATACGAGAACCGGGATCGACATTCACCCCGGCGCCAGCATCGGATCCGGCTTCTTCATTGATCACGGGACCGGTGTGGTCATCGGGGAAACCGCAATCATCGGCGACAATGTCCGGATCTATCAGGCCGTGACGCTCGGCGCGCGCCACTTTCCAACCGACGACGATGGCCATCTGATCAAGGGCGATGCACGGCATCCGATCGTCGAGGACGACGTCGTGATTTATGCCGGCGCAACCATCCTCGGGCGGATCACGATCGGCCGAGGCGCGACGATCGGCGGCAACGTCTGGGTCACCCAGGACGTGCCGCCGAACAGCATCGTGACGCAGGCCACCGCCCGCAACAAGCAGGGTTAGGCGGCCGGCGCCTTCCAGCGCATCAGGCGGCGTTCCAGCGTCTCGAGGATCGCGTTGAAGACGAGGCCGATCACGGTAATGCCCAGGATGCCAAAATACATCTGGGGGATCAGGAAGCTGTATTGGCTGTTGATGATGAGATAGCCGAGCCCCGATTTCGCGCCGACCATTTCTGACGCCACCAGGACCAGCATCGCGGATGCGCTCGCCAGACGGATGCCGACGAAGATCGTCGGCAATGATGCCGGCAGGATCACCTTCCGGAACAACTGGCTCGGTGTCGCGCCCATCGTCCGCGCTGACTTGACCAGCAGCGGATCGACCTGGCGCACGGCTGCGATCGTATTGAGAAGTAACGGCCAAGCGCAACTATAAACCACCATGGTGACCTTCGAGAGCTCTCCGATCCCGAGGAGCAGAATAAACACCGGCAGCAGAGCCAGCGGCGCCGTGTTACGGGCGATCTCGATGATCTGGTTCAGGAAGTCGCCCAGCCGGGCGTACCATCCCGTCAGCACACCCAACGGCACGAACAGGACAATGGCGATCAGGAAGCCGCTCAGGGCTCGCAGCAGGCTTGCACCGACGTCGTCATAGAGTTCACCGCTCTGCGCGAGTTGCCAGCCCGCGGCGATCACCTCGGAGAACGGCGGCAGGAACGTCACGTCGATCAACCCGAGGCGCGGCGTCGTCTCCCAGACAGCCAGGAACACCAGTAGCAGCAGGGATCGTTGCCCGATGGTGCCGAACCATCGCACCAGGCTGCCCGTCGCGGCGGCAACCGCGCCGGCGCGTGGTCTGACCCGATCCTTCGGACTCCCCTCGGCGAGTTCCAGCAGCGTCAGGATCTCCAGATTAGACATGGGCCAACTCCTTCTTTCCTGCGCGCTCGCCGTCCGGCGCGGGCACCTGCGAGCCCTGCGCCTTCAACACTTCGTCGCGCAGCAAGGACCACACCTCGTGCCTGACCTGCCCGAACTCGGGCAGCGAGCGGACGTCCTCGGTCTCGCTGTGCAGCTCGGCGGGAATATCGACAATCTGCTTGATCCGGCCGGGGCGCGAGGTCATCACGGCCACGCGCTGGCCGAGCACGACGGCCTCGTCGATGCCGTGCGTGATGAACAGGATGGTTTTCCCGGTCCTGCGCCAGATCCGCAGCAGCTCGCCTTGCAGCGTCTCACGCGTCTGTGCGTCGAGCGCGGCAAACGGCTCGTCCATCAGCAGCACCTCCGGATCGTAGGCAAGGCTTCGCGCGATCGCAACGCGTTGCTTCATACCGCCGGAGAGTTCGTGCGGATAGCGATCGGCAAAGCCGGACAGTCCGACCAGATCGAGATAATGCAGAGCCCGCTCGCGTCGCTCCCTGGCTTTGAGACCCGCAATATCGAGCCCGAACTCGACGTTCTGCGCGGCTGTACGCCAGGGGAACAGCGCGTACTGCTGGAACACAATGCCGCGGTCGCGCGCCGGCCCCTCGATGGTGTTGCCATCGAGCAGGATGCGTCCGCTGCTCGGCGCCGTCAGTCCGCCGAGCAGATCCAGCAAGGTCGACTTGCCGCAGCCGCTCGGCCCGACCAGTGCCAGGAATTCGCCGGCACGAACATCCAGCGTGATATCATCAAGCGCGGTGAAGCTCTGCGCAGGCCCACCATTCTTGCCGCGGACCACGAACTCCTTGCGGACATGCTCGAAGCGGATCTTGGCCATGGTCATTTGGCCTCCGCAGTCTTGCCGGGGCGGAAATAATTGAACTCGTTGGTATAGATGTCCGATGGCTTGAGCTGGTCCTGCTTCAACAGACCGTCCTTGACCAGCCAGTCGATCCACACCTGGAGTTCAGCATCGCCGATCACCCCGCCCCTGGTCGCGACACCCGTGCTCTTCCAGTATTTGATGGGTGTTGCGTCCTCGTTGCGCTTGCGATCGGCAATGATGCGTTCGAAGCGGGCCCGGACCTCCTCGGGCGGCGTCGTCTGCGCCCAGGCGATGGCACGGGACACGCCCTCGATCAGCTTGCGGGACGCGTTGGGATTGTCCTTGATGAACTTGTCTCGCAAGACATAGGAGCCGCCAGTGAAGTTTCCGAAGATGTCAGAGTCCGCGAACAGCCTGCGGATGCCGCCGCGCTCCAGCGCCTTGTCGCGCAGCACGCCGTTCAGCGTGCTGACCTCGACCTGCCCCTGCCGCAGCGCCTGCTCACCGGTGACCGGCGGGATCGCAACCAGCGTCACTTGCTTCGCCTCAGCCGGCGTCAGGCCATTGCGGGCCAGATATTCGCGCAGCACGAATTCGAGATGCGCCCCCAGCGTGTTCACCGCGACCTTCTTGCCGATCAGGTCGCGCGCGGTCTTGATCGGACTGTCCTCCTTCACGTAGTAGCCGTTGTAGGTGTTGTCGTCCGAGCCGTAATAGCCGACAACAGCCTTGATCGGCGCCCTGGCTGCGATCAGCTTGATGATCGCGCCATAGAACGCGCCGCCGATATCGATGTCGCCGGTGACGACGGTCTGGATGTCCTGCGGACCGCTGATGGTGTTGCCGACCCATTTGAGCTTGAGCGGCGCGAGATAGCCGAGATCGTCGGCCAGTTCGATGAACGTCACCTGCCCAGCCCAGCCCTGGTAACGAATCTCGGTCTTTTCGAGCTGCGGCTCGGCCATGGCACTGCTGGCGAGAGCCGTCAGGCCGAGGCCGGCCAGACCGAGTTGCCGCCCTCTTGCCCGCAGACCGGCAACCAGACGACGCAACGCAGAGATAGCGATCTTCATTGTGTTCACTCCATTGCTCGCTTCAGGCGGCCTTCGCCTGCGGCTTCGCCGCCTTGACGCGGGTCACGCTGCTACGGCCGTCGATGCTGACCGGCACCTCGCCATCGATGGTGGCACGCCGGACCACGCGGTGCTGGTCGCCGTAATCGTTGACCGCGTAGTGCTGGGTCGCGCGATTGTCCCAGATCACCACGTCACCCTGCCGCCAGCTCCAGCGCACGGTGTTCTCGGGTGCGGTGATGTGCGACTGGAACAGGTCGAACAGTTTCTGGCTGTCGTATTTCGACAGGCCGACAAAGCGCTGGACGAAATTGCCGAGCACCAGCGTCCGTTCCCCGGTTTCGGGATGGACGCGGACGACGGGATGCTCGGTCTCGTAGACCGTCGCCGTAAAGACCTCCTCGAATTGCTTCCGGTCAGCATCGCTCGCGCGGGTCTTGACTGCATAGTCGTAGGCATTGCTGTGCACCGCCCACAACTCGTCCGCGAGCTTGCGCAGCGGAGCCGGCAGATCCAGATAGGACGCCGCCGTGTTCGACCAGATCGTGTCGCCGCCGAACTCGGGGATCACGACGCCGCGCAAGACTGAGATCTTCGGATAAGCGTCGACGAATGTGACGTCGGTATGCCACTGGTCGGCGCGCCCGCCTCCGCGCGCGGAGTCAAGTTCGAGGATCGAGGCCGTTCCCTTGGTGGCGCCGACCGTGGGATGTGGCACCAGCTTGCCGAGCCGATGGGCAAAACGCTCCTGCTCGGCATCGTCGAGATGATTCTGGTCACGGAAGAAGATGACTTTGTGCTCGAGCAGCACCTGGTTGATCGCCGCAATCGTCCGATCCGGAAGATCGCCCGATAGCTTGATGTTCCTGATTTCGGCGCCGATACGGGCCGATCGCTTGACGATATCCGAACGCGGAATGACGTTGTCGATGTTGATTCCGTCTGTCATGTCATCTTCCCCGAGACCGCGATCCATTTGGACAAGGCTCCGCCGTTCGCCGATCGCTGCTGCGATGGCGGAGTGAAAGGCAGTGATGTTGCGATCGATCCTCTTGCGAGACCGCCGTCTGCTCTGGCGACAATCGCGTCTGGCGGGATCTTCCCCAGGGGCTGCATCGATGCAGCCCCTTGTTCAGTCACAGGATGCTAACTCAAGGACTTCGGAAATAGCTTCCAAAGTTCGAGGCCGTTAAGAAACAGACGCATCCACGATCATGGCGTGTCCAGTTGCTACTTGCACTCTGCTCTATTCTGCCGCGACGATATTCGGCGACCGCCAAACGGCCGACGCGTAAAGGGCCGGCTCGAAGTCGTCGGCGATCGGCCCGTTGATCCGCGCCTCGTGCGCCGGAAGGTCGTCAAGAAACAGATCCCTGCTGATCCGCGCCACGACGCCCGGAATATCGCGCTTGAAGCTCGGCACGTCCCCAATCGGCAGGCCGAAGCTGACGAATGCCGCGGGGTTGAACACGTGGATGTTCCGCAAGTAAGGCGCGCGGCCGGGCTCCTTCTCCAGGAATTCATGGCCCGCACCGAGATAAGGGTGTGCGCCCAGGGCCTCGTCCTGCTCGTCCGCGGTCGGAGAATAGCGGTCGCGCCATAGCAGGATCTCGTCGGAGAAGGCGGCGAGCTCAGGCCGCTTCGCCAGATCGACCTGGTAGCCCGTACCGGCGATGACGAAATCGAATGCGATGTCGCCCTGCGGCGTGGTCGCGAGCAGCCGCCGTCCGAACGGCTTGGCTGATGTCCACGGCGCTGCCAGATGAAGGTGGAAGTTGGGGAACTTGACCGCACGCGCGATTGCATCGGGCGGCGGCGTCGATCCCGCGCGACGGAAGCGAATGGCCTGATGCCAGCGCACCGCGTCCGGGAGCGCCCCGTAATTGTCGTATGCGCCCGGATATCCACGCGTCCTGATCACGGGCTCCGAGGCCACCCTGCCGCGGCGTGCAAAGAGATGCACCTCCCTCGCCCCTGCTTCGAGCGCAACTGCCGCGGCATCGAACGCGGAGGCCGCACTGCCCAGCACCGCGACCGACTTGTCGCGGAGCCTGTCGAAATCGATCGCCTCCAACGTATGCGCGTAAAGCTTCTTTGACAGATTGCGGGAGAGCACGTCGGGGACGGACGGACCGCCGTTGCTTGGGAAACCGCCGGCCAGGATAATCTTGCGGGCTGTCTCGATCCTTGCCTCACCGGCGACGTCGAGATGAAGCCGAAAATGATCCTCCGCCGGCTCGATGCGGAGAAGCTTCGCCCGGTAGCGCACCTCAATACCAAGAGTCTTGCGGTACCAATCGAGGTAGGCGGCCCAATCCACGCGAGCAATGCGATCGATCGCTTCATACGCGGCCGCGCCGTGGCGGGCCTCATACCAGGACTGGAAGCTCAGTCCGGGTAGGCCGAGCTCGGGTCCGGGCAAGCTCTTCGGCGTGCGCAGCTTGTGCATGCGCGCGCTGCTCCGCCATGGACCGGACGACGCCGCATCATGTGATGCATCGATCACCGTGACCTTGCCGATGCCGGCACGGCGCAATGCAAAGGCGAAAGCGCTTCCGGATTGCCCGCCCCCGATGATGGCGACGTTGTGGTCGACCCCGTGACGATCCGAGACCCAGTTCTGCGGATCTGGACCAATCAGACGCAAGGTCTCGCGAGCCGCCTCGTCGACATCAGACTGAAACATGTTGCACCCGGATTTGTCTGCATCAGATGCGATCAAATCGTAGAAGCCAACGGTGCTCAGTCAATGAAATGGAATTGGCTTTGTTTTGCGGCCCGAACAACGAACAGACCGCGAGGTCACGCGGTGTTGAAAGATTTGCGCCGACAGCGGCGCGAGCCAGAAGACACGACCGGCCATTCGCTCGCCAGATCGACTTTCAGTTGAGACGATCGGTTCGCGACGTTATCTACTGAATGCGCTCCCGCCGCTAGATTCATGCTCGCATCGCACCGAACAACGCAAATCCATTTCATCGACTTTTCTCACCCCGACAACATAGAGTTCGTCTCGATCAAGCCGTCTCGACGGCTCGTTGGAGATTTTGGAAAGCACGATGTCGACCGCCGGCGTCATCAGCCTTGAACGGGACACGCCCGAGCTTGCACGGACCTACGAGCAAACCGGCGTCCTCCAGTTTCACCATGGTAAATTCCTCATCGGACCGCTGGCTTTGAAGTCCGGGGATCGCGTGCTCGATATCGGTGCCGGCACCGGCCGCCTGACCGAATTCGTCGCGGGACTTGTCGGCCCGACCGGCCGCGTGATCGGCATCGACCCGCTGGAGAACCGGATCGCCATCGCGCGCCGGCGCGCCTCGGGGACGCTGACCTTCGATGTCGGCCGTGCCGAGGACCTTTCGCGCTTTGGACCCGCGGAATTCGACGCCGTCTACCTCAACAGCGTCTTCCACTGGATCGCGGACAAGCGGCAGGCGCTACGTGAGATCGAACGCGTTCTCAGGCCGGGCGGCCAGATCGGGCTGAACGTTCAGGATCCGACCAAACCTCACGAGTCGCGAACCCTGCTCCGCCAGGCGATCGAACAGGCCGGCTTCGGCGAGAGAAGCAGCGAGTCGCATCGCGTGCTCGGAGCAACCGACGAAGAGCTCAGAGCCCTGTTCGCCGAGGTCGGATTCATCGATTACCGAAGCGACCTACGCTCGCTCGTCGATCTGCACGGCGACGTGACGTCGGTGCTGGGATGGTCCGAGGCCAGCGCCTTCGGCAACTTTCTTGGCGGCTTTTCGCCGGCGGAGCGGGCAGCGATCGACGCGGCCTTTGCAGCGCTAGTCGAGGCGAGGCGTACCCCGGAGGGCCTGCGCCTGGAGCGATATCTGCGTTTCGCCTTCGCGCGAAAGCCGAGGTCGCGAACGACTCCATCCGCCTCCTAGTTTCTCCGGCAATCGCATCTGGACATTCGAACCATGAGCAATCAACGGCAGCTTGTTCTCAATCTCTTCATCTATCCCGGCGGCCACCACGAAGCCGCGTGGCGCTACAAGGGATCGTCGGCGGAACGCATCCTCGACATCACCTTTTACCAGGAGCTGGCGCAGCGGGCCGAGGCCAGTAAATTCGACGCCATCTTCTTTGCCGACGGTCCGGCCCTCGCCGACAACGTTCGCTATGCCCAGCGCTTTCGCTTCGAGCCGATCACCTGGCTGGCTGCGATTGCCGCAGTGACGAAACGCATCGGCCTCATCGCAACCGCGTCGACCACTTATACCGAGCCTTACAACCTCGCGCGCCTGTTCGCCTCGCTCGACCATCTGAGCCAGGGTCGCGCCGGCTGGAATATCGTGACGACCAGTGCGCCACAAGCAGCGCAGAACTTTGGCCTGCCCGAACACCCCTCGCATCACGAACGCTACGAGCGCGCCCGCGAATATCTCGACGTGATCTCGCGGCTCTGGGACAGCTGGGAGGATGACGCGCTCGTCAACGACCCCATCTCGGGCATTTTTGCCGATACCAACAAGATCCACACGCTCGACCATGTCGGCAAACACTTTCGCGTGCGCGGCCCGCTCAACATTTCGCGCGTGCCGCAAGGCCGGCCGGTCTATGTCCAGGCCGGCGCCTCCGACGACGGCCGTGCCTTCGCCGCCCACTTTGCGGAGGCGATCTTTACCGCGCATCAAACCGTGGACTCGGCGAAGGCGTTCTATACCGACATCAAGCGCCAGGCCCGCGCCTTCGACCGCGGTCCGGATGAGATCAAGATCCTGCCGGGCATTAGCCCTTTCATCGGCAGCACGCAGGCCGAGGCGGACCGGCTCCAGGACGAATTCAACGCGCTGATCCAACCGGAATATTCCCTGACCCAGCTGCGCCAAATGATCGGCGTCGATCTCACCGGATATGATCTCGACGGCCCCGTCCCGCGCCATCTCATCGACACCGCGAGCGCGCGCGGCGTTGCCAGCCGCTTCAAGCTGGTGGTCGACATCGTCGACCGCGAGAAGCCGACCATCCGCCAGCTGGTGCAGCGCCTCGCCGGCGCGCGCGGCCATTGGGTGATTGCGGGCACGCCGGAAAAGATCGCCGACAACATCCAGACCTGGTTCGAGGGCGGTGCGGCGGACGGATTCAACGTGATGCCGCCCTGGCTGCCCGGCGGCTTCGACGTCTTCGCCGAGCAGGTCGTCCCGATCCTGCGCAAGCGCGGCCTGTTCCGCGAGGACTACACCGGTACGACGCTCCGCGAGCATTACGGCCTGGCGCGTCCCGCCAGCATCTACTCCAACGCGGTCAAGGCGATCGCCTGACACCGCTTCCGCACTGACATCCCAACTCGAGACCAGTAAGAAGACATGAAGACAGCGTTGTTTCTCCTCTCCGGCCTTTTGGCTCTTTCCCCTTTCGCCGCCGAAGACGCCTTGGCACAGCAGCCCGCGAAGCCGGAGCTCCGGGTCGGCTTCGTGCCGGGACCGTATATCGACGAGTTCAAGATCGGCGTCGAGCCCGAGCTGAAGAAGAAGGGCTACAAGATCCGCTATGTCGAGTTCTCGACCGGCCTTGAAGCCAACAATGCGGTATTCAAATCCGAGATCGACGCCAATGTGATGCAACACACGATCTTTCTCGATTCCTACAACGAGCGGCAGAAGACCGATCTCGTCGGCATCGTCCACGTCCCCACCCCGCCGATGGGCCTCTATTCGAAGAAGCATCCGCTGGGCACGCCGATCAAGCCGGGCTCGAGCGTCGCCGTGCCGAACGATCCGGTCAATCTGCAGCGCGCGCTGTGGGTGCTGCGTGACCTCGGCCTGATCGAGATCCGTGATAGCAAGTCGGTCGACGTCACCGAGCTCGATGTCATCAAAAATCCCGGCGGCATCAAGATCGTGCCGCTCGAGGCCGCACAGGCGCCACGGGCGCTCGACGACGTCGATTTCGCCGCCGTACAGGGCAATTTCGCGATCTTCAGCGGGCTGAAGCTGACCAACGCCTTTGCGCTGGAGAAGATGACGACGCCCTACATCAACGTCCTCGCCGTGAAGAAGGCGAATGCAAACGCAGAATGGGCTCAGGACATCGTCGCCGGCTACAAATCGCCTGGGTTCAAGGCGGCAATCCAGGCCGACCGGTTCTATGACGGCTTCACTTTGCCTGATTACATGAAGTGAGCGAAGCGCATGTTCGATTTCACGCTTGAATGGGCCAGCCGCCGCACCGCCGCCGAGCGCGCGATCGACGCGCGAGCGATGACCGATAAGCTTCGTTTCCAGGAGGCTTTCGTCCTCCCGCTGGTCTTGCTGATCATCTTCCTGTTCGCACTGGGCATCGTGACAGGAGCTCATTTGAACGGACGAGCAAACCACGCTTTGCCGTATCTCGTGTCGGGGGGCATGGGTATGCCCATGCTCTATCCCGCATCGGAGTCCTGTCGCAGGCCATCGAACCTCGGTTCCCTGCCGCGGCTCCGGCAGGCTGAAGTGCTTGCGCTACTGACGGCCGACTAGCGGCAAGACTATGCCTTCCATGCTTTCGGCGCGGCGATGGATATCAAAATCATCCATCTCAGCCGAGCATCGTGGAATTTTCCAGCCGCGCTCGCGACGACGCCAGCATGATTCAACCAAACTGATTCCGACGAGTGTGTCGCAATGTTCAATTCCACCCCTGCCGTGATAGCTTTTCCGGGTTCTCGTCCTACACCGTCGTCCGGAGTGAATATGAGCTACGTCATCTCGCTGCATTCAGGCTTCGCTCGTTTGATCGAACAGGCACGTGGATGGTTCCCGCGCTCGCTGCGACCACGGACAGGCGGCTCGGATAACACGCAGGACGATCTCTACGAGATCTTCCTGTTCGGGCCCCACGGCTGACGCCCGGCAACGCGTCCAACTTTTCATCAAACTGAGGTTTATGACATGACCGACGCTGCGTTGCAGCTCGCCGAGACTGGCCGCCGCCTCGACGCCATCGACCGCAAGATCCTGACGGTGCTTCAGGAGGATGCTTCGCTCTCGGTGGCCGAAATCGGCGACCGGGTCGGCCTGTCGTCCACGCCCTGCTGGAAGCGCATTCAGCGGCTCGAAGCCGACGGTGTCATCCTCAAGCGCGTTGCGCTGGTGGACCAGAACAAGATCGGCCTCGGCCTTTCGGTGTTCGTCTCGGTGGAGAGCGCGGATCACTCCGACGTCTGGCTGAAGCGTTTCGCCTCAGCAGTCAGCGCAATGCCAGAGGTGATGGAATTTTACCGGATGGCCGGCGACGTCGACTACATGCTGCGCGTCGTCATTCCGGACATGCCGAGCTACGACGTGTTCTACAAGAAGCTGATCCACGCCGTCCCGCTCAAGAACGTCACCTCGCGCTTCGCGATGGAGAAGATCAAGTCGATCACGGCGCTGCCGGTGCCGCCGATTGCCGTGGAATAAGAGCCAACAAAAGACGAGCCAATTCCACGCGACGAATTGACAGATCGCGAACCGAGGCATCCTTAGACGACGGCGCCGTAAATCCTCTCGTTTCTGGTTGGATTGGAGTGCGTGGTGAGATTTGGCGCTTCTATCTGCGCACTACTGCAATCGCCCGCCGCTACGCCACATGTACCCGATCTCAGACATTCGTATCGTAGCGCCTGCTGAGCGCTTCGATCCACCTTTGAACGCCTGCTCACACTGGCTTTGACGGGATTTTTCTTGATCTCCCAGTGCACACGCCACTATCTAATCTATTGAAGGACTTTAATTCTCGCTCCGGTCCATCATGGGCGCCACGGCTTCCAACGTCACTGATCTCGTCGGCACGAGCAATCGCATCGAAGGCCGTGTCTGACCTATTCCGTTTCACCCAAGACCGCGCTACCGACGCAAGCTTCGCGCGTATTCTCGATCGCCAGCATGCCGTTCTCCAGCGCTCGGCTCTCTGCAGAATGTCTTTTCAATTTGGTGATGCGCCGCGCGACATAATGCGCCTGAGAGGACCGTCTCGACGCCGAACTCGGGTTGACGCGCGAATGAAGCGGCAATCGTTGCGCTGTTCGGTCACGGGCAAACCCAGATCGGGCGCGTTCGCAATGAAAACAAAATGACCATCGCGTCCACTGCCCCGCCCCCGACGCTTTTGTTGTCTGTCCCATGTGAAATTTGGAATGGCCAGGTCCCTTTGTTTCGCTTCTCCTACGCGGAAACGCTGATCGTGCCGTAACGCTTTCGCGAAACGGTGACCTGATCGCGCATCAATCATCAGGGGCTCTTCATGACCGCACGTTTCCCAATGTTCTCGCTCTCCCGGCGCCGCCTCCTCGCTGCGGCCTCCGTGATTGCAGCAGCGACCGTGACGGCAACGGCGGGCCTCTCTCCGGCGCGAAGTGCCGGCGCTCCACCGAGCGGCGGCGACATCACCTTCCTCATCGACTCGCTCGGCAGCACCTGGATTCCGAACAACAGCGCAATCTCCAGCTTCCAGGGCCACATCTGGGGCCACGTGACCGACAAGCTCGTCTATGTCGATGCCGACGGCAAGGTCAGCCCCTGGATCGCCGAAAGCTGGGAGCAGAACGGCGAGGCCACACAGTTCACCCTGCGCCTCAAGAAGGGTGTGACCTTCTCCGACGGAACACCGCTCGACGCGTCAGCCGTGGTCGCCAATCTCGACATCTGGCACGCAGGCCGGCGGAACGAGGGGATCAATCCGATCGGCCTCTTCCCGAAGACTTACGACCACGCCGAGGCGGTCGATGCAGCCACCGTGAAGGTTGTCTTCAAGGCGCCGACGCTCGGGTTTATCCCGACGCTCGGCTATCACGGCTCGATCCTCATCTCCCCGAAAACGATCGCGCAGCCCGCCGCCCAGCAGGCTGATCTGGCCAAGACATCCGGCAGCGGCCCGTATGTGGTCGCTTCCTGGAAAGAGGGCGACTTCGTCAAGCTGGTCAAGCGCAAGGACTACAATTGGGGGCCGGCAGCCGTCGCCCACACCGGTCCGGCCTACCTCAACTCGATCACCTACAAACTGGTGACCGAGCCGTCGCTGCGGGTCGCCGCTGTCCAGTCGGGACAGGCCGATGTCGCCTACAGCCCCTCACCGCAGGAACTGAAATCGCTCAAGGAAGCGGGCTTCACGATCGCAACCCCGCGCTATCTCGGTTTCGTCAACGGCCTCGCGATCAACACCAAGCTGGAGCCGTACAATGACGTGAAAGTGCGCCAGGCTCTTCAAGCCGGCATCAACCGGAAGGAGATCATCGACACCGTCTATACGCCCGACTGGAAGCTGGCGACGTCCTTCATCCAGAGCAACGTGCCGGGTGCAACCGACCATAGCGAGCTCCTGGCCTACAATCCCGGCAAGGCGGAGAAGCTTCTCGACGAAGCCGGCTGGATCAAGGGTGCTGGCGGCATCCGGACCAAGGACGGCAAGCAGCTGTCGCTGACGCTCCACTCCAACCCCTATCTTGCGACGGCAAAGTCGATCGACGAGCTCATCGCCCAGCAACTCGGCAAGCTCGGCTGGAAGGTCACCATTCGCGCCTACGACGTCGTGACGTTCGGCGAGAAGGTCCGGTTCGGCGGGCCGGCCGTGCCGGCCTACGAGGTGACGCGCAGCTTCATCGACGCCGGCACGGTGGCCAGCATCCTCACCGACGCCAACAACGGCGAGAACTGGTTCAACCTCGGCGACAGCGACAAGAAGCTCAATGAACTGCGCGACAAGATCGCCGGCGCTGCCTCTTTCGGCATTCGCAATCCGCTGCTCGACCAGTTGCAGACCTACGTTCTCGAGCAGGGCTATTTCATCCCGCGCACGCAGATCGTCCAGCGAATCTACGTGCAGTCCCCGAAGCTCAAGGGGGAGGTCTACAACGGCATCGCCTACGCCAGCTATTACACGGCAACGATCGGCGAGTAATCCGCAGTGCAAACAAGCAGCGTGAGGAGGCGACCGGCATGAGAAGCGCCTACCTGTCCTATGCCGCGAAGCGCTTCGCCCAAGCCGTCGTCGTTATCCTGCTGGCTTACGTCTTCACCTTCGTCGTCGTCAGTATTTTGCCTGGTGACCCCATCACCAACGTGCTGCGCGACCCGCAGAATGGATTCAGCGAGGATCAGATCAAGGAGATCATCGCCGCCCAAGGCCTGGACCGGCCAATTCCGATCCAGCTGTGGGCGTCCTTGTCCAACTTCATGACCGGCGACCTCGGCCTGTCGATGCGATCCAACCGGCCTGTGACAACTCTGATCGCCGAGGTTCTCCCTTCGACACTGATCCTTGCATCCGCAGCTTTCGCCATCGCGCTGCTGCTGGCGGCCACGATCGCCTACGGCACCCAGTTCCTTCCGAAACGGTTCGGCCAGGGCTTGCTGCGTGGCTTCCCATCGTTGTTCCTGTCGGTGCCGAACTTCGTGATCGGCCTGGTGCTGATCCACATCTTCGGCTTCCAGCTCGGGTTCTTTCGCGTAATCGCGCCGGACAGCTTCTGGGCGACCTTCTTCGCCGCGGTCGCGCTCGGCATCCCCATCTCCGCACGGATCACCGAGGTGCTGATCGCGAACCTCGACAACGAGTCCGAGCAGGAATACGCCGCCGTTGCGCGCAGCCGTGGGCTCGGGCAGATGCGCCTCTTTGCCAAGCACCTGCTCAAGCCGTCTTCGCTCCCGGTCATCACCGTCATCGCACTCGCCATCGGTGAGCTGCTCGGCGGTTCGCTGATCACCGAGACGGTGTTCGGACGCACCGGCATCGGCAGCCTGGTGCAGCGTTCGGTGAGCACGCAGGACCTGCCTGTCCTGCAAGCGGTCGTCTCGCTTGCGGCAGTGGTGTTCGTGCTCGTCAATTTGATCGCCGACCTCGTCTACCCGCTGCTGGACCCGCGCGTGAAGCTGATCGGCGGTCGCAAGGTCCGCCCGACCACCGCCGACGAGAGCTCCACCAATCTTTCCCAGGCGGTGACGCCATGACTGCCGTCTCCGTCTCGCCGGCCTCGCGCATCACGGCGATCAGCCGGCTGACAGCCCTTCGCGTGCCGCCAACCGTCGCGCTCGCATTCGCGGTCATCCTGATCGTAATCGCCTGGTCGCTCGCGCCGAGCTTGTTCACGAGTCATGATCCCGCCAGCGGCGTCCCCGCTGACAAGCTGCTCAGCCCCAGCGCAGCGCATTGGTTCGGCACCGATCACCTCGGTCGCGACCTCTATACCCGTGTCGTCTATGGCACGGCCTCCTCGGTGACGAGCGCGCTCATCGCGGTCGTCATCGCCGCGGTTGCCGGCGGGCTCATCGGCCTCCTGGCCGGCTTCCTCGGCGGCTGGGTGGACATCGTGCTCGCCCGCCTGGTGGATGTGCTGCTGGCGATCCCGAACTTCCTGCTGGCGGTCATCGTCGTCACCGCGATCGGTTTCGACACCACGAACGCTGCGGTTGCGACCGGCGTCTCGGCGGTCGCCGTGTTCGCGCGGGTGATGCGCTCGGAAGTGATCAAGACCCGGCAGGCCGTTTTCGTCGAGGCGTCGTTCCTGATGGGCGGCTCGCGCTGGCACATTCTGTTGCGGCACGTGCTGCCGAATGCATCGCGCTCGGTGCTCCCGCTCGCGGTGCTGCAGTTCGGCCTGTCGATCCTGGTGATCGCCAGCCTTGCTTTCCTCGGCTACGGCGATCCGCCTCCCGCCTCCGACTGGGGCCTGCTGATCTCGATCGGCAAGGACTACCTCAAATGGCCGTGGCTGGTGTACGCCCCCGCCTTCGTCACGATCGCGACCGTCCTCTCCGCAAACAGGATCAGCCGATGGCTCCGCAAGACAGACTGACCGCCACGTTCACCCGCGCCGACCGCGTCGCGCCGACGCCGCTGCGGTCGATTCCGCAGCTCCGGGTCGACGGCCTGTCGGTCTCCTATGGGCCGCACGAGGTCGTAACCAACGTGAGCTTTGAACTCGGCCGCGGCGAGAGCCTCGCCCTCATCGGAGAGTCCGGTTCCGGCAAGTCGACGATCGCCCGCGCGGTGCTGCGGCTGCTCCCCAGCGGCGGGCACGCCACCGGCCGCGTCGCGTTCGACGGCCAGGAGGTGCTCGGGATTTCCGAGCGCGGCTTCCGGCCGCTGCGGGGACGAGCCATCGGGTTCGTCCCGCAGGACCCCGCCAACTCACTCAACCCGGTGCGGACGATCGGTGCCCAGGCGCAGGAGGCGGCTGCGCTGCTCGACGAGCCCGACAAGGCGATCCGCAAGCAGCTCATCCTGGAGACGTTCGCCCAGGTTGGGCTCGACACCCCCCTGCGTGTCTACGACTCCTACCCGCACCAGCTGTCCGGCGGCATGCTCCAGCGCGTGCTGATCGGCCTTGCGATCCTGCCACGGCCGGCACTGCTGGTCGCGGACGAGCCGACCTCCGCGCTCGACGTCACGATCCAGAAGCGGATCCTCGACCTGCTCACGCGGCTGCAGCACGATCTCAAGATCAGCCTGCTGCTCATCACGCACGACCTTGCGATCGCCGCCGAGCGAGCGGACTCGCTCGTGGTGCTCAAGGACGGCGTCATCCAGGAGGCTGGCCGGACCGCCTCCGTCTTCTCCTCGCCGGCGTCGGCCTACGCAAAGAAGCTGCGCGCGGATGTCCCGGCCCTCAACCCCGACCGTTACGCCGCACTGCGCGACACGGGCTTCCGTTCCCTCAAGACCGGCCAGGCACCGAAGATCGAGGTCAGCGCCGTCACGAAGACCTTCACAGTCGACGGCAAGGCGCTGACGGCCGTCGACGATTTGTCGTTCAGCGTCCCTGCTGGCACCACGCACGCGCTGGTCGGCGAATCGGGCTCGGGCAAGACCACGACGGTTCGGCTGCTGCTTGGACTGGAGGGACCCGACACCGGGAGCATCTCGGTCGCAGGCGAACAAATCACCGGCCGCTCGCCCGAGGCACTGCGGACGGTGTGGCGCCACCTTCAGCTGGTCTACCAGAACCCCTTCACCTCGCTCGATCCGACCTGGACGATTGAGCGGCTCGTGCGCGAGCCGCTCGATCGATTCAAGATCGGAACGCGAAAGGAACGGGATGAGCGCGTCCGCGAAGCGTTGGCCAATGTCGGACTTGGCGAGCACCTGCTCTCCCGCAAGCCCGGAGCCCTGTCAGGTGGCCAGCGCCAGCGCGTGGCCATCGCCCGGTCGCTGGTCCTCAAGCCCGACGTGATCGTGCTCGACGAACCCACCTCCGCGCTCGACGTCAGCGTCCAGGCCGGCATCGTCGAAGTCCTGCTCTCGCTACAGGCTACTCTGGGCCTGACCTACGTGTTCGTGTCTCATGACCTGGCGCTGGTGCGTCAGCTCGCCCACACCGTCTCCGTGATGCATCGCGGACGCATCGTCGAACACGGGACCGTCGCCGACATCTTCGACAACCCTCAGCAGCCCTATACGAGGTCGCTGCTGGCGTCGATCCCGTCGGGTGGCAACGATGTCGCACACATGCGCACGCGCGCCTTCGGTTGATCATGACCGCGGATTGAATAAGCCGCGGAAGGCCCCTGCCCGCTCAGTTCTCATCATCCAGTGCGAGCACGGCAAAGCTCGCGAGCCAGTGCTCTCCCATGTAGTGACCGGCGATATGGGGGAGGCCTGCGGCCAGATGCTCGCGCGCCGCTTCGTGAGCAACGACGCGGCGGGGGTCGCCTGCCGGCAAGGCGTCGCCGAGAGAGCGCCAGCACCAGGCGCGGCTGAGATTGAGTCCGTCGAGATGAGCGATCTTGCCGTCGGTGCGATCGGTGACCGTCGCAGGCTTGAACAGCGTTGCCGGCCGCTGTTCGACCAGCCGCGGCAGAAACCGATCGAACCAGGGCAGGAACGCGTCCGGAGGCAACAGCCGCCGCATGCATTCGGCCTCGATAAGAGCCGAGGACTGGAAGTCGTCGCCGCTCGGCTCCCCCCAGGCGGGGCAGTCGGTGTCCTCACCATACCAGCGCTGGCCAGTCTCGTGCAGCAACCTGGCGAGCGCTTCATCCTTTTTGATGCCGGCGTAGTCTGCCGCCATCCGCAGGCCAAACGCCGTATTGAAATGCGTGCCGACGCGTACGGGATAGAACGCCAACGGCAGGAAGTCGCGAAAGCGTTGCGCGATGACCTCGGCCAGCGGCGCGAGATTGCGGCTCCAGCGATCGTCAGGCTGGAGCGCCAGTTCAGTCGCGAGCTTCAGGAGCCAGGCCCAGCCATACGGCCGCTTGAAGCCGCGGGCAGTCGGGCGGGCGAAGTAAGCACGTTCGGCGGCGACCTTCTCGGGCACGAATTGCGTATCGAAGAGAGCGCGGATGTCGGAAGCTGCCGCAAAGTCGGGAAACCTGCGCAGCAGTCGCGCCAGCATCCAATAGCTGTGGACGCAGGAATGCCAGTCATAACTGCCGTAGAAGATCGGATGCAGCTGGCTCGGCGTGCGGGCATCCGCAGGTTCAGCCAGCGCGTGGTCAACGTTATTGGGATATTCGCGCCCGACATGGCTGAGCGCGATGTTGGCAAAATGCGAGGCATGTTCGCGGGTAAGACGGGGCGTGGTCACGGCTTGGCCTTTCCAGTGTTCCGGCCGATCAATGTCTCGATCAGGCGCGGCAGGAGGTAGATCGGAAATTGCGTCGCGGCGAAGTATAGCGCCATGCGTGGCGAGGCGGCAGCACCCAGCGCCGACCAGACCAGGCCGACATTACGGTTGCCGAGGATGAGCCCGACGGTCAGCCGCTGGCCCAAATTGCCCGGCAGCAGCACGGCACCAGCTGCTTGAAGGGCGATATTGCAAGCGAAGGCGAGCCCGAGGCAGAGCATGGCGGCCTGCACATCTGCCGCGATCTGCGCGCGAATGCCAGCCATCGTCGCCACCGCAAAGACGAGAAGCGCCGCGACGATGATCCCGTCGACCATCCCGCCATGGGCCGCCAGCACCGGGGCTGCATGCCGGCGGACCAGGAAAGCCACCCCTTCGGCGCCGCCAATCAATAGCGCCAGACGAAGCGCGAGCTCGAGCGCGCTGATCTCGAGCCCGCCGAACCAGCCTGCAAGAAGCGGCACGGTGACCGGAGCCAGCACCATGGACAACACCGTCACCACGAGCGGCACCGCACCGTCGAGCCCGAGCATGCGTGCCACTGCTGCCGTTCCGCTCGATGGCGGCGCCGAGACGGCGAGCACCGCCGCAAGCGCGATCTCCGGACCAAGGTTCAAGGCGTGACCGGCAACACCGATCACGAGCGGACAGGCCACCATGACGACAGCCGGCAAGAGCACGGAAAGCGATGGCCGTCGCAGCGTTGCGACGACGGCCTGACTGTCGATCCGCAACAGCGTTCCCAGCACGATCAGGAAGATCGTGATTGGCATCAGGGGGTGAGCGAGGTCCGCAAGAGCCGGAAAGGCCAATCCAAGCAGGACGCCAAGCGCCAGCAATGTCGGTCCGCGCGGGATGAAGTGCAGGAGTGAGGATCGCATACGCCGCGCCCAATCATGTCGTCTTCGCCAGAAGACCACACCCCGCATCATTCTTGAAATCGATTGTTATTATATCTATCATCGTTCAAATGAATTTGGTTTCCGTCGACCTCAACCTCCTGGTCGCCTTCGAGGCGCTGATGGAGGAACGCCATGTGACCCGCGCCGGCCAGCGCATCGGCCTGGCGCAACCGTCCATGAGCAGCACGCTGACGCGGCTGCGTGCGCTGTTTGGCGATGAGCTCTTCGTGCGCTCGGCCTCCGGCATGCAGCCGACGGCCAAGGCGCTGGCGCTGGCGCGGCCGATCAGCGACGCTCTGGGGCAGATCAGGGGCGTGCTCGAACCGACATCAGCCTTCAATCCGGCAACAGCCCGCCATCGCCTGTCTATTGCGGCGACCGACTATGGCGACCTCGTCGTGGTGCCGCGACTGGTCGAGGCGTTGCGGCGGGAGGCGCCTGGTATCGATCTCGTGGTGCGCCCCATCATTGATCCGGCCGCGAGTGTCGCAAGCCTGGAACACGGCGATGTCGACGCGCTGATAGGTGGCCATCTTCCCGCTTCCCCGCGCATCATCCGATCCACGCTTTTCACGGAGAGTTTCGTCTGCATTCGCGACGCCAAACGCGCCAAACTGAAAGCCCGTCTCACCAAGGACGATTACACGCGGCTTCCGCATGTGCTGTTCTCCTCCGCCGGCGGCGACGGGCTTCCCGGCGCAATCGACACGATGCTGAGCCGGCACGGACGCAAGCGCCGGACCGCAATCACGCTCGCCCATGTCGTCGCGGTGCCGTTTGCCGTCGCCGGCACCGATCTCGTGGCAACCATGGCCGAGCGCGTCGCGCGCCGCTTCGCGACAGCCGCCGGCGTATCTGTCGTTCCGATTCCCTACGATGTGGAGCCATTCACCATCGACCTTCTCCACACGCGCCGCGCCATGGCCAATCCGGCGCTGCGCTGGTTCATCGAACTGGTCAATCGCGTCTGTGGGACGCTGTAGCGATCGGCGGGCCGGCAGCAGGCTGCTATTTCCGCTCAATCAGCTGCGCGATCTCCCAGACATGGCCTGAGGGGTCGGCAAAGGACGCAGTTCGTCGCCCCCACGGACGGTCGATCGGGCCATTGAGCAGATCGACGCCAATCTCCCGCAGGGCTGAACAGACCTGGTCGACGTCGACGACCCTGATCGTCAGGAGTGCGCGCGCCCCTGCGGAGGACTGCGCGACACGCAGCGGCTCGACAAGCGGCGGTGCCTGAGACGCGTCGAGAAGATTGACCAGGAGCCCGCCAAATCGAAGCACGGATGAGACCGCATCCTCCCAGACCGTCTCGGACGCGAAAACCTTGGCGTAAAACGCTTTCGACGACGCAATGTCATCGACGAACAATGTGATGACTTCAACTTCGCTTGGCAGACCATTGACCATGTCGCCCTGCTCCTCACCGTTGCTGCGGCAGCCTGCACAAGCGTGACAAGCCGCCTGCCGCTATATCTCACGATGTTAGAGCATGGCGCAATTCGGCTAGCCGGGTCATCGGCCCGGCTCGGAAGCCTCGATCCCTAATTGAATAGATCCGGTTCCGCCTCGGTGATCCAGTCCCACAACGGCTGGAAGCTGAAATAGCCGCCCTTGTGCGTTCCGACCTGCCGCGAGGTCAGGCTGGCGATCTCGTGCGGGATCGGCTTTGGCGTTCCGGCGGCTTCCGCAAGCAGCTGGGCGCGCGCAGCATTGTCCATGGCGATGTACCACCAGGCGGCAGCCTCGATGGTCGGTCCGACCGTGAGCAGGCCGTGGTTCTGCAAGATGGCCGCCTTCTTCGATCCCAGCGCGTGCGCGATCTTGCGGCCCTCTTCCGCCTCCAGCACGACGCCGGAGAACGGATCGAACAGCACGTGATCCTCGTAGAAGGCGCAGGAGTCCTGCGTCAGCGGATCGAGCAGGCGGCCGAGCGCCGACCAGGCCTTGCCATAGGTCGAATGGGTGTGCGCGGCCGCGATCACCTCAGGATGCGCGGCGTGGATCGCGGAGTGAATCACGAAGCCGGCCTGGTTGATCGGCTTGTCACCGATCAGGATGTTGCCATCGTGATCGACGAGCTGAAGGTCGGAGACCTTGATCTGACTGAAATGCTTGGACAGCGGATTGATCCAGAACCGCTCGGGGAACTCCGGATCGCGCACGGTGACGTGGCCTGCGAGCCCCTGATCGAAGCCGTAGCGCGAGAACAGGCGGAATGTTGCGGCAAGCCGCTGTTTGCGGTGCAGCCGCTCTTCCTCGAACGTCGCGGCCGGCGTGCGCTCGACCAGAGAGTATTTCTTGGGCTTCTCGACGACCTTGTTCATTGCTGCGGTTTCCTTCTCTAGTACTCGAGATTCTTGTCGAAGACGTCGGCCAGCGCCACGCCATGCGCATAGGCATCGAGGTTGACCAGCGTCTTGTCGGCCAGCCGCTTGGCATCCTCGCCACCCGTCCATGACACATGCGGGGTCAGGACGACCTTGGGATGGCGATAGATCGGATCGCCCTCCGGCGGCGGCTCGGGATCGGTGACGTCGAGCGTCGCGCCGGCAATCCGCCCCTCGTCGAGCGCCTGCAACAGCGCACTCTGATCGACGATCCGCCCACGCGCGACATTGATTAGGTGCAGCGACGTCTTGGCCCGCGCCAGCACATCGGCGTTGATCAGACGCGCGGTCTTGGTCGTCGCCGGCAGAGCAAGGACGAGATGATCGGAAACCGCGACCAGTTCCTCGATGCTATCAACCGGCTGGATGCCCGGAAGGACATATGGCCAGGCCGAGCGCCTGAGAACCCTGATGTTGACACCGAACGGCTTGGCCCGCTCGGCGACTGCGCGGCCGATCGCGCCGAAACCGGCAATCCCGATCGTCTTGCCGGTGAGCGAGCCCAGCGGACTGATCTTCCACTGCTCGCGGCTGCTCGGCCGGATGTCATGGATGCGCTTCTCGAAGCCGAGAATCGCCGCAAGGACGTATTCCGCGATCGGATCAGCCGAGATGCCGCGGCCGACCGTGACCACGGGACCGTCGAGCAGCCACGCCGGAAAGAAATCGACTCCCGTCGATGCGGTCTGGATCCAGTGCAGGCCAAACGGCCAGCCGGCCGGCTTCTCCGCAGGCGCCTTGTGCCAGCCCACGAGCGGCCGCGTCAGCAGCACGTCGGCTTCGGGAGCAACCTCCCAGGGCGCGCGATCGGCGGAATGATCGATGATCAGCGGGCGCGACCAGTGATCGACCAGCGCCGCACGAATGTCCGGGCCAAGCTGATTGACGATGATCGGCGATCGCACGCTGGTGGAGGCGCGCTGGTTTTCAACTCGGGGAGTGTTCATGTCACGCAGTCACGATGGCAACGATCCGGATATGCTAGGCGTTTGCGGCAAGATAGTCCTTTCAAAGATGACGGGTGTCTTGCAACAAGAGGACGACGCGCTTCGGCAAGACAAAAGGATTTGTCTCTGGAGCCCTGGCGCCTCTGCGGGGGCTCGCGCCCGACGCGGCAAAGGCTCGAACCCGAGCCCTGCTGATTAAGAGCCAGTTGGTCCCATCCCAGGACGTCGCGTCATTGATCGACTAGGTCGCAGTTAGCTGCGTGAGTGCAAAGAAGCTGCGCTTTCCGCGACCAATCCGCCTGCTGAAAAACGCCTGCTCACATTGGCCTGCGCAAATTTTTTTCTCGATCTCCCGGTGCATACGTCATGCACACGCCGCCCCTTAACTGATTGAAACAATCTAACCCTCGCTCCAATCCATCACGGGCCACTTTCTAACAACAGCGAAGAAGAGCGAGCCCTGTCCAACGTGAACCGCTCGATGCCGCAGTCGGTCGTCGCGGCGCTTCCTGTTCAGGAGTCGAATCCAACGGAGTGACCTCGTGGAACTCGAATACCTCACGCAGGAGGGCGTTTCCGCGCTGGCGCAGCACAAAGCTTAATTTCGCGACAGCAGGGCATCACTGATCTTCTCGGCCGCCATGATCACGGGAATGTTGGTATTGGCCGTCGGCAGCCGCGGCATGATCGAAGCATCCGCCACGAAGATATTGTCGCTGCCGATCACCAGCCCTTCCGGGGCGACCACCGCTTTCGGGTCGGATGGATCGCCCATGCGGCATGTCCCCACGGGGTGCCAGACGCCGAACACGCTCTGTCGCACGAAGGCTTCCAGCGCGCGGTCGTCCGCCAGCGTCGCCTGGAAGGCCGTGCCGTTGAGCAGCACAAGGCGGATCAAGAGCTGCCTGAGGCCCGCGGGCACGTCGAGCATCGGGCCGAGGATGGAGGCGACGATTCGGTTGGCCGTGCCATACCGGCTCAGCCGCTTGATGCGCGGGGAATAGGAGGCCGGGAAGAAATCGGCCGCCTCGGGGTTGAGCGCGGAATGAACGATAAGCTTCGCGAGCAGCCGGACCGACGCAACCATCCGCTCGAGATCGCGATCGTCGGACAAGAGGTTGAGATCCACGACCGGATAGGTTCTGGGATCGGGCGTCGCCAAGGTGAGCGAGCCGCTCGAATACGGCCGGTTGCACCAGAGGAAGTAGAGCCCGAGCCGCGTGCCCAGCGCGTGCCAGCCGCCACGGGCCGAGGCCGTGATGTACATGTCGGAAGCATCGCAGCCCTGATGTCCCGACGAGAAGCGCATCGCCGCGCAATTGGGTCGCCGCCGGGCAAGCGGCAACCGCAACCGCCGCGGCAAATATTGACAGAAGGTCAGCGCGGGATGATCGCGCAGATTGCTGCCGACGCCGGGCAGATCGATCGCCACGGGAATGCCGAGCGCTTGCAGCGCCGCACCCGGGCCGATGCCCGCCCGCATCAGGATCGCCGGCGATTGCAGCGCGCCTGCGGTCAGGATCACGCGGCCGGCGGCGACGGCGAGCTTCTGCCCGCCCCGCGCGACCACGACGCCCGTCGCGCGGCGGCCATCGAGCTGGAGTTGTTCGACCTCGCTGTCCGCCCAAATGATCAGGTTCGGCCGCGCGCGCGTTGCTGCGTCGAGATATCCGGTTGCGGTCGAGACGCGCCGGTCATTGCGATTGGAGAAGGCCGGCGGAAAGATGCCGTCCTCGAACTCGCCATTCTGGTCCTTTCGGAACGGCAGGCCGGTCGCCGACAACGCTTCGCCGACGGCGTGGCCAAACGGCGGCATCGCCTCGCGCGCGATGCGGCGGATCGGGATCGGGCCGTGCTTGCCATGCAGCGGGCCGTCGAAATCCAGATCAGTCTCGAGCTTGAGGAAGTACGGCAACACATCCGCCCAGCCCCAGCCCCGGGCACCGAGATCGCGCCACTCGTCATAGTCGCGCGGCAGGCCGCGATTGGCCGATTGCACGTTGATGCTGGAGCCACCGCCCATCACCCGGCCCTGCTCGTAGGCGCGGACGACCGGCTTGCCCTCGGCATTGCGGCCGGCGGCCGCTGACAGGCCCGGCCAGATGTATTTGTCGCCGAAGAACAGCGTCATCGGATAGCTGTCGAGTATTTCCGGCGGCGTCGCCTCGGGCGGCGTGTCCATCCCGGCTTCGATCAGAAGCACGCGACGGCTTCCGTCTGCGGAAAGCCGATTGGCGAGCACGCAGCCCGCCGACCCGCCGCCGACGATCACGTCGTCGAAATGCAGCCCATCCATTCCCGTCTCATCGCGCAATTCGATGGATCGGCGCGGCCACGAATGCGGCCGCGCCGATTTGGCTCAGCGGAAGTTACCCTTGGTCTCGGGGATCACGACCGCCCCGATCAGGTAGATCACGAACACGCCGACCGCGAAATAAGCCAGCGACATCGGGATCTCCGCAGGGCTGCCGCTCACCAGCGAGACGAAGGTCGGCATCATGCCGCCCAGCGCGAAGCCGATGTTCCAGGACAGGCCCGTTCCGCTCGCGCGCAACGCGGTCGGAAAACGCTCGTTGAGGAAGATCAGCACCGGCGCATAGCCGGCATTGCCGATGAAAGCGATGGCGAGCGCATAGAGCGTGATTTGCGTCGTGTCCTTGGTCGCCGCGAGATTGAGATAGCACAGCGGCAGCAGCACCGCGGCCAAGACACCGATGATGAGGAACGTCTTCTTGCGGCCGATACGATCGCTCAGCGCGCCGACCAGCACCGCGGAGAAGAACGCCGACACGCTCGCACCCATCAGGATCAACGACGAGGTCTGGTTCGGGACCGCATTGATGACTTTCAGGAAGCTCGGCAGGTAGCCCGAGGTCAGGTAGTAGCCGGCGCCGCCACCGAAGGTGATGAGAAGGTTGACCAGCAGCACGCCGCGATATTCGCCGGAGAACACGTCCCTGACCGGCGCCTTCGAGACCTTCGCCTGCTTCTTACCCTGCTGGCGCTTGAGCTCCTTGAAGTAAGGCGACTCCTCGAGGTTGCGGAAGATGAACCAGCCGAGCAGCGAGCTCAGCAACCCCGAGAAGAACATGAAGCGCCAGCCCCATACCGCGAAGGCATCGCCGGGGAAGATCGAGGACGTGATCAGGAAGATGAAGGACGCGAGCAGCGCACCGATGCCGGCGCCACCGCCGCCGACCAGACCCGACATCGCGCCGCGCCATTGCGCCGGCACCGACTCGGTGCCGATGGTGTGGGTGGAGGCCACGACGCCGCCGACGAAGATGCCCTGCACCAGACGCAGGATCAGGAAGAGGATCGGCGCGATCACGCCGACCTGGGCGATGGTCGGCAGCAGGCCGAACGCCGCCGTGCTGATGCCGACGCCGATGATGGCGATCAGCATGGCCTGCTTGCGGCCGTGCACGTCGGCATAATGCCCGAACACCGCCGAGCCCAGCGGCCGCATCAGGAGCGTCACGGCGAAAGAGCCGTAGACCGCAGCCAGCGACAGCGCTGGGTTGCTCGACGGAAAGAACAGCGCGCCGACGACCGGCGCCACGTAGAGCAAAATGAACAAATCGAACAGATCCAGCGCCCATCCGAGCACCGATGCGATGATCGCATTGACCATCTGCTTGTTATCCGCCGACGCCTGTGCGCCCGCGGCCGGCATATCCATCTCAGCCATGCTGTTTTACCTCCCCCGTTTTGATAGAGCCGCGGTTCGCGTCATTGCGACCCGCGGCAGTTTTGTCGCGCATCAGCGCCCGGTGAACTTCGGCGGACGCTTGGCGTTAAAGGCTTCGACGCCTTCCTTGAAGTCTTCCGACTGCCGCAGGCGGCTGTAGCAATGGCCTTCGAGCTCGATGGCGATCGCGAGCGTCGAATCCTCGGTGTCGTTGAGCAGCTTCTTGGCGGTGCGCTGTGCCAGCGGCGAGAAAGTGCGGAGCTCGTCGACCAGCTTGTCGGTCGCCTTCTCCAGCTCGGCATCCGGCACACACTCCGTGGAGATGCCCCAGTCGAACGCCTGCTTGGCCGAGATACGCTTGGAGCGCATCACGATGTCCTTGGTGCGGGTGATGCCGACCATCTTCTGCAAGCGAGCCGAGCCGCCCGAGCCCGGGATCTGGCCGAGCTTCTGCTCCGGCAGCGCGTACTGCGTGGTCTCCGAGGCAATGCGGAAGTCGCAGGCGAGTGACAGCTCGAAGCCGACGCCGAAGCAATAACCGCGGTTGGCAACGATCACGGGCTTGGCGCAGCGCGCCGGCGCGGCGATGTTCCAGGCGAGCTTGGAGACGTGCTCGGGGCTCGCCTCCATGAAGCCGCCGATATTGCCGCCGCTGGAGAAATGCTCGCCCTCGCCGCGCACCACGATCACGCGGACGCGCGGATCCTCGTCCAGCGTCTCGAAGGTCAGGCGCAGCTGGTCACGCTGCGGCATCGCCACGACGTTGTAGGGCGGCCGGCCCAGGATGATATCGGCCCGCTCATGCGCCTCATCGATCTCGACCTTGAACCCGTCGAGTTTTGCGAGTCGAGGATCGGTAAAATTGTAGGCTGACGGCATGTTGGTTTCCTTCTGTTGATTGTAGATGAGTGATGATCAGGCGGCGTCTGATGGCGGCAGGCGCTCGGCTTCGTATTCACCGGCGACGAGCAGTCGCCGCAGCAGTTTGCCGACCGGCGATTTGGGAATGGCGTCGACGAAGACGTAGCGGCGCGGCCGCTTGAAATTGGCAAGGCCCGTGGTCCGGCAGAACTGCTCCAGCTCGACGTCCGACACAGGGCGATTGCGCTTGACGAAGGCGGCTACGACCTTGCCCCATTTCTCGTCGGCGACGCCGACCACTGCGACCTCGTCGACCGCCGGATGCAGCGACAGGCAGCTCTCGATCTCGACCGGCGAGACGTTCTCGCCGCCGGTGATGATCATGTCGTCGACGCGGCCGGTGACGAACAGGTCGCCGTCGGGATCAACGAAGCCGGTATCGCCCGTAAAATACCAGCCCTCGCGCAGCGACTTGGCGTCGGCTTCAGGGCGGCGCCAGTAGCCCTCGAAGGCCTCGTCGCCGGCCAGCGTCGCGATGATCTCGCCCTCCTCGCCGACCGCGGCAAGCTCCGCGACCGACTTCGCTCCGATGCGCACGACCTTGACGTGCTGGTTCAGCCCCGCCTTGCCGGCCGAGCCGGGCTTTGCGGCGGCGTTCTGGTCGATCGTAAAGGTGTAGATCTCGGAGCTGCCGTAGTGATTGACGAACAACTCTGGCTTGAACGCCTCGTTCAGCTTCTTGAGAAGGCCGTCGGTCATCGAGGCACCGGCGAAGCCGAGCTTGCGGACGCTGGAGACGTCGGTCCTGGCAAAGGCCTCGTGATGAACGAGGTCGTGATAGAGCGTCGGCACCAGATAGAGGTTGGTGATCTCCTCCTTCTCGATCAGGGCCAGGGCCTGGTGGCTGTCATAGCGCGGCAGGCAGATGAAAGTGCCGCCGATCAGCGACATCGCCAGCAGCGAGCGGACGCCCATGGTGTGGTAGAGCGGCATGACGCCGAGCGTGCGCTCGCCGCGGCCGTAGAGATTTTGCGCGACATGGGCGATCGCCGCGGCGCGTTCGGCGCGATGCCGCCGCGGCACGCCCTTCGGCCGCGAGGTTGTGCCTGACGTGTAGAGCATGATCGACCAGGCATCGGTGCCGACACGCGGCTCGGCGTCCGGCGCGCTGTCCTTGATCAGATCGGCAAAGCTGGTGGCCTCCCCCGTCCCGGGATCGACGGAAACACGCAGCAGCTTGCCTGCCAACCCCGAGCCCTGCACCGCCTCGGCAGAGATATCCTGATAGACGATCGCGCAGGCTTCGGCGTTCTCGATGCAGTAATCGAGCTCGTCGGCCTTGGCGCGCCAGTTGATCGGCGTGATCACGAGGCCTGCGAACTGGCAGGCCCAGTGCAGCGTCGCCGCTTCCCAGTGGTTTTGCAGCAGCGTGACGACGTGATCGCCGGGCTTGAGGCCAAGGCGGTCGAATGACGCCACGAGCGCAGAGATCTTGCCGTACCATTGGCGGTAGGTCAGGCGGAGATCGCCGTCGACAAGCGCAATCGCATGAGGATCGCGCGCGGCGCTGGCCATGAAGCTGCTGGCGAGATCAAGCATCGGACGTCTCTTTTTTGGATGAAGCGAGTTCGGCGGCGGCTTCGAGCGCCGCCTGGATGATCGGTGTGTAGCCGGTGCAGCGGCAGATATGTCCGCTAAGGAGGTCGCGGATCTCGGCCTCGGTCGGCGCCGGGTTCCTGGCGAGATAGTGGTCGAGCGACATCAAAATGCCGGCGGTGCAGAAGCCGCACTGGAGCGCGTGGTTGCGGCGGAACGCCTGCTGCAGCACGCCGAGCCGGTCCGCCGACGGCGCGAGGCCTTCGACAGTCTTGAGCTCGCAACCATCGACCTGCGCGGCGAGCGTGAGGCACGACCGCGTCAGCATGCCGTCGACGACAACAGTGCAGGCACCGCAGACGCCGTGCTCGCAGCCGACATGGGTGCCGGTCGCGCCCAACTGGTGACGCAGGAAATCGGACAGCAGCATGCGCGGCTCGGCCTCGCCCTCGACCGGCTTGCCGTTGAGCGCGAAACGGACGGCATGGCGCTGATCTGCCTTGAGACGGGTCATTGCAGCACCTCGCCGATCAGATCGCGACCGATCATGCGCACGAGGTCGCGGCGGTAGCGCGCGGTGGCGTGGACGTCGTCGCGGGCGCCAAGCTCGTAGGCAAAGTCATTGAGGGCATCGTCGAGCGCGCTGCCCTCCAGCCGCGGCCAGTCGCGCGCGGTCGGAACGTCGGCGACGCCGCCGACTGTGAGGCGCACGCCCGTCGGTGTCTTCATCGCGGCGCAGGCGACGATGGCGAAATCGCCATGGCGTCGCGCGACCTCGCGGAAGACGAAGCGCGATCCCTTGACGGCGGGCAGCGAGATTCCTTCGATCAGTTCGTCATCGGCGCGCGCGGTCAGCATCATGCCGGCGAAGAAGTCCTTGGCGGCAACGCGCCGCCGCCGCTTGGCGCTGCGCAGCAACACCTCGCCGCCGAGCGCAACCAGCGTCAGCGGCATCTCGGCGCTGGGATCGGCGTGCGCGAGCGAGCCGCAGATGGTGCCGCGGCTGCGGGTCTGCATGTGCCCAACCCATGGCAGCGCCAGCGCGACCAGCGGCAGCGCCTCGGCGAGGTCAGGCCATGCCAGGAGGTCAGCCTGGCGCACGCCGGCGCCGATAGTGACGGCATCGCCCTTCCGCTCGATCTCGCGCAGCTCCCTGATGCGCATGATGTCGATCAGCAGTTTTGGCTTGGCGAGGCGCATGCTGAGCATCGCCATCAGCGACTGCCCGCCCGCGAGCACGCGCGCATCGCCACCCTGCTGCGCGAGTCCTTCGAGGACATCGCCAAGGGTTTCGGCACGGAGATAGTCGAATGCGGACGGTTTCATCGGCGTCCCCCGAACAGGCTCGCCACCTTTGCCAGCAGCGCGAAGAGCGAGAAGCCGCCCTCCGCACCACCACCGCCGGCCTTGCGGGCGAGCGCAGTGAAGAACTGGCCGATGATGACGCGCGTCGCGCCGTCGAGCAGGCGACCGCCGATGCTCGCCACCTTGCCGCCGATCGCGGCGTCGTAGCTGTAGGTCAGCTTCGTTCCGCCATTGCCGTCGGGCGCGAGCGTGATGCGCCCCTCGGCATTGCCGAAACCGAGCGCGCCGGTGGCACCGCCGCGCAGGGTGACCGCGCGCGGCGGATCGAGATCGAACAGCTCGACGTCGGCGCGATAACGCCCGCTGACCGGGCCAATACCGAGCGTGACGTCGGCGCGGAAATGCGTGTCGGTGATCTTGTCGACGCGCTGGCAGCCGGGAATGACCGATTGCAGCGTTGCGGGATCGAGCAGCATCGCCCAGACCTGCTCGGGCGCCCCCTTTACCGAGGCCTGCCCCTCACCGCGCAGCCGCCGGTCGCCTTCGCGCACAGGCGCGGCAGTCGCGCCGCCAGCGGGAGGCGGCGGTTCGGCACCGCGCACCAGCTCTGCAAGCCGCGCCGGCACCAGCGGCAAGGTGATATCGGCAATGCCGAGCGCGTCCGCGACTGCATTGGCGAGGCAGACGGGTGTGGACATGCAATTGCCCTCACCGACGCCTTTTGCGCCGAGCGGCGTGAACGGCGACGGCGTCTCCATGTGGATGATCTGCGGCTCCGGCACCTCTGTCGTGGTCGGCAGCAGATAATCGGCGAGCGTTCCCGTCAGAAAGCTGCCGTCCTCGGCGTAGGCATATTCCTCGTAGAGCGCGGCGCCGAGCGCTTGCGTAAAGCCACCGCGGATCTGGCCGTTGACCATGGCGGGATGCAGGATGGTGCCGCAATCGTGCATGGTGACGTAGCGGTCGATTCGCGTCTCCAGCGTCGTCGGATCGATCTCGACGCCGCAGAAATCGAAGATGAAGCCGTGGCAGAGCGAAGAGTTGATGCGGTCGTCCTCGTCGGGCGGCGTCAGCTCCGGCGGCGTCCAGAACACGGTCTCGCGGATGGTCTGGCCGGCATCATCAGGCAGCGAGCCCGGCGACCAATGGCTGAGCGCCGCGACGCGCGAGAACGCGATCCGGTTCTCCGGATTGTGCCTGGAGGCAACGAAGCCTTTCGCAAACACGATGTCGGCGGCTTCGACGTTCAGCTGGCTGGCGGCGATGCGGGCGAGCCTGCCAGCAACGCGCTCGGCTGCGATCTTCGCGGTACCGGCCACGGCTGCGGCGAAGCGGCTGGCGTAATTCCCTGACGCAATCGACCAGGCATCCTTGGCGGTGTCTATCTCGGTGTTGACCCGGATGTCTTTCGGCTGGAGGCCGAAGACGTCGGCAACCACCTGAGACAGCACCGTGCGATGGCCCTGCCCCTGCGGCACAGAGGCGACGTGAACCGTGACGCTGCCGACCGGGTCG
Source organism: Bradyrhizobium sp. MI1.7 (assembly GCF_055811795.1). NCBI lineage: Bacteria > Pseudomonadati > Pseudomonadota > Alphaproteobacteria > Hyphomicrobiales > Nitrobacteraceae > Bradyrhizobium > Bradyrhizobium sp. MI1.7. The sequence goes on from NZ_JBVVPO010000032.1 coordinate 63,193, forward strand.
AGCCCGACGGTTGCGGTTGCCTGCGCGCCGTTCTTGGGACCTGCCTTGCGGCGCTCGGCCGCCGTCAGCACGGTGGTGATGTAGCCCATGTTGGAGACGCTGGGCTCGACCACCGCGGTGAAGCCGATCCCGTAGAGCCGCCCCTGCGCTCGCGCCTCGTCCCGCTTCGCCTTGAGCGCAGCGAGCCTGCCCTGCTCGACTGCGAGCGCGACGGCTTCCTGGTAGTTGCCGGAGTCGAGCAAGGCACCAGTCGCTGTGCGATAGGGAAACGCGCCGGCGTCGATCAGATTGCGCTTGATGACATCGAGCGGATCGAGGCCAAGGCCGATCGCGATCCGCTGCACCAGGCGCTCCAGTGCGAAATAGACCTGCGGGCCGCCAAAGCCCCGGTTGAGACCGGTCGGCGTCTTGTTGGTGACGACGACGCGGTTGCGGATCTTGACGTGACGGATGTCGTAGGCGCCGGTCAGATTGCCGTGCATGCGGTAGAGCGTGGCAGGCTCAGGCGCGCGCAGATGCGCGCCGCAATCCTCGACCTGGTCCCAGTCCAGCGCGAGGATCTTTCCGTCGGCTGCGACCGCCGCCGACAAAGTCGTCGCGCGGTTGGTCGCCGACACCGACGCGGTCAGATGCTCGAGCCGGTCCTCGATCCACTTGACGGGCCGGCCCGTGACACGCGCGGCCGCGGCGATCAGCACGATATAGGGAAACACGCCCTGCTTGACACCAAAGCTGCCGCCGGAATCCGGCGGCGTACGCAGCCGCAGCCGGTTGCCCGGCACTTTCAACGCGCGCGCAATCACGGTGTGGATGCTGAACGGGCCCTGGAAATTGGCGAGCACCTCATAGGCATCCTCGCCCGCATCGTGCGAGGCGACGACCCCGTAGGTCTCGATCGGCGTGCAGGAATTGCGGGGATAGCGTATGTCGATCGAGAAGCGATGCGGCGCGTCCGCGAAGGCCTTTTCAGGATCGCCGTACCGGAAATGGCGGTCACTGGCGAGATTGCCGGGAAAGCCTTCGTGCAGTACCGGCGCGCCTGATACGAGCGTCCCGAGCGGATCGACGACAGCAGCCCGCGGGCGATACTCGACGTTGATCAGCTCGGCCGCATCCTCGGCGCGCGCACGGTCAGTTGCGACGACCAAAGCGACCGGTTCGCCGACATAGCGCACGCGGTCCATCGCGATCGGCCAACACTCCACCGGCGCCTTCACGCCGACGACGAGGCTCGTGGTGACGGCCTTGACGTCGCTGCCGGTCAGAACGGCTGCAACGCCCGGCAGACGCTTGGCGGCTTCAACATCGATGGAGAGAATATCGGCATGCGCATGCGGCGAGCGCAGGATCGTCGCGTGCAGCGTGCCGGGCTGGACACCGAGATCGTCGATGAAGCGGCCGCGGCCAGAGAGCAGCGCGGCGTCTTCGACGCGCTCGATCGAACGCCCGACCCACGGCTCATCGCCACTTCCCGGATTTGCGGATTTGACCGCCTGCAACATGTCCCGGCATACCTCCCGACGCGTTCTTTGACGCGACGATGACGTTTGTCAGGACTGGGGGTGCGGGAGCCATACCGCCCGCTCTCACGACTTACCAAATCGTCTCATTCGAGAGCGTGCAGCGCAATATCGGCCCGCAAGACTCAACCCGCAAGACGCGAGACATTGCGAAACTCGCGCGGGCTGACGCCGGCGTGATCGCGGAAGAAGCGCGTGAAATGCGCAGGCTCCGGAAAGCCAAAACGCTCGCTGAGCTCGCCGAGCGGTGTGTCCTCGCGCATGACAGCATCGAGCGCGCGCTCCATGCGGACGACGTTGAGATAGAGCTTTGGCGAGACGCCGAGCGAGGTCTCGAACAGGCGGAAGAACTGCGCGCGCGAGAGGCCTGCGCCCTTCACGAACTGATCGACGTTGGCATAGGAATCATGCACGCGCATCGCGTCCATCGCGCGGCGGATCCGCCAGTCGCAGCTCACCGCGCTCATGCCGCGGATCGAGGTCGGGAAGCTGCGCCAGGGCGTGAAGCGCTCGATCACCGCGATCATGAGATCCGAGAGCGTCTGCTCGTGGGTCCGCACCGCATCCGGATTCGCCATCATTTCGGCCGCCAGATGCAGCGTGAGCTGACGGATGCGCGGCGACACCTCGCCCGACGGCCGCTCGAAAAAGCCCGGCGCACCGCTGGCCGCCCAGCCGGGACGGAACTCCTTCAGCCATTCCGGCTCGATATAGAGCGCCATGATCAGCGTGCGCGGACGGTTGGCGTCGTGCACATAGGCATGCGGCTTCCAACCGTCGACGAGCACGGCGGCGGTGTCTGTCAGCGGCGTGACCTGGTCGCCCACAAGAAACTGCGTGTCGGAGCCCTCGACCTTGAGCAGGACGTGGCAGTGATGATGAGCGTGGCGGACCAGCGAACGGTCCATGTCGAGCAGAGCGACCCTGCCGAAAGCGCCATGAGCGATGCGCAGGGCCGTCGACATCAGTTCCTTCCTCCCGGCAGCGTTGCGCTGCAAAATGATTGCTTCATTGGCGCGGCACTATAAGCAGCACCCGCTTCATATTCCAACGGCGCAAACCGACGCAAGTTGCTTCCGAGCGGTAATCCGCTCATGCGCGCGTCTCCGAAAGAAACCGCGCGACCGCAGCGCCGGGGTCGGCCTGCAAGGCAGTGGCGAGATCGACCTCCTCCTCGCCCTTGACGCGAATGCGCTTGAAAGCGAGCTCGGGCGCGTTGACCGGCGCGGTCGCATCGAGACCCATCTTGGCGCTGATGCCGTTGTCGGTCGTCGGATCGAGCTTCGAGCCGAGCGCGCCGGCGACGACCATGAGGTCGCGGTCGGCCTGGAAGCGCGTCGCCACCGCCCATTCGATTTCCTCGGACGAGGAGATGTCGACGTCCTTGTCCACCACGATCACCTGCTTGATGTCGTAATGGGCGCCGAAGGCGCACATCATGATGTTCTTGGGCTCCCCGTCGTTCGCCTTGTCGATCTTGATCGCGAGGTGGTAGCGGCAGGTGCCGCCGCGCGTGAGGCGGACGTCGATCACGCCCGGAAAACTGCGCCGCAGATGCTGGAGCAGCGTCGCTTCGCGCGGCACGCCGCCGAGGATCAGGTGCTCAAAACCGCCGCCCACGATGGTATGGAAGATCGGTTTCGCACGATGCGTGATCGCATCGACCTCGATCACCTCGCGATTGGCGCGCGGACCATAATATTGGGGGAATTCGCCGAACGGACCTTCCGGTTCGCGCACGCCCTGAAGAATGCGTCCCTCGATGACGATCTCCGCGTGGGCGGGCACGCGGACTGAATTGGTGCGACACTTCACGACGTCGACGGGCGCGCCGAGCAGCGCACCCGCAATCGCCATCTCGTCATCGTCAAGCGCGGCGATCGCCTGGGAGGCCAACATCAAGGCCGGATGCGCGCCGATCACGATCGCGATCTCCAGCGCCTGGCCCAGCTCCTCCGCGAGGCGGTAGTAGGAGAAGGTGTGCCGCGGCAGCAGCAGCACGCCGATGCGGTTCTTGCCAGAGATCTGGCAGCGGTGGATCGAGACGTTCTGTACACCGGTCTTCGGGTTGCGCGCGATCAGCAGGCCGGCCGTGATGTAGGGGCCGCTGTCGCGCTCATTGTGCTTGGGCACCGGGAGTTGGCGCAGCAGATCGACGTCCTCGTGGACGACGTCCTGCACCGGTCCGCTCGCGACCTCATGCGTCGGCAGTGGATGGTTTGCAGCAGCCAGGAACCGTGGCAGCAACTGGTCCTCGGTCACGCCGATGGAATCGGCGACCCAGTCGCGTCCGGCGAAGAGATTGGCGACGACGGGAATTTCATGCCCATCGGGGCGCGGGAAGAGCACCGCGCTGTCGCGCTCCAGCCGCTTGGCGACGGCGGCGAGCTCGTCAGCGAGCCCAATGCCCTCGCGGGCGATCGCGAGCTTGCCGCGCTCGGCGAGAAACGCGAGCCAGGCGCGCAGATCGGCGGGCGCGTTCGCGCCTCTCCTCGCAACATTTTCCATTGGCATACGGGTCATTCCTCAGGTCTTCAGGTCAGGGCGCGATCTTGCGCAGCGGCGGCGAGCGGCGCTTGAGCGACTCGTCCTCGCCCCAGCGGCGCACAACGCCGATATCGATGTCGAACAGGTCGAGCACACGGCCGACGGTGTGCTCGACCATGTCGTCGAGGTTCTCGGGTTTTGCGTAGAAGGCCGGCACGGGCGGGGCGATGATCGCGCCCATCTCCGACAGGGCCGTCATCGTCCTGAGATGCCCGGTGTGCAGCGGCGTCTCGCGCACCATCAGCACCAGTCGCCGGCGCTCCTTGAGCACGATGTCGGCAGCGCGGGTCAAAAGCGTCGTGGTCACGCCGGAGGCGATCTCGGACATCGAGCGCATCGAGCACGGCGCCACGATCATGCCGGCGGTGCGGAACGAGCCGCTGGAGATCGCCGAGGCCATGTCGTCGATCGCATGGCAGACATTGGCGAGCTCCCTCACCTCCGCGATCTTCAGGTCGGTCTCGTAGGCAAAGGTCAGCTCAGCGGTCTTCGACATCACCAGATGCGTCTCGACGCCGGCATTGCGCAGGAGCTGCAGCAGGCGAACGCCATAGGTGACGCCGGAGGCGCCGGAAATGCCGATGATCATCCGTTTGGGTGTGGCGTCCTGCATATGTCTGATTTCGCTCCCAGACGGCGCGGCCCTCGAGGCCTCGCGGTCCGCCACGAGACTAGGCAATCCCACCCATCACTACAAATAATGATTGATTATATCATCCATCATCTGTGATGATGGCCGCGCACAAGCAACAGCGAACAAAGGACAGCTCCGTGGAACTCAGGCAGATGCAATATTTCCTTTGCCTGGCCGAGGAAAAGAACGTCACCCGCGCCGCGCGCCAGCTCAACATCGTGCAGCCGGCGCTGAGCATGCAGATCGCCAAGCTCGAGGCCGAACTCGGCCAAAAACTGTTCGACCGCAGCGTCCAGGGCATGACTCTGACCAGCGCCGGCGAGGCGCTGGTGCGGCTGACCGCGCCGATCGTGCGTGACGCCGAATATGCGCGGCAGGAGATGGCGCAGCTCGGCGGGCGCATTTCGGGGCGGGTCTCGGTCGGCCTCATCACGTCGGTGGCGCAGAGCACTATGGCCAGTTCGTCGGCGACGGTCGCCAGTCGTTATCCCGAGATCACGCTGTCCGCCTGCGAGGGCTATACCGAGACGCTCGTGGACTGGGTCAACACCGGTCAGCTCGATTTCGCGCTGATCAACGTGCCGCGCCGGAAGACGCCGCTGTCCGCGCATCACATCATGGACGAGGAGATGGTGTTCGCCTGCCGCAAGGACAGCCCGGTCAGGCCACCGGCAAAGCTGCGGTTCGACCACATCGCGAATTTCGACCTCGTGCTGCCGTCCAAGCGCCACGGCCTGCGGCTGATCCTGGATGAGCACGCCGCCGCCATCGGCATCGACCTGCGGCCGCGGCTCGAGCTCGACACCCTCCCCGCGCTCTGCGACGTGATCGCGACCACCGACTTTGCCACAGTGCTGCCGACCATCGCGCTCCGGCAATCGCTCGCGAGCGGCGCCATCCGGGCGCATCGTTTCGACCAGCAACGGATCGTGCGCTCGATTGCCTGGGTGCATCACCCGCGGCGAGCGGTGTCGGTCGCGGCCAAGGCGGTGCTCGACGTCATCAGCCACGATCTTGCGCAAGCGGCCGCCGTGGCGCGAGAGTTTGTGGAGCCTTTCATTGGCAGCACGACCTCATCGCCTCGCAAGGCGCGCAGCAAGACGCGGCGGAAAGCGATCTCTTGAGTGCAGAATTCCTGCTCGGACAAGATGTCGCGCCCACTGCAAAATGAGACGGGTTGGTAAGTTTTGAGACGTGCAGGCATGACGGTCGTAGCGGCCTGCTAACTACGGTCCAGGCGCAGAAAAACGCGACCTGGCGCTCATCCCCGACGACTCCCGTCCCGGACGCTCCCTGGGCTCGCAGAACAAGACACAGTCGGGAGATTCAGTCCGAGATGGCACGGTTCGGTCGCAGCAAGATCACAGATGGCGCTCACCAGGAGAGCGAGGGATTTCGTCCTGACCGGAGGTCGCTGCTCACGCTCGGTGGTGGCGCCCTGCTCGCAGCAACGGGAATGCGGCATGCAAACGCGCAAGACTATCCGACCCGCCCGGTCCAGGTGCTTGTGCCCTTCGCCGGCGGCAGCGCCAGCGACGTCATCACCCGCATCCTGCTCAACCGCATGTCCATGTCGCTAGGGCAGGCCTTCGTGGTTGACAATCGTCCCGGCGCCGGCGGCAATATCGGCACCGCTGCTGCGGCGCATGCAGCACCCGACGGCTACACGCTGCTTATGAGCACCTCCGGTCCGCTGGCCGCGAACAAATCGCTGTACAAGGAGCTGCCCTACGATCCGCAGAAGGATCTCGTCCCCATCGGCCTGTTCGCGACGCTGCCGAATGTCATCGTGATCAATTCGAGGCTGCCACCGAAATCACTGAACGAGCTGATCGACTATGCCAAGGCGCATCCGCGGGAGCTGAACTACGGAACGGTCGGCGTCGGCTCGTCGCAGCATCTGGCGGCCGCCTATTTCGAGCAGCTCACGGGCACCGAGATCACGCACGTTCCCTATCGCAATATCGCCGCCTACACGCCGGACTTCATCGCGGGCCAGGTCCCGCTTGGCTTCCAGCTCTTGCCGAACGTCATCAGCCTGATCAAGAGCGGCGATGCACGCCCGCTCGCGGTGGCCAGCGACAAGCGCATGTCCGCGCTGCCGGATGTGCCGACCGCGGCGGAGGCGGGCCTCAAGAATTACGAGAGCGCCGCTTGGCTTGCTCTGCTCGCGCCCGCGAGCACAGGCAAGGCCGTGCTCAACAGGCTCTATGCGGCGATGGCGGAAGCCGTGAACGATCCGAAGGTGCGCGCCCTCTTCGTCGAGCAAGGCGCCGAGCCCATGGTGATGGACCCACAAGGCCTGAAGGATTTCATGACATCGGAAACGACGAAATGGGCTGCGGTCATCAAGAAGATCGGCATCGAGCCGATGTAACCCCGAGCTTTTGTGCAATTATCAGCATCGTCCGGATGATCCGTCCGCGATAGCTCGCCAAAAAGCGCCTCCAACTTACGCTGCCGTGAAGGGCCGCAGATCCATGTGCCGGTTGACATCCTTATAGAGGAGATAACGGAACCGACCTGGGCCCCCGGCGTAGCACGCCTGCGGACAGAACGCCCGCAGCCACATAAAATCTCCTGCCTCGACCTCGACCCAGTCCTGGTTGAGCCGGTAGACGGCCTTGCCCTCCAAAACGTAAAGACCGTGCTCCATGACATGGGTCTCTGTGAAGGGAATAGATGCGCCCGGCTCGAACGTGACAATATTGATGTGCATGTCATATCGGATATCGGCCGGATCGATGAAGCGTGTGGTCCTCCATCTCCCATCCGTATCTGGCATTAGCGTCGGTGCGACCGAGTCCTCGTTGGTCACGATGACGTCGGGGTGAGCAAGCCCCGGTACGCCCTGATATAGCTTGCGGATCCAATGAAAATGAGCGGGGCTCGAGCTGCGATTGCGAATGCTCCAGCCGCGGCCGGGTGGAAGATAGGCAAAGCCCCCGGGTCGCAGCTCCCGCTCCTTGTCCGCCACCTCGAGGCTCAATTTGCCACCCGCGACGAACAGCGCGCCTTCGGCATCCTTGTCCGGCTCCGGCAGCTCACTTCCCCCACCCGGTGCCACCTCCATAAGATAATGGGAAAATGTCTCGGCGAATCCGGAGAGCGGTCGCGCCAGCACCCAGACACGCGTGTTATCCCAATGCGGTAGATGGCTGACGACGATATCGCGCTGCACACCGCCGGGTATGACCGCATATGCGTTCGTGAAGACCGCCCGGCCGCTCAAGAGCTCCGTCTGGGCCGGATGGCCGCCCTGCGGCACGTGATAGGTTTGCGATCGCATGGTCGTGGCCTCCGATAGGTTTCCCGTGTGGTATGTCATTGCGCGGCTCTGCTTGCCGCACGTCATTTCCCGAGAATGCTGTCCGGCGCAAAATCGAGCTGCACCATCTCTTCCAGCCAATATTCCTCAAGATTGTCGCCCCCGCCCTTCCGGTCGACGACGAAGAACGGACTGGAGTCTTCCAGAACAAGCAGCGGATGGTGCCAGCAGTTGCGGGCATAGTTTACGCCCTGGTATCCCGTTGCAGCGAAGGCCCGATAGGTCGAGGCGATATGCGGATCCGTGCAGACGACGATCAGCCAGTCCTTGCGGTTCAAGGGCATGAACAATTGACTTCCAAGCGGATGGCGCTCCATCAGCCGGATCGCGATCGGCGCAGGCCGGGTGGAGGCGACAAACCAACTGATGTTGATCTGTCCGCCTTCCGCGGTGACGTCGATCGTGGCGAGATCGTTGAAGCGCCGGGCAAAGCCTTCGTTGATCGGCAGGGGCGTCAACCCATCCGTATCGACGACCTCGCCAAACGGCGCAAATGCCTTCCTCGTTAGACGCTCAATCGAAAGCGTCAGCATCGCCATATTCCAACCAACACTCGCGTTTCACGCCGTCTGTGCACTCGGGACGGGCTCATCTCCGCCGACGGCATCGACCAGCCCCTCACTTGAGGGATCAATCTCGCCGTTCAGGATACGATGCGCCTTTGCCCTGTCGATGTCGCCTTCCCAGGACGCGACGACGACGGTGGCAACGCAGTTTCCGACATAATTGCCGAGGGCGCGGGCAATGCCGATGAACCAGTCGACCGACAGGATGAGCACAAGGCCAATCGCCGGAATGGCCGGGATAGCGGCAAGCGTCGCGGCGAGCACGACGATGGCCGAGCCCGGAACGCCGTGCGCGCCCTTCGAGGTGAGCAACGCGATGCCAAGGATGGCGAGGAGATCGCCTGTCGCAAGCGGCGTGTTGGTCGCCTGTGCGATGAAGACTGCGGCCAGCGTCAAGTAGATGGAGAACGCGTCCAGATTGAACGAGTATCCGGTCGGTATAACGAGACCAACCGTCGACCGCTTGATGCCGAGCTGCTCGAGCTTTCGCATGGTTTGCGGCAGAACGCTGTCACCTGCGGCGGTGCCGAGAACGATCATCAACTCTTCGCGCAAGTAGGCGAGCAACTTGAACAGGCTGAAGCCGGACAGTCGCATGATCGCGCCGAGCACCACGATCACAAACAGGACCACGGCCAGATAGAACAGGCCGACGAGCCCGCCGAGTTGCTTGAGCGAACCAACACCGTACTTCCCGACCGTGAAGGCGATGGCACCGAAGACGCCGATCGGCGCGAGCCGGACGACGAAATTCATCATCTTGAAGATGATCTCGTTCACGCGCTCGATGAACTCGACGACCGGCTTCGCTCGCTCGCCGCACAAGGACACGGCGCAGCCGAACATGATCGAGACGATCAGCACCTGCAGGACGTCGCCGGAGCTGAAGGCCCCCACAATCGTCGAGGGGATGAGCTTCATCAGGAATTCGGAGACGCCGCCTCCCGCGACCTGAGCCGCGGTTTGGCTGAACCCGCTAAGGGCCTTGGCGTCGAGCGTCTTCGGGTCGATGTTCATTCCTGCGCCCGGCTCGAAATAGTAGGCAAGCCCAATGCCGAACACCAGTGCGACGGTGGTGACGATCTCGAAATACAGGAGAGAGCGGATGCCGACCCTTCCAACCTTCGACAGGTCTCCCGCCGCGGCGATACCGTGCACGACGACGCAGAACACGATCACAGGCACCAGCATCTTGATCAGCTTGATGAAGCCGTCGCCGAGCGGCTTCATCTGAAGGGCGAGGTCGGGATTAGCCATGCCGAGGGCGATGCCCAGCATGAGCGCAATGACGACCTGGAAGAAGAGTGACTTGAAGATCTTGGGCACGGCTTTTCCTCGCTTGGCTGGTCTTCGACTGACGCGGCTTGGTGGGCCTTCAGGCCTCCGCCTATCTTGTTGTTTGATGGTGACGTGTCGTCGTACGCACAATGGAGCGCGCTTGCCCGTGATCGCGGACCGCGCCCGGCTCGCAGAGGGCTCCGTCGGGCATTCGTTGACCATCGCGGATCTCAAGTCCAATATATAGAACGACACGATTGATAGGTTTTCCAAATGGATCTCCGCCAGCTCCGATATTTCATCGCCGTCGCCGAAGAGCGCAGCTTCACCCTCGCCGCTCGGCGACTGAACCTTTCCCAACCACCGCTGAGCCAGCACATCCAGACGCTGGAGGCCGAGCTCAAGACGCAGCTTCTCCACAGGACCAGCCGAAGGGTCGAACTGACTAAGGCCGGTGAAGCCCTGCTGGGCAGAGGTCGCGCCATTCTCCAGCAGATCAAGCTCGCGGAAGACGAAGTTCAGTCGATCGGCGCCGGCCTTATCGGCACGCTTGACGTTGGTGCGACCGGCTCCATCTTGCGCGGTCGGCTGGCGGAACTGCTTGCCGCCTACCGAAAGGTTGCTCCATCGGTGAAAACCACGGTGCATGAGCAGGCGCCTGCATTGCAGATCGCAGCACTCCTCAACCGCACGACCAACATTTGTCTTATTCGCAGCGTTCCGACCGAACACGGCCTGACCAGCAAGCTTGCTTGGCGGGAAGAGGTGGTCCTCGCACTGCCGCACGCGCACCCGTTGGCCGGGCGCAAGCGCGTTGCGCTTAGCGAACTAGCATCGGAGGATCACATCGTCCTCGACCCCAATAGCTCGGAGTTCGCACGCTACATCCAGAAATGCTGTGTCGATGCCGGCTTTTTGCCGCGGGTATCCCAGCAGGTCGTCGACGCCCAGTCGATTCCGAGCCTGATCGTGGCGGGCTTCGGCGTGGCACTGGTGCCGCAGTCCATTGCGCGCTTCACGACAGCCGACATTGTATTCCGGCCCATCAGACCCTCACCACCCTCGGCCGATGTGTTTTTGGTGTTCCGAGAGGATGAGACGTCGATGGTCGTGCGCAATTTCATCAAATTGGCCGTTCGGTACCTAAGCCACCGCAAAAGCCCGAGGCAAGCCTCCTAAAAGAGCACGACGGTCGTCGTCGCCATCGGCGGTCGGGTCTGGGTGGCTTCCGGACATCCCGGCGTTGAACGCTCGACGGATTGTCGACTGCTGCATCGCGACCCACGCGGGCCCTGATGGCGTTCGGATTCGATTTCAGCGACGGTGCCACCATACAGTTCGTCGCGTCGAATTGTGGTTAAGAGGCTCGCAGCACGTTCGTCAATGCAGACAGCGCAGCCGGCTGATGCTGACGACTGGGGTAATACATGAAGAAGCCGGGAATTGGCGGCGTCCAATCTTCCAGCACACGGATAAGGCGACGTTTCGCAACATGCTCTGCGACCTGCTCTTCAAATGCGAGCCCCAGGCCGGCGCCAGCGAGTGCCGCCTGAATCACCAGGTGGGTATCATCGATGATGAGCGGGCCATTCACGCCGACCGTGACCGCCTTCCGTCCCTTCTCGAATTCCCACCTGTATGGACCGCCCGGAAGACGCAGGCTTATGCATCGATGGTCATTTAGATCCTTGGGTTTCCGGGGAATGCTTCGTGATGAAAAATAGCCGGGCGATCCGACCACCGCCAATCTCAACTCCTGGGTGACCCGCACCGCGATCATGTCTTTCTGAATGTACTCGCCAAGTTGAATACCGGCGTCGAACTCACCCGCAACGAGGTCGACGGGGCCAGTGACGGTAACAACGTCAAGAACGATGTCGGGGTAAGCTTCCGCGAATGCCGTGAGCCGCGGCAACAATACCATCACGGCAGCCGACCGGGACATGACAATCCGAAGGCGGCCTGCCGGCCGGTGCCGAACGTTTCGGGCCTCGTTGATGGCACGAGCAATCTGCTCAAGTGCCGGAGACAATTCTTTCAAAAGAGCTGCGCCTGCGGCGGTTGGTGCGACGCTCTTGGTCGTTCGAGCAAGAAGCTGCAGCTCGAGCCGTTGCTCAAGTCCCCGGATTGTGTGGCTCAGGGCAGACTGAGACACACCGATCTTTGCCGCAGCCCGCGTAAAGCTCCGTTCTCTGGCGACGATTGCAAACGTAGCGAGTTCGTTCAGTTCGTTTCTCATGGTTTATGAATATTCCTCATAAGCCCAAGTTGTCCAGCACGCCTATCCTCATAAGCTACTTTGTCCTAGGTTCGGTCAGCAAGGAAGACTTGAGGCAACCTTCTGCAGGTTTCGGCCGGAGACCACGCTTTCCAGCCACGCGCAGCTTCTTCCCATTCCCAAGCTGATGGATAACAGGCCTATGGATACCGATGCTCGTGCCTTGCGCTCCCTGGCGCAGACCTATTTCGACAGTGCCTATGAAATGGATGCTGACAAATTCGCGTCTATATTTCATCCCTCGAGTTCCGTGACCAAGGTCGGCGACGATGGCAACGTGAGCGTGACGCCAATTGCGACGTGGCTGGCAGCTGTCCGTAATTTGAAAGCTCCGAAGCAACAGGGCCTGGAGCGCCAGGATCAGATCCTCTCGATTGACGTTGAAGGAGAGCTCGCGCTTCTGAAGCTGAAATTGCAAATTCCGCCGCGCTACTTCACCGACATGCTGTCGTGCTTGAAGGTCGACGGAACCTGGAAGATCGCTCAGAAAGTGATGACTTCGAAACTCTGACGGTTTCGGTACCGTTTTGAGAAAGTGAATCAAACGCTTGTCAGGTTGTCCGTGAAAGCTCTGTCACAAAGCGCCAACACCTTGGGCTGCGCTTCGGGATCATGGAGGATTTGGTCACTCTCTGATGGATATGTCGACCTGCCCGCCGAATCCCTCAAATATCCAAACGACAAAGTAGGCAGGCAGACCGAACCGCCTCAGCGGGACGCTTCGCTGGTTCGATTATCGGTCAACTGCTTCCTATTCGATCGCTCTGGCATGGATCGCGTCTTGATCGATTGTGGAGCGGGCGCGAGTTGGGACCCGTCCATGGGTCACCTCGCGGAGGCGATGGCGGAGGCAGGCATCGACACGTCATCGATCACGATGATCGCCCTCACTCATGCTCATGGCGACCACGTCAATGGTCTCCTGATGCCCGACGGTCGACGCGCGTTTAACGGCCTGAGGAAGATCGTGATAGGGGCAGACGCCGTCGAGGAGTTTCTTGCCGAGCCAGTGCTGGAGCAGTTTCGTTCGCTCCTTGCCCCCGTTAACGGTGGAGATCGGCTGGCCGATCATTTACTGGCGGTGGATATACCTGGGCACGCTCGGGGCCATATGGGTTATCTCCTCAACACTGACGAGGACGATGTCTTGTTCTGCGGCGACCTTATCCACGTTCCCGTCGCACAGTTTGCCCGTCCCGAGCTTACCTGGGCCTATGACGATGACGAAGCCGTGGCGAGGGCTACCCGGATCAGGTTGCTCCGGGACGCAGCAAATGCGCAGACGTGGCTGGCCGGCACTCATTTAGGTCGACCAGGCATCGGCAGAGTGGTCGAAGACGCGAAAGGATATGCGTTCATTCCGGTCGCGTAGCGGCCCATGAGCCCGCGCGACGGGCGGCAGCACCTTCGCGCACGCCCTCGTCAGCGCGGGACGACGGCAGTCGCTTCGATCTCGACGCGCGCCGATGGCTCGACGAGGCGCACCACCTGCACGAGCGCCATACTGGGGTAATGGGTGCCGACCACCTCGCGGTAGGCCTTGCCGAGCGCCTTCAGATTCGTGGTGTATTCATCCATGTCGACGACATACCATGTCAGGCGCACAAGATGGTCCGGCCGGGCGCCGCCTTCCGCCAGGATCGCAACGATGTTTTCGAGCGTCTGCCGAACCTGCGCGACAAACCCGTCGGCGAACCGACCTGCGATATCCCAGCCGACGACACCACCCGTCACAACGAGACGTCCATCGGCCATGATGCCGTTGGCATATCCCTTCGGCTGCGGCCAGCCACCGGGCTGAAGCACTTGCAGGCCGCTCGTCGCGGCGGCTTCTGATTTCATCATCGTACTCATGCGGAGTTCTCAATCCTCTCAGCGCGGCTTCAGGAGATCGCGCGCGACAATCAGTTTCTGGACCTCGGTCGCGCCCTCGTAGATGCGCAGCGCGCGGATTTCGCGGTAGAGGCTTTCGACGATCTCACCCTTGCGCACGCCGCGGCCGCCGAACATCTGGACGGCGCGGTCGATGACACGCTGCGCGGTCTCGGTTGCCGTCAGCTTCGCCATGGCAGCTTCGCGCGTCGTCGGAAGCTTCTGGACGTCGCGTCGCCAGGCCGCGCGGTAGGTCAGGAGCGCGGCGGCGTCAGTCTCCGTCGCCATGTCGCCGAGCGCGGCCTGGGTCAGCTGGAGATCTCCCAGCGTCGCACCGAACATGTGCCGGCTGCGCGCATGCGACAGCGCTTCGTCCAGTGCACGACGGGCAAAGCCGAGGGCTGCGGCTGCGACAGACGCCCGGAAGATATCGAGGGTCTGCATCGCGAGCTTGAACCCACCGCCCGGCGCGCCGAGGCGACGGCTCGCCGGAATCCGGCAATTGGTGAAGCGCAGCGTCGCCAGCGGATGCGGCGCGATGACGTCGATGCGGTCGGCGATGCCGAAGCCGGGATCATCCGGGAATACGACAAAGGCCGAGATGCCGCGGGCACCCGGCGCCTCGCCCGTTCGCGCAAACAGCGTGTAGACGTCTGCAATACCGCCGTTGGAGATCCAGGTCTTCTCGCCATCGATGACGTAGTCATTGCCGTCGGCCCGCGCCGTGCAAGACATCGCCGCGACGTCCGATCCTGCCTCCTTCTCGGACAGCGCGAAGGCCGCCAGCCATTCGCCGGCGCGAACTTTCGGCAGCACGGCCTTGCGCAGGTCCGCCGAGCCGCCGAGCGCGATCGCGCCGGAGCCGAGCCCCTGCATGGCGAAGGCGAAATCGGCGAGGCCATCGGCATAGGCAAGCGACTCCCGCGACAGGCAGATCGAGCGGGAATCGATCGTCGTCGCATCGCCGTCGGGCGCCGCTACGGCGCAATCGAGCACCCCCGCCTCGCCCATCGCGCGCACCAGCTTGCGGCAGGCGACATCGACATCATTGTGATCGATTGTGTCGAGAGCCCCCGACTGCACGAAGCGATCGAGCGCCTCGCCGACCGCATGATGGCGCGGCTCGAAAAACGGCCAGTCGAGCCATTCGCGCCGGATCACTTTCGCCGTGGAGCTCATCTGATCCCTCCTCCGCTCATTGCGCGCTAGCTGCCGCCGCGCGCGCCAGATTGGTTTCATATTGTCCCTTGGCGGACAGATACTGCTTCGGCCACTCGACCTTGGTGATGCCGATGCGCGCGGCTTCGTGCAGCGTCCAGGCCGGGTCGGCGAGATGCGGCCGCGCGATGGCGCAGAGGTCCGCGCGGCCGGCCGCGAGAATCGAATTGGCGTGATCGGCCTCGGAGATCGCACCGACTGCGATGGTCTCAATGCCGACCTCGTTGCGGATCAGGTCGGCGAACGGCGTCTGGAACAGGCGTCCATAGATCGGCCGCTCGTCCTTCCAGACCTGCCCCGACGAACAATCGATCAGGTCCGCCCCGGCCTCCTTGAACATCGCAGCGAAGACCGCCGCATCGGCCGGAATGTTACCGCCGTCGGTCCAATCATGGCAGGACAGGCGCACCGACATCGGCCGGTCGGACGGCCACACCGCGCGCATCGCCTTGAACACCTCCAGCGGAAAGCGCGCGCGGTTTTCATGGCTGCCGCCGTATTCGTCCGTGCGCCGGTTGGTCAGCGGCGAGAGGAAGCTCGACAGCAGATAACCGTGCGCGCAATGGAGTTCGAGCCACTCGACGCCGGCGGCAGCGGCACGACCTGTTGCCGCGACAAAATCGTCACGCACGCGGTCCATGTCGCTGCGGTCCATCGTCCGCGGCATCTGGCTGTGCGGCAGATACGGCAAGGCCGACGCGGAGATCAGGGGCCATTCGCCGGATTCAAGGGGTTGATCGATCCCTTCCCAGGGCACCCTGGTCGCACCCTTGCGGCCGGCGTGGCCGAGCTGAATCCCCACCTTGGCATGCCCGACGCCATGGACGAGTTCGACCAAGCGGCGCCACTGCGCCGCCTGCGCATCGTTCCAGAGCCCGAGGCAGCCCGGCGTGATCCGCGCATCGGGCGAGACGCAGGTCATCTCAGCGAAGACCAGCGCGGCGCCGCCCATGGCGCGCGCGCCGAGATGGGCGATGTGGAAGTCGTCGATGAGTCCGTCCTGTGCCGAATACATCGCCATCGGCGAAACCATGATGCGGTTCGCAAGCGAAAGGCCGCGCACGCGGTGTGGCGTCAGCATCGGTGGCGGCACCCGCTCGCCGTCCTTGACCGCGATCCCTGAGCGTTCGGCGAACCAGCGCTCAAAGCCTTCCAGCCAGGAGCGGTCGCGCAGGCGAAGGTTTTCGTGGCTGATGCGCTGCGAGCGCGTCAGCATCGAATAGAAGAACTGCGGCGGCTCGAGCGTATCGGCATAGCGGTGGCCGACCACCTCGAACCATTCCATGGCGTTGCGCGCCGCATTCTGGATGCGCGCCACGTCGACGCGGCGCACCTCCTCGTACGCGTCCAGCACGGTTTCGATGCCGGCGCGACCGTGACCATGGCGATCGAACTGGTTGGCAAGCTCGATGGCGTCGTCGAGCGCGAGCTTGGTGCCCGAGCCGATCGCGAAATGCGCGGTATGCGCGGCGTCCCCCATCAGCACGACATGAGACTTGCCGTTGAACACGCTCCATTTGCCGCAGATCAGGCGGCTGAAATTGAGCCAGGCCGAGCCGCGCAGATGGCGCGCATTGGTCAGGAGCTTCGCGCCGTCGAGAGTCTCGGCGAAGATTTTTTCGCAGAACTCGATCGAGGCCTGCTGATCGAGCTCGCCAAGCCCGTGGGCGTTGTAGGCTTCTTCCGTGGTCTCAACGATGAAGGTCGAGGTCTCCGCATCAAACTTGTAGATGTGCGCCTGGAACCAGCCGTGCTCGGTCTTCTGAAAATCAAATGTAAAGGCGTCGAACGCCTTCTTGGTGCCGAGCCAGATGAAGCGGTTGGGCCGGATCACCATGTCGGGCTGGAACTGCTCGGCATAGCGAGCGCGGATCCTGGAATTGACGCCGTCACAGGCGACGATCAGGTCGGCGTCGGGGTATTCGAGATCGGATTCGACCTCGCGCTCGAAGACGAGCTCGACACCCAGCGCTTCACAGCGCCGCTGAAGAATATTGAGCAGATGCTTGCGCCCGATACCGATGAAGCCATGGCCCGTCGTGCGCTGGCGCGTCCCCTTGAAGACGAGCTCGATGTCGTCCCAGTGATTGAAGGCGTCCTCGATCTCGGCCGCGCTCTCGGGGTCGGCAAGGCGCATCGCGGACATCATGGCATCCGAGAACACGACGCCCCAGCCGAACGTATCGTAGGGCTTGTTGCGCTCGACGACCGTGATGACATGCTCCGGGTGCCGGCGCTTCATCAGCAGGCCCAGATAGAGACCGGCCGGGCCGCCGCCGATACAGACTATGCGCATGATCCCTCGCTTTCGCGCGTCGCGCCGTGTGCCGAGCTTTCACCCAAATTATTTTAAGCATAAAATATTTCCTCGGCGCGCGTCTTGTCAAGGCGGTTCTGCAAAGACCCGGCCCACGGGCTGGTCTCCGCGGCGTCGATCTGGAGATTCAGTGTAAATTGGACACACGGCAGCGCCGACTCCGAGCCGCTCGGGCGCAGCCTTGAATTTACTTTTGGCACGAACTATCTTGCCAATGACCACGACAGCTGCGCCGGCTTTCGTCAGGCCACCAAGCCCGGGAGATTCGATTGGCACTCGCGAAGGAGTCCACGCCTGTTTCAAAGAATGGGGCGGATCAGGACGCCGAGTACAGGGCTCAAACGCGGGTCTGGCTCCGGCTGCTCGCCTGCACGACCCTGATCGAAGGCGAGTTGCGGCGCCGGTTTCGCGAAGAGTTCGATTTCACGATGCCCCGCTTCGATGTTCTGGCCCAGCTCGACCGCGAACCGAGCGGGCTTGTGCTGGGAGAATTGCCCAAGCGCCTGATGGTCTCGGCCGGGAACCTCACGCCGATCGTGGACCGCCTGGTCGAGGACGGATACATCACGCGCACGCCCTCGAACCTCGACCGCCGCGTGCAGATTGTCTGCATGACGGTCGAAGGCCGCAAGACCTTCAGACGGATGGCCAAGAGCCACGGCGCGTGGCTTGCCGAGCTGCTGGCGGATTTCCCGGCCGACCGGTTCGACGGATTGATCGGCGAGCTCGACGACCTCAAGGGGGCCGTCAGGGACGCCCTGCAAAAACCTTGAGCGGACCGACAGTCAGCGCCGCACCTTCACTCCGGCCGCCTCGCGATCCCAAGTATCCGTGGTGATGCCCGCCTCGCGCAGCACGCCCTTCTTGATCTTGCCGTTCTCAGTCAACGGTATCTGGCTCAGAATGCGCACATAGCGCGGGATGGCGAAATAGGCGATCTGCCCTTCGCAATGCCTGACGATGTCGATGGGCTCCAGCGATTGGCCCGGCTCGAGCAGGATCGCAGCCGCAACCTCGTCCTCGCCCAGCTCCGACGGCAGCGGGTAGATCGCGCAGGCGGCGACCGCGGGATGGGACTGGATGGTCTGCTCGACCTCCCATGAGGATACGTTCTCGCCACGCCTGCGGATCGAATCCTTCATGCGATCGATGAAGCGGTAGTGTCCGTCAGCATCTCGAACGACCCGATCGCCCGAATGGAACCACAGATTTCGCCAGGCCTCGACCGTCTTCTCCGGCATGCCGAAATAGCCGGTGGCGAAAGCAAAGGGTTCTCCGGCGCGAAGCACGAGTTCGCCGGCCTGCCCGTCAGGAAGCGCTGAATCATTCTCATCGACGATCCGCGCCTCGATTCCGTCGGCCAGATAGCCCATCGTTCCCGGACGATCCGACGGGATCGTGCCCGCGAACACGAAGTTGGTCTCGGTCGACCCGTAGCCGTCAACCAGCGGCACGCCAAACCGCTCGAGGAACGGACCGTGGATTTGCGGCGGCACGCCGCCGCCAAGCGCAACGCGAAGACGATGCGCCTTGTCGTTCGCATTCTTCGGCTGCGCCAGCAGCATCGACGCCATCGCGCCGGGCAGATAGCCGACCGTCGCATTGTGCCGTTGCGCGGCCGCCCAGAATCCGGACGCGGAGAATTTCGGCTCCAGCACGTAGGTGCAGCCGTTCAGGAGCGCCTGATAGAATGCATTGAGCGCGTTGGTGTGGAACAGCGGCAGTGTCGTGAACAGTACATCGCCCTCGCGGATGCCAAGTGCCCGCGCCGAATAAATGCCCCACCAGAACAGCTGCGCCTGCGGACAGCACACGCCCTTCGCTGGCCCGGTCGTGCCCGACGTGTAGAGGATCGCAACGGTGTCGCCGGGACGCACGGCACCCGCCGGGGCCGCGGCTCCCAGCGCCGGCAACGGTACCGCGGAAAGCCTGGCGTCGACTGCACCGGCGGCAGCTCCGACGATCCAGGTGCGAGGTGGCAGGTCGACACCCGCCTCGACACTCTCGATCGCGTCGACGAACTGAGCCTCGACGACGAGGAGCGCGGGACGCGAGTTGCGGAAGATGTGGGAGAGCTGGAAGCCGCGCAGCGCGGTATTGATCGGGACCGCGATGGCACCAAGCCACGCGCAGCCGAGATAGACCTGCAGGAACTCCGGACGGTTCGAACACATCAACGCAACCCGATCGCCCGGCCTAATCCCGGCATCCACGAGCGTCTGAGCCGACGCGGCCGCGATCGCCGCGGTCTGCGCAAAGCTCCAGCGCGTCTCACCAGCGACGAGCAGCACGCGCTCGCCGTAGCGCTCGGCCTGCCGGGTGAGGATCGTTGAGAGGATGCGGTCCGACGGCGGAAACGACGTCACTGCACACGCCCAGGCCGGCGTCACGTTCTCCCGGCCGACCGCGTCGCTGACGTTCACCGGCGCGTTCTCCGTCACGATCATGCTCCCGTCTCAGGGCAACAGCTTGTATTTGCCGTTCTCAATCTGGACCATGACGCGCGAGCGATCGTCGACGCCATGCCGATCCGCCGGCGTATAGGTGTAGACGCCCTGCGTCCCGACGACCTCCTTGGTCGTGAACAGCGCCTGACGAAGCGCGGTGCGGAATTCCGGCGTGCCGGGCTTGGCACCGGTTGCCATCGCGCGTTTGGCGGCATCGGCGAAGACGAGCCAGCCGTCGAAGGAATAGGACGAGAATGAATCCGTCGGCGCCTCGCCGTTCGCCTTCTCGAAGGCAGAGCGGAAATCCAGGGCCACCTTCTGGATCGGATTGCCGGACGGGAGCTGCTCCGCCGCGGTCACGGGTCCAGTCGGGCAGATGATGCCGTTGGCGGCCTTGCCGGCGAGACGCAGGAAATCGGCGCTGATCAGCCCATGATTGCCGTATAGCGGCCCTTTATATCCGCGCTCGGACAAGGCGATGACCGGCAGCGCGCCGGGCGTTCCAGTGCCGCCGAGCATGATGGCGTCGGGACGTGCGGCGAGTGCGCGCAGCACCTGAGCCGTCACCGAAGAATCCGATCTGGCGTAGCGTTCGTTGGCAATGATCTTGATGTCGGTCGTCTTCACACTCTGCTCGAGCGAGTTGTACATGAGGTCGCCGAACGCATCGGAGAAGCCGATGAAGGCGACCGTCTTCAGGCCCTTCGCCTTCATGTGGTCGACGATGCCTTGCACGAGAAGCGGCGTCGGTTGCGGCGTCTGGACGACCCAGGGGCCGCCGTCGCCCGGCGGCACCGGCGCGATCGGCGATACCGCGATCATCGGCACTTTCATCTCGATCGCGGCGGTCGCCATCGCCAGGGTCTGCGGCGCACCCGACGTTCCGATCAGGATATCGACCTTCTCCTGCTCGACGAGCTTGCGCGCGTTGCGCGCCGAGGCGGTGGCATCGGAAGCGTCGTCGAGTTGGATGACGCGGACCTTCTCGCCGCCGATCTCACCGACATAGGCCCCTCCCGCGGCGATGCCCTTCGCATTCGGGATGCCGATCGAGGATACCGGCCCGCTGAGGCCGGTGACGAAGCCGACGAGGATCTCGGCCTGCGCAAGTTGCGGGACGGCGAGAAGCAATGCGGTGGAAGCCAGCAGGCTCTTGATCAAGTTCATGGCACCTGTCTTTCGTGAGGATGTCTGTTCCGATTGGCAAGCGCCATGGATTGGATTCAGGCTGACGCAACCAGCGCGATGACGCGAAGCGGACTGCCGGAGCCGTTCTGGATCTTCAGCGGCGAGGCCACGATGACCGCCCCGGTGGGTGGAAGCTGATCCAGGTTGCACAGGCATTGCAGGCCGTAGCGTCCGGCGCCGTGCAGGAAATGATGCGCTGGATAAGGCGGCTCGAAATGACCGGCCTGGCCCGCATCTGTACCGATGGTCTCGGTGCCGAACCCGATGACGCCGCGCTCCTCCACCAGCCACTTCATGACGGCCGCGTTGGGGCCGGGCGTATGTGCGCCGTCATCCCTGAGATTGGAGTAGTCGCGCCAGCCCTTCTTCGACCAGTCGGTCCTGAGCAGCACCCAGTTCCGCTCGGGGATCCGGCCGTGCTTTGCTTCCCAGGCCTCGACGAGCGGGACCGTCAGCAGGAAATCGGGATCCTGCGCCGCCTGCGCGGAGCAGTCGATCACGCAGGCCGGCGCGATCATGTCCTTGGTCGGCATCGTGTCGACGGCATTGTTCGGCAGGTTCTTGCCCGTGAACCAGTGGATCGGTGCGTCGAAATGCGTGCCGGTGTGTTCGCCGAACGTGACGTTGTTCCAGTACCAGGCCGGACCGCGACCATCATAACGCGAGATTTCCTGGATGCGGACCGGCGCGGCCTGGCCGAACTCCGGCGGCAGCACGATGACCGGAAAATCCGGACTGAGCGTAAATGTGAGATCGACGACGCGCACCGCGCCGGAAGAAACCGCACCCGCCAGCTCCAGGAGATTGTTGCTCTGCATCGTCACGTCCTCCGGCTTGGTTGAAATCCCGATGTCACCTGTCGAGCTCGCGCTCGAGCGCTTTTGGATTGGCCGCGAGACGTTGCCGGATCTCTTCGGCGACATCTCCGACATACATCTCCTCGAGCCCGCCTTTGAGACCCGACACGATCGCCTGCGCGATTGCGCGCGGCGCGACCTTCGGCGGCGGTACGGTCTGGAACCACTCGGTGTCGACGGGCCCGGTGAACAGATTCATCACCCTGACGCCGCCGGGCCGCAGCTCGGCGCGGAGGCAGTGCGAGAGCGACAGGCACGCCGCTTGCGAGGCCGAGTAGGCGCCAAAGGCAGGCCAGTTCGCCAGCGCATAGACCGAGAGAATGTTGACCCACGCGGCACTGTTGTTGATGCCATCGGCACCGCGCATCCGCATGGCGGGGCCAAAGGCCTGTGCGAGGTTGATGAAGCCGAGATAGGCCTGGTCGATCTCGTCGCGCGCGATGCTCGTGCCCCTGCGGTCGAGCAGGCCGCCCGGCCGCACATATTCCGTCGTGTTGACGAGGATATCGACCTTGCCGCCGATGTCGGCCGCGAGATCGGCCGCAGATTTCTCGTCGGCGGCGTCAAGGGTCACGATCTCGATTCCGTCATGGCCGCGCAGCAGCTGCTCGCCGGCGAAAGGCCGCCACGGTTCGGCAACCCCGACGAACACCGTCTTGGCGCCTGCGGCCTTCAAGGCGGCGACGGCCTCCTGACCGATCACGCTCCGACCGTTGGTCACCAGCACGCGCCGGAATTTCGGATCGGCCGTCATTTCCCGCCATTGCTTGTCGTCTGCCATGTTGGGAGTCTCCCCCTCGGGATGGGCAAAGGCCACTGCCTGGCCGCTCTTGTCGAGTTGAAACGACATGCGGACCGGTGCCCCCTCCACGCAGTCGGCATGGAGGTGCGTCACAATCGTCGGACCGCAATCCATCTTCACGAGGCCGATGCGCCAGGGCGCCCGCTCGCGGAAATAGACATCGCTCGGCACGCGCGCAGTGGTCTCGCAAAGAAGCATGCCCCGGCGCGGCGCGTCGACGAATGCGAGGCCGGCCGACAGGCAAGACGGACAGGCCTCCCGCGCCGGATAAGCAAAAGAACCGCAAGCGTCACAGCGTTGCAGCATGAAGCGGCCCTCGGCGGCTGCCCGCGTAAACCCATGCGACGTCCTGCTGCGCGGTCGCGGCGGCGAAGCAGGCAGCCGCGTCCGCAGCAGCGGGTTCTTGCGCCGGGGCGGCTTGATCGGCTCTATCATCGCGACGGCCCTGCAAAGATCGCGGCGCCCGAGGCGAGACCACGGTCATAGTTGATCATACCGAACCCCGAGGCCAAGGCGACGCTCGCGTTCCCGACCTGCGTGGGGCCTGCAGTCCCCAGAACCTGTCGAAGTCCCTCGACGAGACCGAGATAGGCGCCGGCGGCGCCGGCCTGTCCGGCCGAGAGCTGTCCGCCCGACGTGTTGTGCGGAAAGTCGCCGTCGATGGTGAGATCGTGCTGGCGCACGAACTCGGCCCCCTCCCCCTTGTTGCAGAAGCCGAGATCCTCGAACTGCATCATCGTGATGACGGGGTAATCGTCATAGGTCTGCACGATATCGAGATCGTCAGGCTTCACGCCGGCCATCGCATAGAGCTCGCCGACGTCCATTGCCCAGCCGCCGCGAACCTGCATCGGATCGTCGGCAAAGGCATTGTGCCGCTCGATCGTCGAAAGCAGCCGTGCTGCTGTCAGCCCGAGCGAAGCCGCGGTCTCGTCTCGCATCACCAGGAAGGCCTCGGCGCCGGCGCATGGCATCACGCAATCGAAGAGATGGATGGGATCCGAGATCGGCCGGGCCGCCAGATACTGCTCCATCGTCATTGGCGTCTTCATCAGCGCATGCGGGTTGCGCAGGGCATTGGCGCGCTGGGCGACGGCGATCCTGCCGACATCCTCACGCGTGACGCCAAAGGCCCGCATGTAGTTGCGGGCGATCAGCGCGAAGCTCGCATTGGCGCCACCGGCGCCATAGGGATAGACGGCATCCTGGTTGAAGCGCGAGAAGTTCTCCAGCGTCAGCCGGAAGGAATCGACGTGGTTGGTATCGCCGGCGATGCACGCCACGATGTCGGCGTCGCGCGCCTGAACCGCGCGCGCCGCTTTTCGCAAGCCTGCGATGGCGCTGGCGCCACCGAGCGGAATCGTATCCAGCCATCGCACGCAGAGCCCGAAATGCTGCGTCAGCCCGATCCCGCTGTCGGTGCCCATGGTGAAGCTGGAGACGCACAGACCGTCGATGTCGGAAGCCTTGATGCCCGCCTGCGCAACGAGCGTGCTCAGTGCCCGCCCGATCCACCACTGTGCACTCTCGATGGAGTAGCGCACATAGGGAATCGTGACGGGCGCCGCAATCACGACGCCGTCGTACGGTGTGCGCAAAGTATTGGTCACCAACCGCCCGCCTCGTTCATTGTCTCAGATGACCGTCAGCTTCACGGCAATATTGCCGCGGGTTGCATTCGAATAGGGACAGCGCTCGTGCGCGCCCGCGACGACCTCCTCGGCCACCGACCTCTCGACACCGGGCAGATTGACCTTCAGTTCGACGGCGAGCGCATATCCGATTGGAACCGGACCCATCGCAACCTTCGCGGTCACTGACGGCTCAGCGGATGGGACGACCTTCCGGGTGCGCGCGACGAGCTTGACCGCACCGAGAAAGCACGCGGCGTAGCCGGCCGCAAAGAGCTGTTCGGGGTTGGTGCCTTCGCCCCCGGGACCGCCCAGCGATTTCGGCACGGACAGCGATACCGACAACAGGCCGTCGGCGCTGGCGGCCTTGCCGTCCCGGCCGCCGATCGCCGTCACCTCGGTCTCGTACAGGATCTTTTCGGGAGTCATCATCATTCACTCTCCAGTCCTAGCGGCTGTTGCGAGCAAGCAGTGCGCGGAAATCGTCGCGCGCCTGGGCGCTGGCCCGCTTGAAGCTCGGCCCGCGGCTGGGCTCGGTGCCATTGAGCTGCCGGAGCTGCACCCACATCTCGGCACTTTTCAGCGCCACCGCCGCGCAATTGACCACCGGCGCGTGCCCGACTTTCAGGCCATGCTCCCTTCCGATCAGAAGGCCCGGCAGTACACCGGCGGGGATCACGACGTCGGCGCCGTGCTCGATCAGCGGGCGTGCGCAGGCGACAAAGTCCTTGATCATGCGGGCTTGCGCGGCCTGATCTCCGTCAAAGGCATCGGCGAAATCCGCCGGCTTGCAGCCAAGACCGGTCACGTGGACCACGCGATCGCCGAGGCCATAACGCTCGGCCTGCTCGTAGTGCCAGACTTCGAAGACGGGATCGAGCGTCACAAGGCCGAGTCTCCGGCCGAGCTGAGAGGCCGCGAGCAACGTCGCCTCGCCGGTCCCGATCACGGGAATGTCGAGCGTCGAGCGCAACTCGTAGAGTCCGGGATCCTGGAAATGTCCCATCACGAAGGCGTCGAACCCGCCCTCCTCCGCCGCGATGCCGTTGTCGATCGCCTGGACGGCGCAGCGCAATTCCGCGAGCCGTCCGAACTCCCGGTCGGGCGGCGAAATGCCCTCGACGTGAACTGTCGTGCCCGATGCAGCAATGTTGTTGAGGTATTCCGACAGCCGCGCCATGTAGGGCGCGTTCACGCTCGCATCAACGAAGCTCTGCCAGAAGATGCGCATCGTCCTTCTCCTCAGGCGGTGATCGGAGGATCGGTCGTCGACGGCCGATAAATATATTTCAATCATAAACTAATTCACGCGTCAAATGCGCTCGGCGTCGCCGCCGACGGCGACCGCCACCGCAAGGGAAGCCCGGCCATTTTGTACGCTCGATCGGCACTGAGGCGCCGCACTCTGGCGAAATTGTATGCAACAACATTTTTTCTGACAGAGCCGTGACACGTGTTGACGGCTCCACCAACAATACTTTAGGCTTTAAGTAATTCCTCGCCGGCCAGGGACCGGTGGATGTTGCAGGGCACCGATTTTGAGAGACTCGATCGTGTGGACAGTCGCCGTGCTCGAACAGCCGGCAGCAACAGCATCGCCGGCCGCGCATCGCGGCCGGACAAACGGCCTTTCGTTGCTTCAGGAAATTCCCGCCCGCATCTGCCGATGGGCCTGTCATTCGAGCGGCAACCAGCGCCATGGCCGCTAAGATCCGGCCGAGCAAACCCTCTTCGGTCGCGCCCGGATTTCGGCGCTGCAGCAATGCTTTCAATCGGTTCATTCGTCGTTCGGGGTCCCCGCACGGCAGCTTCGAGGCATTCCTATCCAGCACCAACGGAGGAGAACGCGTATGCGCAAGACTCTGAGCCTACTCGCACTTGTCGCCGGACTCTTCGCAGCGCCGGCTGCGCAGGCCGACATCACCATCGGCTTCGTCACCTCGCTGAGCGGCAACGGCTCGTCGATCGGAATCCCCTATGGGCGCGGCATCAATGCCGCCTATGAATACAGGAAGACCATCAACGGCGAGACCATTCGCCTGATCCAGCTCGACGACGGCTCCGACCCGTCGGCCGCGACCCGCAATGCGCGCAAGCTGGTGGAAGAAGAGAAGGTGGACCTCCTGATCGGCACGGCCACGGCGCCCTCGACTATCGCCATGGCGGCGGTGGCGAGCGAGCTGAAAGTGCCGATGATCGCGGTCTCGCCGATCGGCAAGCTGCCGGATACGCCGGAGCAGTGGGTGGTGTCGGTGCCGCAGCCGGCCTCTCTCCTCGTCAAGATCGTCGCCGACCGCATGAAGCGCGACGGCATGAAGAACATCGGCTATGTCGGCTTCTCTGACGCCTGGGGCGACCTCGTCTACAACGGCGCCAAGGCCGCCGAAGCCGCCGGCGACATCAAGATACAGACCAACGAGCGCTACGCCCGCACCGACACCTCGGTCACCGCGCAGATCCTCAAGGTGATGGCCGCACGTCCTGACGCCGTGCTGGACGGCGGCTCGGGCACGCAAGGCGCGCTGCCGCTCCTCACGCTCGCCGAGCGGGGCTTCAAGGGCAACACCTACGGCACGGTGGCACTCGTCAATCCGGACTTCGTCAACGTCGGCGGCAAGGCGGCCGACGGCATTCAGGTCTCCGCGGGTCCCGTGATCGTCGCCGAGCAGCTTCCCGACGAGCACTTTGCCAAGAAGATCGCGCTGGATTTCCGCAGCGTCTACCAGAAGACCCATAACATCCCGACCACCGACGGCTTCTCCGCCTATTCCTTCGACGCCTGGCTGATTTTCGCCAACGCTGCCGAGCGCGCGCTCAAGACCGCCAAGCCCGGAACGGCGGAATTCCGCACCGCGCTGCGGGACGCGATCCTCAGCACCAAGGAGCTGCCGGGCGTGCATGCCGTCTACAATTTCAAGCCCGGTGCGGTCACCGGTGTCGACGAGCGCTCGCTCGTCGTGGTGCGCCTGACCGGCGGCGCCTGGAAGTACGCGCCATAACCGGATCAATGGCCCCGGCATCACAGGGAGCAACGACGTCTCAATGACGAGCGACATTGCAGCCATTCTCGCGATCGACGGGATCGCCACCGGGGCCGTCTACGCCCTGGTGGCGATCGGGACCGTCCTGATCTTCACGGTGACGCGGGTCATCTTCATTCCCTTCGGCGACATCGCGGCCTTCACCGCGCTGACGTTGGCTGCCCTCGACGCGAAGCGCTTTCCCGGCACGGGAGCGCTGGTCGTGATCCTGGCCTGTCTTGCGACCCTGATCGAGATCATCTCGCTGGTGCGCTCCGGCGAACTCCGGCTGCTGCCCCGCGCGCTGTCCTTCTATCTCCTGCTTCCGCTCGCCGTGGTCGGTGCAGCCTGGCTTGTCATGCGCCTGGACCCGCCGCTTGCCGTCAGGCTCGTGCTGGCGCTGATGCTGATCACGCCGATCTCCCCGCTTCTGGATCGGATCGTCTTCCGTCCCATCGCTGACGGCACCGTGCTGCTGTTGCTGACGGTGTCCGTGGCGCTGCATTTCGCGCTGGTCGGCCTTGGCCTGTTGTTCTTCGGGCCCGAAGGGGTTCGGACCGAGCCGCTGACCTCGCTCTCGACCGAGTTCGCGGGCGTGCTGATCTCGGGCCAGACCATGCTGATCGTGATCGCGGCACTCGTTTTCAGCGGCCTCCTCTACCTCTTCTTCGACTTCACGCTGGTCGGAAAATCGCTGCGCGCCACGGCCGTGAACCGGACCGGCTCCCGGCTGATGGGAATACGCCCCGCCCGCGCCGGCACGATCGCCTATCTGCTGGGGTCGCTGATGGCCGGCGTCTCGGGCATCCTGATCGCTCCGGTGAACACCGTGTTCTACGATTCCGGCTTCCTGATCGGCCTCAAGGCCTTTGTCGGCGCCATCGTCGGCGGCATGACCAGCTATCCCGGTGCGGCGATCGGCGCCGTCGGCGTCGGCATCCTCGAAAGCTTTGCCTCCTTCGAGAGCAGCGCGCTCAAGGACGTCATCGTCTTTTCGCTGCTGATCCCGATCCTGATCTGGCGATCCCTCGCCTCGCTGCATTCCGAGGAGGAGATCGAGGAATGACGCGCCTCCACATTCAGCTTGCCGCCGTCCTCGCCGTGCTGTGTCTCGCGGTGGCTCCCTTCGTGCTCAGTCCGTTCAGCATCACGCTGATGAACTATATCGGCATCTATTCGCTGGTCGCCATCGGTCTTGCACTCCTGACCGGCGTCGGCGGCATCGTGTCGTTCGGTCAGGCGGCGTTCGTGGGCGTCGCCGCCTATGCAACCGCGTGGGTCTCCGCGTTGAACGGGTACTCCCCGTGGCTCGGCCTCGTGTTCGGCGTGGTGCTGACCTGCGGCGTCGCAACCGTTCTCGGCGTCGTCACCCTGCGACTTCAGGGCCATTTCCTGTCGCTCTCGACCGTCGCCTGGGGCCTTGCGATCGGCTTCCTGTTCGGCAATGTCGAGGGGCTCGGCCGCTTCAACGGCATCTCGTCGATCCCGCCGATCAGCTTCGGTTCGATTGCGCTGGTCACGAGCGCCCAGATCTATTTCCTGATCTGGGGCATCGTCGCCGCGGTGCTTTTCCTCGGCTACAACCTGCTGGACTCCCGGCTCGGCCGCGCCATGCGCGTGCTCCGCGGCGGCAATACGCTGGTCGAGAGCCTCGGCATCAACGCTTTCCGCATCAAGCTCGTGACCTTCGTGATCGCGGCCTCCCTCGCCTCGCTCTCCGGCTGGCTCTATGCGCATATGAGCCGCTTCATCAGCCCGGGTCCGTTCGATGCCGGCATGGGCATCGAATATCTGATGATGTCGATGGTCGGCGGCGCCGGCAGCCTGCTCGGCGGCGTCGTGGGGGCCGCGGTCGTCACGCTGCTCAAGAACAGCGTGCAGGATTATCTGCCGCTGATCGCCAAGGGTGCCTCCGGCCAGCTCGAGATCGTCGCCTTCTCCGCACTGTTCATCCTGTTCCTGCAATGGGCCCGGCAGGGCATCGTTCCCTTCGTCGCGCGCTATCTGCCCAAGGCCAGGCGCGAGCGACCTCAACCGGCGCCGCCCCTGCCCCGTCGCGCGCAACCGACGCCCGGGGAGCTGCTTCTGAAAGTGGATGGCGCCGAGCGCCGGTTCGGCGGCCTGGTCGCCGTCAACAATGTCAGCTTCGAAGTCCGCGCCGGCGAAATCCTTGCCGTCATCGGCCCCAACGGCGCCGGCAAGAGCACGATGTTCAACTGCCTGACCGGGGCGCTCCGGGTCAACAAGGGTGAGATCGTCTTTGCGGGACGCCCGATCACGCATGACGCGCAGTCCCGCATCGCCAAGGCCGGCGTCGCCAGGACCTTCCAGCATGTGAAGCTGAGGCCGCGCATGAGCCTTTTGGAAAACGTGATGCTCGGCACCTATGCGCGCACAAGCACCGGCCTGTTAGCCGGCGCCTTCCGCCTCAACGGGCGTGAGGAAGCCAGTACCCGGCACGAGGCGCTGATGCAGCTCGAACGTGTCGGGCTCGGCGACAAGCCGTTCGAGCTCGCGGGCAATCTGCCGCTCGGCAACCAGCGCATTCTGGAGATCGCGCGTGCGCTCGCCGCCGACCCTGCGCTGCTGGTGCTGGACGAGCCCGCCGCCGGCCTTCGCCGCCAGGAGAAGCTGCGGCTCGCGGAGCTGCTCAGGTCGCTGCGGGCAGACCATCTGACCATCCTGATCGTCGAGCATGACATGGAGTTCGTGATGTCGCTGGTCGACCGCATCGTGGTGCTCGATTTCGGCTCAAAACTCTGCGAAGGCGCGCCAGCCGCGATCCGCAGCGACGAACGGGTCCAGGAAGCCTATCTCGGAGGCGTCGCGTGAGCGAGATGCTGTCCATGACGGATGTGACGGTCTGCTACGACAATGTCGAAGCGGTCCGCAACGTGTCGCTGTCGGTCGAGGAAGGTCAGATCGTCACCGTCATCGGCCCGAACGGTGCCGGCAAGACCACGCTGCTGATGGCGGCCATCGGCCTGCTGGCCTCGCGTGGCCGCATGGTCTTCCAGGGTCACGACATCGGCAGGATGTCGGTCGAAGATCGCGTCGAGCGCCGGCTGTGCCTGGTGCCGGAGAAGCGCGAGCTGTTCTCCGACATGACGGTCGCGGACAACCTCCTGCTCGGCTCCTACAGCCTGCGCGACCGCTCGGGCGTCCAGAAGACACTGGACGAGGTCTATGATCGCTTCCCCCGGCTGAAGGAACGGCAGCGCCAGGCGGCAGGCACGCTCTCCGGCGGCGAGCGCCAGATGCTCGCGCTCGGCCGCGCGCTGATGGCCAAGCCGAAACTGCTCATGCTGGACGAGCCGAGCCTCGGCCTCGCGCCGCTGATCGTGCGCGAGATCTTTCGCACCATCGCGTCCCTGCGCGATCTCGGCGTGTCGATCCTGCTGGTCGAGCAGAACGCCCGCGCCGCGCTTGAGACAGCCGACTACGGCTATGTGCTCGAGACCGGCGAGGTCGTGCAGTCAGGTCCGGCCAAGGATCTCATCCACGACCCCCGGCTGATCACGGCCTATCTAGGTGGACACTAGAGCGAGCCGGGATCAGGCCCGGCGAGCCACACAACAAAATATCGAAAAACAACCCCATGCACAGTAGCTGGCGACAGCGATATCAATGGTTTGATACCCAG
Organism: Bradyrhizobium sp. MI1.7; assembly: GCF_055811795.1. Lineage (NCBI taxonomy): Bacteria > Pseudomonadati > Pseudomonadota > Alphaproteobacteria > Hyphomicrobiales > Nitrobacteraceae > Bradyrhizobium > Bradyrhizobium sp. MI1.7. The sequence goes on from NZ_JBVVPO010000032.1 coordinate 94,339, forward strand.
CAACTGCGGATTTTACGAAATCAACTTGATCCGTCGGGCAAAACAGTGGCACAATGCCATCATCGCTGCCCATGGATAGCCGATGGCTTTCATCGCCAACTCGGACATCCCAGTTACAAGGGGATCAGCAAGCTAAAGCCCGCCCGCGACAATTGGGAACGGTGGAGCACACCATCACCCGATGAAATGGCGTCGCCTGCGCGCCCACATCTTGGGCGACAGCAAAGGCTAATCAATGATGCTCTAGTCGGCGCGATAAATCGAACATCAGTTGCGCTCCATCTTGAATCCGCATTTTGGCACAAAGTGCATATTACGTCCGGCCTCGCCGAAGACCGCTATTGGCTCATGGCAGACCTATCGTGGCCGTCTGCTTGATGTCGGCTTTTGACCCAACTGCGACATCGCTTGGCAGCATCCAGTTTTCGCCGGAGCCCTTTCAATTGGGCGAGAGGTCCGGCGATCTGCGCTTCCGGCGATAGATGCGCCTTCGCTGGCTATTCCAATGTGCTATTCTTATCGCATAGGCCATAGGTATCCCATGACAGGTACTGCAGAGTGGCTCGCATCGATCGGTTTGGGGGAGTACGCCCAGCGTTTCGCCGAGAACGCCATCGATTTCTCGGTCGTTAGCGATCTCACGGAGCAGGACCTCAAGGACCTTGGCGTCCTGCTTGGGCACCGGCGCAAAATTCTGCGCGCAATTGCAGAACTCAAGAGTGAAGTCCTCGTATCAGTCCGAACGGCCGCCAAACCGGCGCCGCGGGACAGCGCCGAGCGGCGCCAACTGACGGTCATGTTTTGCGATCTGGTGGACTCGTCGGCACTTGCGGCCCGACTGGATCCAGAGGACTTGCGCTCGGTAATCGGTGCCTATCACGACTGCATCGCGGGTGTCATCGCCCGGAATGAGGGCGTCATCGCGCGGTACATGGGGGATGGCGTGCTTGCCTATTTCGGCTATCCCCAGGCCCACGAGGACGATGCCGAGCAGGCGACACGCGCGGGGCTGACACTGGTCGATGCCGTGGCCAACCTCCAGACAGATATCGGTACGAGGCTACAGGTCCGCGTTGGCATCGCCACCGGAATGGTCGTCGTGGGTGATCTGACCGGCGAAGGCGCCGCCAAGGAGCACGCGGTCATTGGTGAGACACCGAACCTGGCCGCTCGCCTGCAGCAGTTCGCCGAGCCCGGCATGGTGCTGATTTCCGAGAGCACACACCAGCTCACCGATGGACATTTCGAGTACCGCGATCTCGGCCCTGTCGCGCTCAAAGGATGGGCGGAACCAATACCTGCCTGGCAGGTGCTCGGGATCAGTGGAGCGGAAAGCCGCTTCGAGGCGCAGCACAAGACGCGGTTGACATCGCTAATCGGGCGTGACGAGGAGATCGAGCTGCTGTTGCGGCGCTGGCGGCATGCCGCGTCAGGCGAAGGCTGCGTCGTGGTTCTAACTGGAGAGCCGGGTATCGGTAAGTCGCATATCGCGCTGGCGCTTCAAGAGCGGCTCCAGGCCGAACCACACATTACGGTACGGCACTTCTGCTCGGCGCACCACGCCAACAGTGCGCTGTATCCATTCATCGTCAACCTCGAACGTGCCGCCCGGTTCGAGCGAGGCGAGACGCCGACGGAGAAGTTTGCCAAGCTTGAAGCTCTGCTCTTGCGGTTTGGCGCCGATGCAGACCGCGTGGTGCCGGCCCTGGCCAATCTTCTGTCGCTTCCGCTCTGCGACCGCTATCGCCTTCCCGAAATGACTCCGCAGACCCGCAAGGACATGACGCTGGCGGCGTTCCTGGCCCAGCTCGAAGCATTGGCGGCGCGTCAGCCGGTGTTCGTGATATTCGAGGATGCCCATTGGGCGGATCCGACGTCGCTGGAACTGCTCGCGGTTACACTGGAAAAGCTGCCGCGGCTTCGCGTACTGCTGCTGATCACGGCGAGACCGGAGTTCGCCCCGCCCTGGCCTGGTCATGCCCATGTGACGACGATCTCGCTCACGCGGCTCAGCCGGCGCAACGGGGCGGCATTGGTCGAGCGCGTCACCGCCGGCAAGACGCTCCCCGAGGAGGTCATGCACCAAATCCTCGCCCGTACCGATGGCGTACCCTTGTTCGTCGAGGAACTGACGAAGGCCGTGCTCGAAACCGGGCTGTTGCAGGAGCGGGACGACCATTACACGCTCAGCCGTCCGCTACCATCGATGGCGATTCCGACGACGTTGAGCGCATCGCTGATGGCCAGGCTCGACCGATTGGCTCCGGTGAAATACGTGGCTCAGATCGGCGCCGTCGTGGGGCGCGAGTTCTCCTACGAACTGCTGAGCGCCGTTGCCGAGTTGCCAAGGCAGACGCTGGAGGAGGCGCTTGCCCAGCTTGTCAGGGCGGAGCTGATATTCTGCCGGGGCGAGATACCCCGGGCGGTCTATACTTTCAAGCATGCGCTGGTACGCGACGCTGCCGAATCCGGACTTCTGAAGAGCCGACGCGCGACGCTGCACGCCACCATCGCGGACGTGTTCGAGCAACAGTTCCCGGAAATCGTGGAGGCTCAACCCGAGACTCTCGCGCTCCACCTCACGGAGGCGGGACTGTTCGAAAAGGCAGGAGAATATTGGCTTCAGGCGGGAAGGAAGGCGGCCATGCGCTCCGCCAACCTCGAAGCTATCGCACACCTGCGGAAGGGCATCGAGGTGTTGGCCCATTTGGCCGACGGTGCCCGGAAGGACAGACGAGAGCTTGATTTCCAGTTCGCGCTGGGACCATGCCTGATCGCTACCCAGGGACCGGCATCGCCACATGCGGTGGCGATCTTCGCTCGCGCGCGCGAGCTGTGCCAGCGCCTCGAAGACCCCCCCGAGCAACTACAGATCATGTTCTGGTTGACCACCGCGAGCGTCATTCGTGGTGAGTTGCCGGTCGCCGAGGAAATGATCTCGGCGCTGCTCGAACTCGCGGAGGCGCGCGGCGATCGACCAACGTTGCTCAACGCGATGCGTGGACAAGGCATGATTCGACTTTTCATGGGACATCTCGAAGGAGCCCACGAAGTGATCGTACGGGCCTTCGAAGCGTTCGAGGCAAGCAACGAGCAGGACAGATTGGCGGCGCGTGCCGCCGGCCAGGATGCGGGCGTGGCCGACCTTGCCCTGATGTCATGGGTGCTCTGGCTGCTGGGCCGCCCCGATACCGCGCTCGCACGACTGGATACCGCCATTCGGCGTGCCGACGCCATTGGTCATCCGCATTCGCAGGCCTATGGATGTTACTATGCGTCCATTCTCCACGCTCTTCGGGGCGAGTTCCTGACTGCGCACGGCTATGCGGAACGCTGTCTTGCCTTGTCGGAGGAGCACGGATTCCGGCAATGGAGAGGATTGGCGCGCGCCGTTCGGGGGATAAGTGCCAACTTTCTTGATCCTTCGTCCGCCGCGCTCGCGGAAATCCAGGGTGCGATGAACGAATATCGCAACGCGGGCTATCAGCTCGGCATCACGGCCCTATACGTGCTCCTGAGCCCGGCCCTATTGTCGAGCCGTCAGCGCGAAGCCACGCTCGAGCTGATCGAACAGGGCCTTGCAACAACCAGCCGCAATAGCGAGCGGATATTTGAGGCCGAACTGTATCGACTGAAGGCGCGCGTGCTGCTCTTCGATGACGTACCGGGAGCCGGCACCGAGGCGCAATCACTGTTCGAGCGCGCATTGACAACTGCAAGAAGCCAACACGCCAAGGCCCTTGAACTTCGAGTTGCAGTAGACCTTGGCGCTTTATGGATCGACCAGGGCAGACGCAAGGACGCGCTCAATCTGCTCGCGCCCATCTACGCCGGGTTCGCCGAGGGTTTTGAAACGCAGGATCTAAAGCAAGCGAAGGCACTGCTCGATCGACTGCAGTAATTTTGCCCGGATCACAGATATTGGAGTCTGGTTCAGCGGTCGCAGAGCTACTTGCCTTTGGCACTAGGCATCCGCTCGCTCTTGGCATTTACGATACGTATCTTTCACCTTTTGCCATCCCTCCTTGTCGTTCTTCTCTGGATGCTCATTTATGAAGTGTGGCCCATCATGCGGGTCGAGGTCTGCATGTGCGTGATACCTCTTGATTGCTTGTTCCGCAGCAGCTCTTCCCAACACTCGCCCGTTATAGAGGTTGCTGTGATTCCATTTGAAATTGATGTGCCCCGGCACCTGGATCTCGACGATTATGCCTTCCCATTTGGGTTCGTCGTACTGCACGTGATATTTGAAGATCCTGACGTCATCTTCGCCAACGGTCGCTGCGAATAATTGGCAAAGATTCGCCAGGGCATCATGAAGGTCTTTCGGTTTGCGGACCTGCTTCGAATCGACGATCCTGCTCACCCATATTTCGTCCAGATCACGGTGCTCCTCGAGCAAGCTCTCGAAGTTGACCGTGTCGATCAGCGCTCCTTCGCAGTACGTAACTCCGTCGATCTCAACTGTTTCTTCGATGAAGGGAAGAGCTGAGCACGCACATAGGCTGGACGCGCTAATTGGCCCTTTGTACTCTTTCTTGTCGGCTTGCTGGATCATTGGTCTGTTGGAAAACAACGCGAGCTTATGGTCATCAAGATTCCAGGCGTTGTGAAATATGACGGGCTTTCCAGGCTCTTTGAGCGCTTCGAACTTTATGCTCTTCATGAACTGGCTATTCGGATAGTTGATCTTGGAGAGGCCAGTGACATGGGACAAGTACATCATTGACGTGAGATAGCGAACGAAGGGATTGGGTGCCAGGACCTGATTAAGGATCCATCTGTTGATGTCTCCGTCGTCCGGGATCGTGAACTTCTGTTGAGGGAACCAGAGCGACATAGAATCCCTGAAGGCATTCACCATGGTCGATGGGTCCCATAAATGCAGATAGTTCTTGGGATCCATGACGAAGCTGGTCAGAGCCCTGCTCATGCTTCCTGCCCAATCCGGACCAAACACGGTGTTTATGGGGAAGCGCTTATAGCCTTCGTCGTCTCGAAACACGCCATTCTTGAAGAATTGATAGGTCTTTTCCGCCCTGGCTTTGTTTTCAACTCCATCAAACTGATTGTAGACGATCCCAACCCAGGCGCCGATGCAGGACAAAGCCCACACCTCAAACTCTATATCTGCGTTGGCAAGGGCTTCCAGAACCCCGATGTGCAATCCTGCTGCCGGACCGCCTCCGCCGAGCGCAATCGCTCTCTTTACCATCAGATCCTCCATCTGATTTTTCGTGTGGCTTATTCTCCAATCAACTTTCTGAATTGCGTGAAGAATTGGTCATTCTTGGGCTCTCGGCCGCACAGAATGCCATCGAACCAAATCTGACAGTTCATAGAGCCAGCATTGCGAAATACGATACGTGCGACGGAGCGGTGGACGTCGATATTCGATCTCGAATCTGCTGATCCCACTGGCGCACGAAGAGCCTGCTTAGCCTATCGCGGTCTGAACCGTCCATTTGTGAACCACTTCACGTACGATACTTATAGCCGCCCATGGCCGCGGACCTGTTGTCCAATCGCGACTTCCGTTATTGGCCCAAAGCGGACGCTTTGTAGTCTTTGCTCAGATGTCGGCTTGTGACCCGGAACGGACATATCGAAATCAAAACAGACCGAAACGGACGAGAAGCACCGCGACTCAACTACGGGAGTCCTTTTGTCACCGTAAAGGGATTGAACCCACGTTCCGCGAGGGCAGCCCACGAAGCTGCGCCAAGATGTGACAATCGGAAATAGAGCCGCGGTTTGGTCGGATCGGTGTCCAACACGAACCCGGTCGGCAACTCGCGGGCAGTTGTGGCATAGAACCCACCATCCGGCGACCTCTGGGATTCGACTACAGCGATCAACGAGTCTGCCCTCCCAGTCCTGCCGAGCAATTTCATCAAGAGAGCCATTTGGCCCGTTCCTTCGGTCCACACACCGTCTCGGTCTTCACCGTAAGAAAAGCCCTCATCGACACTCATTCGCTGTTCGGCGGTCGTAATTGCCGATGCAAATTTCTCGACCGCTCCGTGGAGCGCTATTAAAGGCCAGACCTGAGCATCGAGAGCCAAAATCGGATTGTGCGTGACACCGTCTTCAGCGGTACCTGCGGCGAAACAGGCGCATGCCGGATCCCACATCGTATTTACGAAGTACTCAGCGACCGTTGCCTTATCGCGCCAGCGCGAATCCCCTGTACGGATCGCAAGAAGGCCAAACGCGGCGGCGAGGTCAGTATTATGTTCAGTCGATTTCCACGTCCGCACTTCCGGCGTCGGTTCGTGCCCAAACGTACCACCCGTGAAACCGCCAGTACCGCGCGTATCGGCCCATTGCGCGACCCAGGCGCCAAGCCGTGCTGCACCATCGCGGGACCGAGAGCCGGCGTTCACATCATCAAGCGACAGCAACGCCAACATGGCCCATGCCATGTTACCAACATCGCTGCCCACCTGATATCGATCCTCTAACCATTTGTTCTGAGTATTGTCCCACCACCCCGGAAGTTTGACGGGGCCATTCCCCACCACGCCCGCGGCGTAAGCGTTCCGGAGCCGTCCATCATGCCAGGTGCGGTCGTTGTCGATGGCCCAGAGAAGCGCCGAGCCAATCCGATACGCTTTGTCTTGCTCACCGCAACCGACCAACGCGATGGCGGCTACCGCATTGTCATAGAGGTAGGCGGCGCCATGCAGAGGCCCCGATTCGACGGTCGGATAGCTGGGCAGGAACAACGGCCCTGATGGCGGTGCCTTATCAATTAGACCAGCGAGGTATCCGCACGCTGACGTTTTTGGTGCTGTTGAGGCTTGCAGTGGAGCGGAGGCCATCATGATTGCGAAAGTCGCGACGATCCAAGTCTGAAGGCAGAGTCCGCGACAACGGTAGAAGCAATAAGTGATTGGTGCCGGTAGCATTTCGCTGCCTCTCGTGTCTTTTCAACCAAGATAGACTTTAGGACATCGGGAAGAATGCCGGTCAGGATCGAGAAAAAATGTGCCTTCGTCTTCAATGGCAGCTTATGGCACTTTTCGGACCTGCGGCGGCAGTGTTCCGATGTCCACTGTTGAGGGGCGATCTCAACTGATCGACGCAACACTTTATCTTAGAGGAAAAGATGGAGTGTTGGATGGAACGGAGATTTCATAGAGGTTTCACTGCGGCAGAAAAGACGGAGTTATGGGACCGGTGGAAGCGCGGGGAG
>NZ_JBVVPO010000033.1:0-95592 GCF_055811795.1 Bradyrhizobium sp. MI1.7
AGCTTGCGCGCGGCCGCATCCGGGTCTGCATAGGGTCGTTCTGCGGTGTGCTTCATCGTCGTGTCCCATTGGCCGCCTGCGCGGCGGTGAAGTGTGCGCGGTGCTGGTAGCTCTCCGCCGGTTTCCAGCTGTCGAATGTGGTGCCGCAGACGCAGCGCATCAGCGTGCTCCGTATCTCGCTATCGAGCTTCTCGCCCCGCGCCCGCTTGGCCGCAACCTCGGCCCGCCAGTCGCGATCGCGGCGCCATTCGGCGAAGGCATTGTCGGGGGTGCTCGGCTGTAGCTCCGACCATGCAGTCTCGAAAGCCTCGCGCGCGGCTTCGAAGGTGGCGGCTATGCCACTCCGCCATGTGCCTGGCTCCATGCCAGGATAGAAGCCGACCGACCATTCTCATTGATCGGCATGCACAGGCACGCCGGCGCGCACGCTGATGGTCCCGACGCACACATCGGTGAAGTAGATACGCCAGGTCTCCTGGTGCGGGTTGTCGCTGCGCCGGCGGGTGAGGGCGATCATGCATCAAGAATAGGAGCGAGCCAGTCGCGGAACCAGCCGCTGGATTTTGAGCCTGCTCTGGTCTCAGGGCTCTATCTATTGGTCAACGCTTAAGCGCTTCGTGCTGCCAGATCTCCACCTCGTCATCGTGGCGGTGCGTCGCGCTGCGGTGATCGCGCCAGCGCGCGCCGCTCGCGCCCCTCGGCCCATGCAGTAACCGTCGCCTGCGCCCAGGCAAGGACGGCGAGATCACGGCCTCGGGCCCGCACTCCTCCAGCCGATCGGACAGCAACAGCACGTCAGCGTAGGCGACGCTCGCCATGTTCGCGCGCGATAGCAAGATACGGCGACGGCAACGCGAGGCTTGATGAGTCGTACCTATACTGGGCGCGCGCGCCTTAGGGACGGCTGAGGGCCGCTCCGCAGTGGTTCAGTCCGGCTATCGGAATTGTGGCGCCGCGGTTCAGTGGAACCGAATCGATCGAGCCGTGTTTCAGTAGACTGTGTCCCAACCCACACTGGGGCTGGGATAGGATTCGTATGGAAACCTCAAACCGCTTCGAAGCCGCACAAACTAGCGACGGCCGCTACCAGCTCCTCGTCGAGGCGATCACTGATTACGCGATCTACATGTTGGATCGCGGGGGTCGCGTGACCAGTTGGAACCCTGGCGCCAGGCGCTTCAAGGGCTATGAGGCGGATGAGATTATCGGTCGCCATTTCTCGACCTTTTACACCGACGCTGAGCGGTCGCAGAACGTCCCTGCTCAGGCGCTGGCGGAGGCCGAGCGCACCGGCCGCTTCGAGCGCGAAGGCTGGCGCGTCCGCAAAGACGGCACGCACTTCTGGGCCCATGTTGTCATCGACGCGATCCGCTCGCCTGCGGGGGCCCTTGTCGGCTTCGCCAAAATCACCCGCGACTTGACCGAGCGAAGGGCCGCCGAGACAAAACTGCGCGAAAGCGAAGAACAGTTCCGATTGCTGGTTCAAAGTGTTACCGACTACGCCATCTATATGCTGGATGCCGGCGGCCACGTGGCAAGCTGGAACGCCGGTGCGCAGCACATCAAGGGCTATGCCCCTGAAGAGATCATTGGCCGGCACTTCTCCGACTTCTACACGGAAGCCGACCGTGCCGCCGGGCTTCCGCGTATCGGCCTGGAGACGGCAACCCGAAACGGACGCTGGGAGAACGAAGGTCAACGGGTCCGAAAGGACGGCACTGCGTTCTGGGCACACGTCGTGATCGACGCCATCCGGGACGACGCCGGCAAGCTTCTCGGCTTCGCCAAGGTGACACGGGATATCACCGAACGCCGCGAGGCGGAAGCGGCACTCCAAGCGGCGCAGGCGACAATGATCCGTTCGCAGAAGCTGGAGGCGATCGGGCAACTCACCGGCGGCGTCGCCCACGACTTCAACAACTTGCTGCAGGTCATCAGCGGAAACCTGCAACTGCTGAGCAAAGATATCGCGGGCAATGCCCGGGCCGAGATGCGGGTCCAAAGCGCCCTCGGGGGTGTTGCCCGCGGTTCAAAACTTGCCTCACAATTGCTCGCCTTCGCGAGGCGACAGCCGCTGGAGCCGAGAGTGGTGAACGCCGGCCGTCTGCTCAGAGGCATGGATGAGATGCTTCGTCGCGCCTTGGGTGGGGAGATCGAAGTCGAGACGGTGGTTGCAGGTGGGCTATGGAATAGCCTCGTCGACCCGGATCAACTGGAGAATGCGGTTTTGAACCTCGCGATCAACGCTCGCGACGCGATGAACGGCGAAGGCCGGCTGACGATTGAAGCAAGCAATGCCTTCCTCGACGACGAATATGTCCGCCAGCATGACGAGTTGTCTGCGGGGCAATACGTGATGATCGCGGTGACCGATACGGGCACCGGCATTCCGCCTGACATCCTAGAACGGGTCTATGAGCCATTCTTCACAACCAAGGCGGAGGACAAGGGCACGGGACTGGGCCTCGCCATGGTTTACGGCTTCCTCAAGCAGTCCGGCGGACACATCAAAATCTACAGCGAAGTAGGTGCCGGAACCACTGTGAAGCTGTACTTCCCGCGAGAGGTGGCCAGCGAAGACACTTTGGTCGGGGCTACGTCCGACGAGATTAGAGGCGGAGAGGAAACCATCCTCGTGGTTGAGGATGACGATGAGGTTCGCTAGGTCGCGGTCTCGATGCTCACCGAGCTAGGGTACCGCGTGGTCAAGGCGCGAGATGCGGCGAGCGCTCTCGTCGTCGTCGACAGCGGCATTCCGATAGACCTTATCTTCACCGACGTCATGATGCCTGGCAGCCTGCGTAGCCCGGACTTGGCGCGAAAAGCCAAGGAACGTTTGCCCAATGTCGCCGTGCTTTTCACATCCGGCTATACTCAGAACGCCATCGTGCATGGCGGGCGGCTTGATCCCGGAGTGGAGCTCCTGGCCAAGCCATACACGCGGGAGTCACTCGCGCGGAAAATCAGACACGTGTTGGCCAATCAAGCTCAAAGGCGCGTCGCTCAGGGATCGCAACACTCGGCCAACTAAAAGACTTTCAAGGACGCGACCGTGTTGCTCGTCGAGGACGACGACCTCATCCGCTTCACCACGATGGAGATGCTGAGCGATATCGGATGCAAGGTAACAGAGGCAGGCACGGCTCAAGAGGCCCTGAAGATCCTGGATGAGCAGCCCGTGGACATCTTACTCACGGATGTCGGCCTCCCTGGGGTTTCCGGTCTGCAGCTCGCAAGGGACGTCTACGCGCGCCGGCCCGATCTTAGCCTAATTCTCGCGACAGGTGACAGCGGAGTGAAATCTGAAGCCGCGCGACTGGGCGCGATACTCATCGTGAAGCCCTACACACCGGCGTCTCTTCGCCAGGGTTTGGAACATGCGATGAAGAAGCGTCGCTGAATAGATGGGGTCTCACTGGGTGAAATATGGCTTTCAACGTTGACCCCACATGATAGTCGAGGTCCGCGCTCATTCTGGCCGGGGTCAGCCTTTGCGCCGAATGGGAGCGAACGCCGCGCCGAATTACAGAAAGGCCGGCGCAATGTCCGCTGATTGGCCCATCAGCGAAGTGACGACACCTTTCAACGAGGTCCGCTTGGTGGGGTGGAGCGGACTGATTTTGCTCACTCCGAGTTCTTCGCATTTTGACCCAAATGTATGGTCCGGCCGTGCGTAGCAAGAGGTTCATCGATCAGGTGGTGAGTGGTCTTGCATCAATGTATCCGGCCTTTGATTGGAGCATTCGCTCCGGGCCATCATGGATATCAGCGCGCGTGCGTTCTCATTAGCGGACAGGCCTCGATTGGGCCATTTGGGTCACCAGTGTTCGCATGCGCCGGGAAGACCGGACCTCCATCTCGTCTCATCCTCTCGCAGACCTCGGCTGGAACCTGTTGATGGGGTTACGTCATCGCATGCTCCTCCTACCTCGTAGTTCCTGTGTTCGAGCCAGGGGCCGTTCCTTCGTCCCGGCCCGCAGGACGTGCGTCGCGTCGCGCGCACGGGCGGTCAAGGCCGGCCGTTGCGCTTGGCTTGCGGCTGGCTCCGGCGTTGCCAGGCCGCGCCTTGACCGCGCCGAGCACGGCGCGAGGATCAAGCGGGTCGGACGCCTGCATCGTTGGTCCTTGTCAGCTCGAAGGCGCGTCCTTTAGCCAGCACCGCCCAGGCGATGCGGGCAAGCTTGTTGGCGAGTGCGATCGCCAGCACGTTGTGGTGCAATCGCTTCTTGGCGGCTTCGATCCAAGATCTGAGTCCGTAACGTTCCCAGTTCTTGATCCTGACCAGCACAACCCATGCCGCCTGCACGAACAGAACGCGCAGGTAGCGATTGCCGCGCCTTGAGATTTTGCCGAGGATCGTGCGGTCTCCCGTCGAGATCTGCTTGGGCACCAGTCCGAGCCAGGCGCCGAAGTCACGGCCTTTGGAGAAGACGTCTCCAGTGCCGATCGCGGCCACCATGGCGCTCGAAATGATCGGCCCGATGCCAGGCACCGTCATCAGGCGCGAACATGCCTGATCTTGACGGGCCAGTGCTTCGATCTCGCCGGAGAGGCTATCGATGCGCTGATCCAGCCGGCGCCAGTCGCCCGCCAACTCCTCGATGACACGCAACATGCGTGGCGACAGGGCATCGGTGCGCGTCGCAAGGATGCTGGGCAGTTCTGTGCGCAGGAAGCCGATACCCTGGCGCACCGCGATCCCGCGTTCCAGCATGAAGGCGCGAATCTGGTTGATGATGCCGGTGCGTTGCGACACCAGCCGCTCGCGCACCCGATGCAGCGCCTGCAGATCCAGTTGCTCCACTGTCTTGGTCGCCACGAACTTCATCGTTGGGCGCTGCACGGCTTCGGCAATCGCTTCGGCATCGTTGAAGTCGTTCTTCTGTCCCTTGCTATAAGGGCGGACATATTTGGCCGGCATCAGCCTGGCATCGTGACCAAGCGATGCGAGTTTGCGGCTCAAATGATGTGCGCCGACGCAGGCTTCCATGCCGATCAGGCAAGGCGGCATATTGGCGAGCCGCGCCTCCACTTGGCCATGCGACCACTTTTGCCGCAGCACGATGGCGCCGCGCGCATCGTGGCCCACGACATGGAACGAGTTTTTGCCGATATCGATGCCGATCACGGCGATCGCGGTATTGAGTGTCTGGGACATGGCGTGCTCCTTGTCTTGGCGCCCCTGGCCAGCTTATCGCTGGCGGGGCAGGAGCACGGCCGGACCATCCCATTAGCCGACGTAGGGCAGGAACGCGCTGAAGTCGACTTCTGACCCGAACGCTCATCACCCTTCCGGCACGCCAGCGAGGCGCAGGCCTTCACAGATGCGCTCGAGCCCAGCAAGGAAAATTGGATTGTCGCTTTGTTGAGCAGCGAGCAAGCGACGGATGGTGAAACCTGAGTTGAGCGCAAGTCCCGATCTTGCAGCAGCTCGCGCCTCGTCGAGCGCGCCGGTCAGGCTCAACGCAGCGGCGAGCAACACATGAGCGAGAGGAAAGTTGCGGTTCGCCTCAGTGCTTCGTCGTAGCCAACTGACGGCTTCGACGTCCGAACCAAGCTGTAGCTTGGCCACACACACAAAACACGTCCACTGGTAGGCTTCAACGTCGCGAGGGGAGAGACGTAAAGCCTCGAGTATATGGCCTTCGGTCTCGGCAGCGCGCCCCATATAGAATTTGGCAAAACCAAGGGCAGCATGTCTTTCGGCCATTCGCTAAGGTCGACCGGCTTTGATCCGCCGACCGTGCCGCTCTCAACGCAACTGCTACGCTACGCAATACACAGAGCATGAGCGGGTAGTGGTCGCGCAATCAACGACGCGAGCCGCCTCAGATTTTGAGCGATGGCAGCCAGAACAAACTCGTCCTGGGCGCCCCGTGGGCCGCGCAGTCGAAGTCGGCCGAGCCTCAGGATGCGCTTCAGGTGAGCGAACCGCATCTCAATCTTCTTCCGCTCACGTCGCGACTGCTAAAAGCCCTCGGTCCCAGCGAAGGACCGTGCAACGTCTCGGGCGTGTTCATGGATGTCGCGCGGGATCTTGCGTGAGGGCTCCTTTGGGCAGCACTGCGGTTTGAGGGGGCATACATCGCAGTCGAGCTTGCTTGCGCGGTACAGAAGCGTCTTGCCCTCGTATACTGTGCCGCTCGTCCCGAGCCGCTTTCCGCCTGGGCAGAGGTAGACGTCGCCGGCCGGGTCATATCGAAAGTCGGTGCGCGAGAAGGTGCCATCCTCTCGCTTTGACTTGTCGATGACCGGAATGTGTGGCGCGATGTCCTTCTCGACCAGCCAGTTCAGCATCGGAGCGGATCCATAAGCGGTATCGGCCGCGAGCCGCTCCGGTTTGAGGCCAAAACGCTCCTCTGTTCGTTCGATCATTGTCTTTGCGGTACCGACTTCCGCGCCGTGTGATCGGGCTGAAGCGAGAGTTGGCTCAGCCGTGATAGTTGGAGGGTGACATGACGGCATTGGCTACCCGTATGTTTCCCAGGGCATCGGTCCTGGCGATTGCTGACTTCCAGACGCTCGTATCGCTCGCGCTGTTCTGCTTCGGCGGCCTGCTCGTGTCAGTGAGCATCATCGTCGCCGACAAGTACATACCGGGCGAGTGGTTCTGAACCATCGCCTTGATGATGGCGATACCGACGGTGCGTACGATCGTACTTGCCGCATCTCTGATGATGGTCGGTGCGTTGGTGCTGTCGCTCAGCCGGTTGTCGAGGATCAATATGCCGACCTGCAGAAGAAGTTTGCCGACGCCTACAATCGCAAAGACGTCGATGCCATGGCTGCAGCGTTCACCGAGGATACCATCAGAGTAACGCCGAGCGGGATCTTCGTAGGCCGAGAAGCGATTCGCCGTAACCTGCAGGATGTCCTCAACCTTGACCTGCACGACTACTCCGTAGAGCGCAACGTATCCCGATCTTTCGGCAACTTCGTCTTCAATGCTGGCGAGTGGCAGGCCAAGTTCGGCGATCAACCGCAACACGGCTACTATACCGCTATCGTGGTGCGAGAAGGTGACCGAGCAAAGATCATGGAAAAGACAGTGACCGTAGCTGCACCAGGGCAGTGACGGGCTTCGCCAAGCGGCGAGGCCGCATGAATCCCATTAGATTAATGGCGTGAATGGTGACGCTGACGTCAACCGCATTGGTCTGCGCTCTGTACGTGCACGATTAAGAGCCTTTCCGAGAGTTGGTTGCGGGTCAGGCGACATTGGAGCGCATTGCCACAGCGATGCTTTCGGCACGATTGGCTTTGAAGGCAGAGTACGGAAGGCTACACAGGCCGTGCTGGCAGCTGTGCGTGACGATGCGGTCTGTCGCCGGCTGATGACAGTGCCAGGCGTTGGTCCCCTAGTGGCTATTACCTACAAATCGGCGACTGATGATCCTCATCGCATCGCGAAATCGAAGGCGGCAATTGCGTGCGCCGCCGCTCGACTTTGCCGCGCGTGAAGTTCTTATCGCGATTATTGACTGCTTTGGATTTGCTGCCGCCGATGGCAACGCTGGCTGTCGCGAGCAAGCCCATCTTGCGGCACACCTCGACGAAGCGCGCGCCGACCTTTTTGATGCCGGGACCATTGTCCTTGCGGAAATCGGCAATCGTTTTGTGATCGGGCGCAAGCCTGGCGAGCAGCCACATCACTTCGACGTTGCGGCCAGCTTCACGCTCAAGCCGGCGGCTCGAATGGACACGGTTGAGATAACCGTAAATGTAGAGCCCTAAGAGCGCGGCCGGATGATACGACGCCCTACCTGTGCCGGCAGGCTCAACGCCACCGAACCCAAGTTCAGCCAGATCGAGGCCTGCAACGAAGGCGTCGATCACGCGAACCGGATTGTCATCTGCAACCCAGTCGAGGCGAGACAGCAAACAGAGCAACGATGACCAACAACAATTTGGCGCTTTGCAAGATTGTCTCCCTTAATTGATGATACCGAACGGTTAGATGATCGCCTAACTAGCCGTTCGTCAATCATTTGGAGGGCCCGCCTCTGGCCTCTTCCATTCCGCGACGACGACCATGGCGACGGCGATGGTCGTGCCATCATCAGGGTTCGGGGGCGGCGATGTCATGATGACTTATCCTCGTCGAGATCCACGTCTCCTATGTGCGGCCCGCTGACGCCATTACGTTCATCTCTCGCGATGTGCTGCCCGATTGCCCTGGCCAACGCCAACCATTGTTCACGGTGGCTAAGATGATCAAGACTACGCGGGTCGCTCGGCGGTACGTTGCTGCTGATGGCGATCATGGGGTCGCCCTTTCGTTTCAGCGTCGGCCTGACCTCCTCGAAGCATGCTGGGTGCCACTTGCCATGGACAGACTCTCCCTTCTTGTAGGAGACCGTAATGCTGATCACATCCGCGTCTTGCACTCGGCAGTGCGTGCAGGTGAATAGCGGAACCTTTCTCATACTCTCACTCCGCCGAAGCCTCAACTTTGGTGGCGGACACGAGCGAACTTTCGCTCGCGGAACGTGGCCCCAGCGCCGGGGATAGGGGGCTGTTTGTACGCCGGGGCCAGCGTTCCCCGCCGTCGGATCGTGCTATTGGAGATAGAACATCCTGGGCGGAAACCCCACTGATGGTGCAGACATCGCGCTCCTGGACAAGTGCAGTTTGTGCCAAGCGATGTCGCGCTCACGGAAAGCCGTGTGCCGATGGTGAATTCACTGGAACCGGCGAAATTCGTAGGTCGGGAAAAATGGCGCGCTGGAAGCAGGAGTGGACCGCCGAGGAAATCGAAAAGCCTAGGACGGCGGGCACGACGCCGCTAAGTTCACTTTCGTATCGAACGGGCGCGGCTCTAGGTCTCTGTGGTTCTTATGGCGCACGAAATTGATTGCGCCCGGCCGCAAGATCGACGGCACACGCGTCCTGATGGAGCCAACGGAATTGGGAAGAATCGAGCTTTCGCCAATGTGTGCACCGCCGAAAACCGCCAGCGGGCGGGATAACCCAATCCGGCGCGCGCCCAGTACATGGGTCGTGCGTTGAACGCGGTTATTCGATCTGATCGGTGAAACGGCGCCAAAATAAAGAAGCCCTCAATTGGCGGCCTCTTCGTATGCGCCGGTTCAGCGGGCGGGCTTCTCATTGGCCTTAAAATTGAACGCCGCCAGGCTCAAAATACATTGTCCTGGCGGCGCTTATTTCGCTGGCCTCAAATCCCAGTCCGCCAGTTTAGCGGGCCGAATATGAAGGGCGCCTGAACCAACTCACGTATCTCTGGGGAACAGTGGCATTTCGCGCCCCCGCGCTCATTGGCGATCCTGGAGAGCCGTCAGGATGAGATATCGCCACGAATGCGCGGCCTGATTGCTGGCTTGTACGAAGACTGGATATCTCTCGATGAACGGGTCGAGAGCCTTTCCGGCGAGATTGACCAGATCGGTGAGAAGGAAACTGACTGCCGTCGCCTCATGAGCATTCCGGGCGTCGGCCCTCTGATCTCGACCGCCGTGGTCGCCGCCATTGGTACCGGCGAGACTTCGGCGCATGGCTGGTCTTGTGCCAAAGGTGCCGCAGCTTGGTTTGCCCGGATGGCAAAAGCAATTCGCGCCGTGATGTCCGGCCGGCCGCTTGCCTCAATACTTCTTCACTGCGGCACCGAACGCCAGCCACAGCCCCATCGATGCGAGCCCGAAGCCGCCCAGCAGCAAGAAGGTCGAGCCGTAGCCGATCCACTGCGCGATCCAGCCGCCAAGCGCGGGGCTCAGGCTTGCGCCGACGCCCTGCAAGGTGATGACGGCGCCCTGGCCGAGATTGATGCGGCCGGTGCCGTCAAGCGAGCGCGCCACCATTGGAGGAACACGCCGACGAACGGTCCGATGCCCGACTGCATGTCGGCCATGAAGAAGTTGACTGCGTAGAGGGGCCAGAGGC
This sequence comes from Bradyrhizobium sp. MI1.7, assembly GCF_055811795.1. Taxonomy (NCBI): domain Bacteria; kingdom Pseudomonadati; phylum Pseudomonadota; class Alphaproteobacteria; order Hyphomicrobiales; family Nitrobacteraceae; genus Bradyrhizobium; species Bradyrhizobium sp. MI1.7. The sequence goes on from NZ_JBVVPO010000033.1 coordinate 9,898, forward strand.
GGGGAGGGGAGCGCGATGCCATCGAGACGCTGAACGACTTCCGACAGAATGTGGTCCCGTACACGCAGGGCTGACAAGCTGCGATGACATGACCAGCCAATTGGCGCGGGGGTGGACCAGAGGATAACATGGGCCAAACGCGGTGGTTCCTCCGCCTCTGCGATGGGATGGTTACGGCGTCATCTCGTGGGTGCCCCCTTGCTTCTCCTGGATCATGGCCATGCCTCTCTGGACCTGCGAAACCTGCGGCGCCCGATTTCAGACAGCGGAAATCCACCTGTCTCGTGCCTGATCTGCGAGGACGAGGGGCAATATGTGAATTGGAAGGGAAAGAGCCGGAGATCGGCCGCTGGGGTAAACGCCAGCGACGTAGGCGTCAGAGAGTCGATACCGGCCCGCGTCCGCAGCTCAGTTGGTAGCAGCGCCGCTGTGACATGGCGGAGGTCGGCCGTTCAGAACCCGTCCGGACGCACCACCCAATTCGCACTTTTAGCTCAGGGGTAAGCTTTGGGCTACGACGCGTTATGTCGCTACAGCTAAAGCCCTGCCGTCACAGATTGTTGCTCAGGATACCTTCACCTACACAACGGTTGATGGTCATGGCGGTAGCGACACCTCCACCCTGACGTTTTCCGTTTTTGATCCTTCCTTCACCTATAAAGCCGGCTCAAACACCATCTTGTGGGGCGATAACGGGAAGAGCGCGCTCGACGGATCTGCAGGCCATGCTGTTGCATATAGCGGCAAAGGCACTGACGTGCTGATCGGCGGTAAAGGCGACATCCTGGCTGGAGGCAAGGGGCCCGATCAATTTGTTTTCCGGCCTGAGTCTGGTGCCAACACCATTCTCGACTTCGATGTGAAGAACGATCATCTGCAGTTCGACGACTCCATTTTCAATTCGGTTAAGAGCATCTTGGATCATACGACCAACACGGCCTTACTCCTACCGCTCGAACGCCGGCCGCACTCGCTTCTTCTTCGGAGTGAACGTGGGGCCTAATCGAAAGGTCGGGATATGGAAACGACCAATCGAATATCGGACCACATCGACCATAAGACTGCCCGCTCGATCTGTGACGAGGTGGGTGACAGATTGCAACAGAATTTATCTCTCGAAGCCTCGCCTCTGCCGCCCTATCTCGAACGTCTAGTCGATGAGTTGCTCAAACAGGAGCGTCCTCCAATTGATGGCGTCGCAGCGCCCGCTAACCGTTTCCTTCATGCGACGCGGCGGGTAGCCGCGGCCGTCCGTCTGAGCGCGTAAAGAAGAAGCCGTCGCCGTTCCAAACCGGCGTCGGCTTTTCCGCTAATGAGGCATTCCAGGCCCCGGCCGCGCCGGACGCCATGAGGACGTGCTTGTTCAGTGAACGGGTCAAGCCGCGTTTCCCCTGTTGGCACATCAGCGAAGTAGCCGCGCACCTCGTTGAGGTCCGCTCAGTAAGGCATGGCGGGCTAGATTTGCTTACGTTGAGTTCTTCGCATTTTGACCCAACTCGGACTCCGCCTAATAATTCGCGTTAGTTTACGCGGCGCGTTCCTCCTTGTCTGACTGCCCCTCGACAGTGGTCGTGGTTTCTTCCAACCCCTTTTCGTAATTGCCCGCGAACCTCTTGATGCTGTTGGCCCACATCCTCAGCATTGAGACCTGAAAGTGCATAATCGGCTTCAAGGCATTCATGCCGATTGTTGTCACTGCGGTGATGCCCCGTTGTGAGTCGCGCGCGAAGCGGTTTGCATTAGCGGTCTTGTCTGCCATGCTGTTCGCTCCTTCGCTCTGGTGTTATGGCCTAAAGCTACGTGTCAGGTTGTGCACTGCGTGATGCTGAAAACTCGGCCAAAACTTGATCTGCCGCGAGTCTCGCACATCGGTCGTCATGCAATTCGTCGAGTTTTCTCAAATAGGCGACTGCCGCTATTTGCAAGAGATCGAAATCATCTTCGCCGGTATCGCGAAGATGGGCGACGTAGCGATAGAGGGCGGAACACCTGTCGTCGTTCTCGCTGATGCCGCTGTGGAGCAGCAAGTAGTTCCGCCACGCGAACGCGCACGCACCATCTACGGCCTGAGATGTCATGGGCGTATCCCAAAGTCAGAGAAAGACTGACGATCCCTTTCGTTCCGCGAATCTCGCAGATGTAACGTTGTTCCGTAGTTGCGCCGCAAGATGGACTACACGCGGGCGATGTCGATCGCTGCACATAACGGTCAATGCGATTGGCTGTTCGAAAAGCGTCGAGCTCGGGCGCGCCGCTGGGGCGTAGCGGACGAGATTTGCTCACGCTGAGTTCTTCGCCTTTTGACCCTGGCTGTGTGAAAACGCCGTGCCCTGTTAGGATTCTCTCGTGATTCTGCGGGAGGAATCGATGAGGCGCTTCGTTGAAGAGGCGGATCGTGGGCAATGGAAGAGGCCGGACGCAATGTCGAGGTGATGTGGCTGTTGGGTCGGCTTGCTCCAGATCACAAGACGATCGCGGACTTCCGCAAGGACAACGGCTTGGCGCTGCGCAAGGTCTGCGCGCGCTTCGTCGAGCTTTGCCGTGAGATGGGCCTTCTCGCCACGGCGAGCGTCGCCATCGATGGCAGCAAGTTCAAGGCCGTCAACAACCGGGACAAGAACTTTACGCGGGCAAAGGTGGAGCGGCGGCGTGCCCAGTTGGGGAGAGTGTGGCGCGATATTTGAGCCAGCTCGACACGGCCGATCGGCAAGAGCCGACGGAGGCGCTGGCTGCAAAGGTGTCGAGGCTTAAGGAGAAGCTGACGAAGCTGAAGGACGAAATGGGCAAGCTTGCCGTCTACGAGAAGCAGATGCGCGCTTCGCCTGACCAGCAAATCTCGCTGACCGATTCCGACGGCCGTTCGATGGCGACGAGCGGCCGCGGCTCCGAACGCGTCCTAAGGAAGGTCGGTCGGGGCTGGACTCGACTTTTGACGCGGCGCAGATGACGCGTAAATCATTGATTCCAATAAGCTTTATTTATTCGCATAACCTTCATTATGGAATATCTACCTTGACGGAAGCGGTGTTGACGCTGACTTCAGGGTTGCCTGACATCAGGCTGACCTACGGTTAGTTAAGCCTGCTGCCGATTGTGAAATAGATCATACTCCGAGCCGGAGATGCTGCGCTACGATCATCGCACCGGGGCTGGCTGCATATTTCACTTAGACCTTTTTCACCCGGCTTTTTTTGACAATGAGGCCGCAGCAGCCCCCTGCTGCGGCCTTCGTCCACGGCGCTTAGCGCGATCAATTTGGCTGCCGTACTTTTTTACCAATGAGTTCGGCGGCTGTTGCCATTGGAGAAGGTATTGTGCCCAAACAAAATTGCCTGATCGTTCGTGTTGCGGGAAGACAACTGGACCTGCTGCGAGGCGAAGCCTCCCGCATCGCGAAAGGCCACAACGTCGATTGGTGGATCGATCGCGCGGAGGTCGGCACTCGCTTCTGCTTCGAGGATATAAAGGCAAAACAGTCATTCGCTCTCGCTTGTGACAACTTCGGTATTCCCTGCCAAGACGCCTAGCCTGCATGCAGGCTAGGCAAAGCTAGCGCCTCGGCATTCTGACAAGCCGGCCTGCCAACGTGGACCGCAGGTCTCACCCGACACTAACGCCATCGGCGCAAGCTGCGCGCGGGGTGGGCTGTGTGGGCTCAGCCAACCCTAGGGGGCCCTTCCGTCAGCTCAGAACGATAGTCGTGGTAGCGCGCCTGAATCGGGCGCGAGATCAGAACCAGCTGCGCTATTTGGTGACGCCAGCAATCAGCAGCCTTCCCGGATTCGAGACATACGAAGTCCTCTCCGGAAATACCGCTGTTTCCGACGATCGGAGTGCTGCAAATGTGTGCTGGCGAAGTTGCTTTTGGGGGCGCGGTGTTTGCAGAGCCGACTCAATCGGCTTTGAACACGACGCCGATGCGAGTATCACTGGACCAAACGAGACGACAATCTCTGATGATACGATCTCTTTTCAACATCATCTTGAATGTGGCAGGCATGTGCAGCTTCGTCGATAACTCGATCCCAGCACCGTCCTCAGAGATATTGAACACGCGGTAACGTCGGCTGCCGCCATCTCCAAAAATGTAGGCGACTAAGTCGACCTCCGAACGATCGATCTTCCGGCGATCCGACATGATTATCCTTGAGTTGACGCGGCTGTCTCGGGTCCTTCATTAGCAGAAGCTATTTCAAGCAGTCTAAACAGCCTCGCGATCCGTGTTGCCAGACCCGACCGCTCTTTGACTAGCTCTCTCTCATAGTCGGATACCTCGTGTCCGTCTCGCTCAAGGACCGCGATCAGGATTGTTTGGCTCTGAACATAGGTCACCTTGTCAGCGATCTCTCGCGTCAAAACAGCCAGCTCGTCATCATATCTGATGTCACGGCGATCTCCTTGGTCGGACTGATCACGCGCAGAAAGGCGCTATTTTGCATGCCCAATACTTACAGGTCGTTACACGGACACCTTGGACCGCTTGTATCTTGGGTCTACGTTACACGAGCCCCTGGATTTGCAAGCGCGAGTCAGCCGACGTTCACGGCTGCTCCTGAACTTATCGTTTACGATCTTGATGTACGATGACGCTCCGCAGCGCTTTTGCTGGCATGAATCGATGTCCAACAATCGACAAGAGATCCGCCCGTGGTCGCCCGAAGAAGAAGCGCAACTGCTTGCCCTACACGATGAGGGCATGACTGCGACCGAGCTCGGCGAGCGCTTGGGTCGCAGTCGCCAGGCCGTCAAGGTCGGTTACAACGTTTCCGCAAGCAGCGAGGCCGAGTAAGCCGCATCAACGGACGCGCCTTTGCGCAATGGATCGGTTAGCCGAGAGTCCTCCCCCGCCCTCCCCATCTGCGCGTCCTTGATTGCAGCCGCAACGCGAGGTGACGCCCTCCTGCTGGACACAGGTGCTAACACTTCCATCCGGCGAGCGCCTGTACGACTGCCCAACCCGTAAGCGGTGGTTTGGCGAGATGCCGGCTGCCATAATTGCCTCAACGCGGCGTCTTTTGCAGGAACGCAAAAAGCGGCAGCGCGGTGGAAAGGGGCCGAACCGAGGCTCCGAAAAGCTCGACGATTTGGTCCGCAGAGACGACGTAATGCTTTTCCAGATGCGGGCGAGGCCGAGCGTCATTCTCAGACATTGCAGCAAAAATTTATTGTAACCAGGCATCAGTCGAATTTCGCTATTCCAGTTTAAAACAGCAGATTAAACTGCGCGGTCCTCCTAAAACAATAAGCCCTGCCTCCGGCAGCATACGACTTGGTGAAAGCGCCGGCGAAGACTTTGGCCTCTGCAAGCGCGAGCGCGTCATTCCCGCCGAAGGCGTACTCGATGTACCGGCGCGAATTATCATCTGCTGGGCCGTTCCGACACCATCTAAAACCCTCGCCAGCTCGAGCAAGTAGTCTTCGCGCTTCTCCATGAAGGTGTCGGATCAATGACCGGCTTTCAACGATTTTGCAGTGTCCAGATGCTTTTGCAATGTATCTATCTGGCCGGAAGCATATTCTCCGGCCGCATCCTTGCTATTCGACGCCTTCTTGTACTCGGCGATATCCCTCTGGTGGTCTGCGACCATGTGGGACGCGAACATCTTGTCGAAGCCTTCACCGGACATTTTTGACATCTTGTCATGGTCGGCTTTTTGCTTCGAATTCGGCCCGCTTGGTGGGTTCATTCCCACCGGCCGACGGAGGCGTGGCAAACGGCACGTATTATCCGCCGCCGCTGATCAAGCGGCAATGACCACGCACTGAGCGGCCCATGGACGCCGCCGCCGTTGCAAGGGGTATGTCGCCTTCTGTGCAGGTTTTCGGATGCTGGCCCCATGATGGTGGCGCGGCGCACACGGGGGCCGGCGTTCGCAAACCTCCAAGGGAGGAAACCGCGGGAGGGGCATGTGGGTGGCGCGGCGTGCGCTATGGGGATTCGAGTGCCGCGAATGAGGTGTGTGAATGGAGACGAGTGGCTCCAGCAAGCCGTCCGAGGGTGAAACGGCCGCTGGATGAGCGGCGGGCGGCGTCGAACGCTGTGATGTGTCGGACGATTTGAGGCGATAGCTGGATATCTGAGCGCGCTCTGCCGTGGCCGATCGAGAGGCAGCGAGCGGGACGATCAGATTTGCGGGATTGTGACGCGGTCATGAGGTGTCGACCCTGATGACGATCGGTGAAGCTGTCGGCCGATACCGAGGCGTGGCACCGCGCTCGAAGACCTCGATGATGATCATGCGACCGCCGCAGCACCGACAAGTCGGCTTGCTGGGATCGACAGCGACACTGGCAGGCTCACCTTCAGGGTTTGCAACAGCGAGCAGCTCACGGGCGCGTGTGATGTTGTCAGCGCGGGTGCCGCTGGCGAGCAGGCGCCCTACCGCGCGAGCGGTTTAGTCCTTTGACCCGAATCGGACTGTCCTCCCGATACCCGATAAGAGTTGCGCAAGCGCGCCTGTCGCAGTTCGTTCGTGCTGGCGCGCAGGGCTCGCGCGGAGTATTTCTGTATGTACAATGCGCAACAATCCCATCATTGTGCAAAAATACGGCGGCACCTGTCTTGAAACGCCGGCAAAAATCCGCGCGGTCGCGAGCGGTCTCGCCGACCTGCGCAGGCGTGGTTATCGGGTCGTAGCGATCGTTTCAGCGATCGGCAAGACCACCGACGAACTTGTTAAGCTGGCCTATCAAGTAAGCCCGCATCCCAATCGCCGTGAACTTGATATGTTGCTAACCACCGGTGAGCGCATTTAATGAGCATGGCGCTGTCCGATCTCGGCGCACCGGCGATTAGTTTCACCGGCAGTCAAGCCGGAGTGATGACCGACGACTCGCACTCTTCCGCGCGCATTTTGGATGTGCGGCCGATTCGCGTGCGCGAGGAGCTCGACCGCGGACGCATCGTGGTTTTGGCCGGCTTTCAGGGCGTGAATCCGGCGACCAAAGAAATTACCACGCTGGGCCGAGGCGGCAGCGACACCACCGCGGTGGCCATGGCAGCTGCGCTAAAAGCCGAATGTTGTCAGATCATCAAAGAGGTCGATTGATCGCGCCGATGATTCGCCCGTCAATGTCGCGCAATGGCGCGACATTGACGCGCATCACCCATCGACGTCCATCGGGATTGCGCACCACGGCTTCGGCGCCCTCGAAGCTCTCCCCCGCCCGCACGGCGCGCGCCATCGGCGTTTCATGCGGCGGAATCAAAAGACCTTCCAGGGTTCGGAACCTTGCTGCGTCGCAGATTCATCAATCGCGCTTCTTGGGAAGCGCCGGGGAATTCAAAAAGATGGTTGGCATGGACCATTTCGGCGGACGAGCCTAGCAGAATGCGGATCCTGTTCGCGACACCCGAAGTTTCAGATTTCATCCAAGTTGGCGGCCTTGCGGCGGTATCGGCGGCTCTTCCTCGTGCCTTGCAGGACTTTGCGGACGTCCGCGTCATCATCCCGGGGTACCCCTCTGTTCTCAGCGGTCTGCACGACCTTAGAACCGTGGGACGATGCGAACCGTTTGCGGCCTTGCCCGGGTTTGCGATCGATTTGGGGCACACCGCCGACGGATTGACTTACTACGTCGTACGCTGTCCGGAGCTCTACGAGCGGGACGGCACGCCCTACGCCGACGCCGGCGGGGCCGATTGGAGCGATAACAACATCAGGTTCGCGACGTTTTCTTACGGAGCCGCCCAACTTGCCAGAGGGCTGGTCGACAAGGATTGGTCGGCCGACCTGGTCCATGCCAATGACTGGCAATGCGCGCTCATCCCCGGCTATCTGCAATGGCACTACGCGCACGTGCCGACCGTCTTTACGATCCACAATCTGGCCTATCAGGGCGTCTTTGACCGCAGCTCGCTTGCCCCTCTCGGCATTCCTGAGACGAGCTTCAAGGTTGCGTCGAGTTCTACAATCGACTGTCATTCATCAAAGCTGGCTTGGTCTACGCCTCTCACTTGACGACGGTTAGCCAGACCTATGCCCGCGAAATCACAACCGCCGAGTTCGGGTGCGGGCTCGAAGGTCTGTTGAAGCCGCGGGCCGACCGGAATCAACTTTCAGGCATCTTGAACGGGATCGACGAAAGCTGGGATCCGCGGACCTGCTCCTCGCTGCTCCAACCATTCGGAGCGGGCGATTGGGCCGAACGCTCGCTGAACGCCGAGGACGTCAGAGATCAATTCGGCCTCGCCGTATCAAGAGGCCCGCTGTTCGCGCTCGTCGCGCGTCTGGTTCATCAAAAGGGCGTCGATCTCGTGATCGAGAGCGCTCAGACGATTGTGGATGCCGGTGGCCAGAATCGTCGTCACTGGCAAGGGCGAGGCCCAGTTCGAGGCGGCTTTGCTCCAAGCGCAGGCGCGCGCGCCACATTCGATCGCAGTGAAGATCGGCTTTGACGATGCCGAAGCCCGCAAGATATTCGCCGGCAGCGACTTCACGCTCATGCCGTCGCGCTTTGAACCTTGCGGACTGAGCCAGATGTATGCCCAGCGCTTCGGCTCTTTGCCGATCGGCCATCGCACCGGTGGCCTTGCCGAAACCATCGTCGACGGGGAGACGGGCTTCCTGTTCGACCGGGCGTCGGCACTCGGCTTTCTCGGAAGTCTTTGCCGGGCCTTCTCGACTTTTGGCATGAAGGACCGTCTGGATCACATGCGCCGCTCGGCCATGTCTCAGGCCTTCAGCTGGGGCGCCTCGGCCAGGTCATACGCGGCTCTCTACAGGTCATCAATCTAGACCAGAAGACGGGAAGCGACCGATGAAGATCAGCCAAATCGCTCCTCTGGCCGTCAGCTGGCGTTGAACGCACTCGACGCCGACCTGACGTCTTCCCGCATTGTGCGGAACGGAACTATCGGGGAGCGGTTACCAAGACAGACAGGGAGTCGCCGTTATGCGTCGCTCGAAGCTCCAGCCGATCCGCAACAAGATTGACCTCGCCGATCGTATCCAAATGCGCCTCATCAAGAAGCGCCTGAAACTATCCGACGCGGAGCTGACTGCGATCGTCGGCCGGATCGGCAATTCGCTCTCCGCGATCAGCAAGGAGGCGGCGCTGCAAAGGGCATCGACCGTGCTGGCGGCACCAACTGAAGTGCCGCCCGCGGCTGTGATTGCTTCCAGAACGGGCGGCGAACAAGCCACAATCGAATCCGAGGCTGGAGCGCCCGCTTCTTAACGGGGTCGTCTTTGGGGGGACAATGGATCAACCGGCACATTCAGACGACGCTCTGACGCGGGCAGCCGCCAGTCTGCGCCGCTCCCGGATCACCGAGGGCAAACCTTTTCCGCTCGGCGCAACCTGGGACGGACTCGGCGTCAACTTCGCGCTGTTCTCGGCCCATGCCACCAAGGTCGACCTTTGCCTGTTCGACGACACCGGCGAAACCGAGATCGAGCGGATCGAGCTTCCTGAGTATACCGACGAAGTCTGGCATGGCTACCTGCCCGCGGCCCGTCCCGGCACCGTCTATGGCTACCGCGTGCACGGTCCTTATGAGCCCGACGCGGGACACCGGTTCAATCCCAACAAGCTGGTGCTCGATCCTTATGCAAAGCAATTGGTCGGACAACTGCGTTGGGGCCCGGAACTTTTCGGCTATCAGCTCGATCACGCCGACAAGGACCTGTCTTACGATGAGCGCGACAGCGCGCCCTCGATGCAGAAATGCCGCGTCATCGACCCGGCATTCACCTGGGGCTCAGCGCGCAAGCCCGAAACGCCGTGGGAGCGGACGATCGTCTATGAGATGCATGTCAAGGGTTTCACGCAGCAGCATCCGCTCGTGCCCGAGGCAGACCGCGGCACCTTTTCCGGGCTCTCACATTCGGAGGTGCCCTCCTATTTGCGATCGCTCGGTATCACCAGCACGGAATTGTTGCCCATTCATGGCTTTGTGGACGACAGCTACCTCGTCGAGAAAGGCCTGAGGAACTATTGGGGCTACAACTCCATCGGCTTCTTCGCGCCGGAGCCGCGCTATCTGAAGACGCCGTTCGCAAACGAATTCAAGGCCATGGTCAACCAGTTCCATGCTCATGGCATCGAGGTTATTCTCGACGTCGTTTACAATCACACAGCCGAAGGAAACGAGCTCGGCCCCACGTTGTCTTTCAAGGGCATCGACAACGTCAGCTATTATCGTCTGCTACCGGACAAGAAGCGCTACTACATCAACGACACCGGCACCGGCAACACGGTCAACCTCTCGCACCCGCGTGTACTTCAGCTGGTCGCAGATTCCCTGCGTTACTGGGCCACCGAGATGCGGGTCGACGGTTTTCGTTTCGACCTTGCGACCATCCTGGCGCGAGAACCATACGGCTTCGACGAGGGCGGTGGATTTCTAGATGCCTGCCGCCAGGATCCTGTGCTCTCGAGCGTCAAGCTGATCGCCGAGCCGTGGGACATCGGACCGGGCGGTTATCAGGTCGGCCAGTTTCCCCCAGGATGGGCGGAGTGGAACGACAAGTTCCGAAACACCGCACGCGCCTTCTGGAAAGGCGATCCAGGCACTCTCGCCGACTTCGCCAAACGTATTTCGGGATCTGGCGACCTCTTCAACAAACGCGGCCGCCGGCCGTGGGCCAGCGTCAACTTCGTGACCGCCCATGACGGCTTCAATCTCAACGACCTCGTCTCGTATAACGACAAGCACAACGAGGCGAATGGCGAGGACAACCGCGACGGCCACAGCAACAATCATGCTTGGAATTGCGGCACCGAGGGGCCGACGGACGATCCCGACATTATCGCGCTACGCGAGCGTCAGAAGCGCAATCTGATGGCCACGATGCTTCTCTCCCACGGCACCCCGATGCTGCTCGCGGGCGATGAATTCGGACACAGCCAGCACGGCAACAACAACGCCTATGCGCAGGACAATGAAACGACATGGCTCGACTGGATGGGCATCACCGCGAACGGTCGAAGTCTGCGGGAGTTCACACGAAAGCTGATTACCACGCGCAAGGCATTTCCAATTCTCTACCGAAGCCGCTTTCTGGTCGGCTCCCACAATGAAGAGCTGGACGTCAAGGACGTCACCTGGCTCTCGCCGTCGGGGGCGGAAATGACCAACGAGCAATGGCAGGACGGAAACGCCAAATGCTTCGGGATGCTGCTCGACGGGCGCGCGCAGGAGACGGGGATCAAGCGTCGCGGCTCGGATGCGACCATGCTGCTGATCTACAACGCGCACCATGACGTCGTGAACTTCATATTGCCGGCCGTCGCCGATGGACGAAACTGGCTGGGCCTGATCGATACCAATCAGCCCGAGGCGCAGATGCCAACCTTCAAACTTGGGCACACGTATGCTGTGACCGGGCGGTCCCTGGTTGTCTTCGGCCTGGCAACCGAGAACATTGCGACGCGACGTTTGCGGCAAGGGCTTGGAGCACTGCTGGACGTCGCGGAGGCCCCCCTGCCGGACTGACGTTGGAGCGTCGCAGGCCACCCGGGTTTGTGGGGCCTCGCCCTTCGATCGGCAACGACCTGAATTGCGATGTTCCACGCTCCTCACCCATGTGCGCTAGGAACGACGTGCGGCCTGACGAATTGGCTGGGGATCAGGCGGAGAAGCGGATATGGGCAATAGCGGCGTTGGCATGTTACTGGGCGACGTCTCGGTGACTGCGCTTTGGATGTGGTTCATCGGAGCGTTCATTCTGGGCGGCGTGATATTGTATGGCGTCTTGAGAGCGGGCCGGCTGCGCCGGAGCGAGCGTGCCCAGCTCGACAGGAACACCGAGGCAGCACAACACCGCGACGATCCGCAGAAGCGAGCGGCTCGCTAGGCTCTTTCGATCCAAGCGCTCGGTCGTTTGCTGCGGATGCGCCGAGCGGACAGGCCCGGAACCATGCGCTTCCGGCTACGATAACGTCAGTTGGCTGGAAATCCACCGCCGAGGCGCACCAAGATGTCTTGGGGGTGCAGATAGAGGTGACCCTTAACCGGTTCGGCACCCCACAAGGTCTCACCTTCAACCAGCGGGGGCCACAGCACAGCTTGCTCGGCGAAGTTCGCGACGATTTGCAGGATGTGCCCCCGAGCCTATACCACTGGACATTGAGACCGCAGGCGCTCCCTTCTCGCGCATTGAGCAGTTCGGCTCGTGCCCGCACGACGCCCTCCTTGAGGAGGGGCACGATGTTCGCGCGTCGTATATCCAGAAGATCCCGCGTCAGCGCACGAAATCGACGGCTCATTTCGGACCGGTCTAGCGCCGGCCAGTCCAGTTTGGACGCCAAGAGTGTTTTGGGGCCGCATGGGTCCGGAATCCGGTCGCGCATTTCTGGTGCCGCGAATGCCGCGAAATGCGCGAATTCCTTGCGCCGGCCTTCGCGGGTGAGAACGGCAGCCTCGCCCGTCCAGTCGGCAAAGAACAGGAAGGGCGTCTCGGCCGCGGCCTCCTCGCCCATAAACAGCATCGGAATATGCGGACTGAGAAGCAGAAGGGCCATGGCTTGCTCAAGCTTCTCGCGGCTGACAAGCTTTGCCAATCGTTCGCCGAGCGCCCTGTTGCCCACCTGATCGTGATTCTGCGCGAAGAAGATGGTCGCCTCGGGCGGCAGATGAGCGCTCGGCTCGCCTCGCGGCCTGTCGTGCAACGGAAACACTTCGCCCTGATACGCAAACCCTTCCGTGAGTGACCTAGCCAGATGCTGAAGCGGTTGGTCGGCAAAGGCGCGGTAATATCCCTCGTTTCCCCGGTCAGCAGGACGTGGAGCGCGTTGTGGAAGTCATCTCCCCACTGCGCATCATAGAGGGTGGCGCGGCCGTCTTGGCGCTCGAGCAGGTGCGCTTCATTGGCCTCGTTTTCGAGCATCAGATGAACCTGGCGGCCGTTGACCTGTTCTCGAACGCTTTCCGCAAGTTCGACCAGGAAATGCCGTTCGGAACCGTCTTTCAACGCATGCACGGCATCGAAGCGCAATCCATCGAATCCGTAGTCGCGCAACCACATCAGGGCATTGTCGATCAGGAATTGACGCACAAATGCGCAGTGCTCGCCCTCAAGGTTGACCGCAGGACCCCAGCCGGTTGTGTGTCGATCGGAAAAGAAGTTTTGCGCATAGCTGTGCAGATAATTGAGCTGCGGCCCGAAATGATTATAGACCACGTCGAGATAAACCATCATGTCGCGCTGGTGAGCGGCTCGCAGTAGCCGCTTGAGATCTTCAGGACGCCCGTAGCGCGCATTGGGAGCATTGAGCAGGACGCCGTCATAACCCCAATTGTACCGGCCGGGGACATCATTGATCGGCATCAGCTCGATGGCAGTGATGCCGAGATCACGAAGGTAGTCGAGCCTTTTCTCCACTCCCGTGTACGTTCCTTCGTCGGAGAACGTACCAACATGCAATTCGTAGATGACCGCCTCTGACCAAGGCCGCCCGAGATAGGGATCGCCATCCCGCAAAGCGGCAATGTTGATGACCTCACTCGGTTTGTCGACATCATCGGGCTGAAAGAAGGACGCGGGGTCGGGAACCACGAGTTCGTCATTGATCCGGTATTGGTAGCGCGTTCCGGCATGAGCGGTGGGGCTCCAAGCTTGATACCAACCCTCCGCGTCGCGGGGCATTCGCCGCGGCGCCTGGCCGTTCTCGAGCAGCTCGACCGAGCCCGCGGATGGCGCCCAGAGATTGAAGGTCACACCGTGCCCGGTGATATGAGCCCCGTGCCGCCGCGGCTGCCCCGCGGCTCCAAGCTTCTCGATCAAGCTTTCCTCGCTGGCTTCTTGGTGGCGGATTTCTTTCTGCCGGCGACACGCATGTTGTCGACCAAGTTGGGGTAAGGACGCCCGGCGCGCTTTGCGGATCGCTTGGCAGACGCCTTTTCGGAAGGCGAGAGCCGCTTTGATTTCGTGGCGGTCCTCCTGCGGGGATTTGGCTTCTTCCAGGGCGGTCGGGCGGCCATCGCGGTCGGTTCTCTGGTGGATTGGTGACGGTTGGCGCGGCGACTCGATCACCCGATACCAGCCGGATGCCATCTTCTCGCGTGAGCGTTCGGGTGCTACGACTTCGCCGTGCCAGGCTCCGCCATCTTTCGATGCTGCTTGGCCAGCACCTCATTGGGCGTGACGTTCGCGATCGTGGTCTGGAGCTTGTTCTTCATGCCGGTGACGACGTCGGACTCGCCGCTCATCATTGCGTCGAACCCGGCCTTCGCGACCTCATGCGCATCGTCCTTTTTCTCGGTGCCGACCTTGGTGTCCATCATGTCGGCGCGGCGGAAGAACTCGGTTTCGGTCGCTCCAGGCATCAGGCAGGTGACGGTGACTGCGCTGCCTCGAAGCTCCTCACGCAACGCGAAAGAGAACGAATCCAGGAACGCCTTGCTGGCGTTGTAGACGGCCTGGAAACTGCCGGGCGTAAAACCGGCGATCGAACCCGTGATCAGAATACGTCCGGAATTGCGCCGGAGCATTTCGTTGCCCACGCGATGGATCAGATAGAGCGTTCCGGTGATGTTGGTGTCCACCAGACGCCTGATACGCTGGAAATCCTGGTCGAGAAAGGCCTTGCCGAGACCTATGCCGGCATTGGCCAGCAGCGCGTCGATCGGTCGGCTACCCACTGCGGCGCACAGCTTGTCGACCCCCTCGGTCGTCGCCAAATCCGCCTGCACGGCTTGCACGCTGCCGCCGAGGGTGCGGAGCTCCGCCGCAGCGCCTTCGATAGCGGTTTCGTCCGCCGCAATGATGAGATCGAAGCCAGATCCGGTGGCACATTTCGCAAGTTCCAAACCTATGCCGGTAGATGCTCCGGTGACCACGGCGAGTTGTCTGTCTGGCATGACCGTATCCTCGATTGGATTGATCTCGTCCAAATCGCTCTGCCACGCTGTCGTTCCTATTGATGCGCACGCTGTTTCCGATGCGGCGATTTCGCCGTCAGCAATAGCAACCATCGTTCTTCGTTCGACTTAGATGGCTCGTAGGACCTCGGAGGACAGACATGAAGGCGTTGGTTTGGCACGGCAAGGAAGACATACGGTGCGACACGGTCACCGACCCCGAGATCCAGGAGCCCCGCGATGCCATCATCAAGGTCACGAGCTGTGCGATCTGCGGCTCCGACCTCCATCTTTTTCACAATTTCATCCCGGGGATGCTGCCCGGCGATATCATGGGCCATGAGACCATGGGCGAAGTGGTCGAAGTCGGTGCCGGTGTCGACGGCAAGCTCAGAAAGGGCGACCGCATCGTTGTCCCCTTCACGATCATTTGCGGGGAATGCGACCAGTGCAAACGGGGCAATTTCTCGGTCTGCGAAACCACCAACCGCAAACGCTACCTCGCGGACAAGGTGTTCGGGCACACGACTGGCGGCCTGTTCGGGTATACGCACCTGACCGGTGGATATCCCGGCGGACAGGCCGAGTATCTGCGCGTGCCCTATGCCGACGCCACGCACATCAAGGTTCCATCTGGCATCCCTGATGAACAGCTGCTGTTTCTCAGCGACATCTTCCCGACCGGCTGGCAAGCTGCCGTGCAATGCGACATCGAGCCGACCGACACGGTTGCGATCTGGGGCTGCGGGCCGGTGGGGCAGATGGCGATCCGGAGCGCCATTCTGCTTGGGGCCAACCAGGTGATCGCGATCGACTGTCTGCCCGAGCGCCTCAGCATGGCGGAAGCCGGCGGGGCCACCACGATCAACTTTGAATCCGAGAGCGTGGTCGAACGGCTCAACGAGCTGACTGACGGCAAGGGTCCGGAAAAATGCATAGATTGCGCCGGCATGGAGTCGCACGTGATGGCGTCGCAGCCGGATACCCTGCTCGACCGTGCCAAGCAGATGGTGATGCTGGAAAGCGACCGGCCTCACGTGCTTCGGGAGATGATCTACGTCTGCCGTCCCGGCGGAATCATCTCGGTGCCCGGCGTTTACAGTGGTTTCTCCGACAAGTTGCCGATGGGCGCGTTCATGAACAAGGGCCTGACGATGCGAACGAGTCAGACCCACGTCAACCGCTGGACCGATGACCTGCTGCGCCGCATCGAAGAAGGAGAGATCGATCCGTCCTTCGTCATCACTCACACCGTCCCGCTCAGCGACGGACCTGAGATGTACCAGGTGTTTCGCGACAAGCGCGACTCCTGCATCAAGGTCGTCCTCAAGCCCTGAAGGAGCCGTCAAAGATGTTTCATTTCTCCAATATCGTACGCACCAAGGGCGACCCGAAAATCGTCGAGGGTGGACCGAGCCTGAAGCGGCCGGAAGACCAGCTCGCACGCGCGCTCGGCTGGTTCAGCATCGGCCTTGGCGTGTTCGAATTCCTTGCGCCGCGGCGCGTTACCGAGACGCTCGGCATGGAAGGGAGCGAGACCCTGGTCAGAGCGTTCGGCCTCCGGGAGATCATGGCGGGTATCATGTCGCTGTCGGTGGACAAGAATGCCGGTCTATGGGCCCGTGTGGGCGGTGACGGCTTGGATGCAGCTGCGCTCGTGTCAGGCTTGACAGCAGACAATCCCAAGAAGGGCAACGTCGCCTTGGCCCTTTTGATGGTCGGTGGCATTGCCGTCCTCGACTATCGAGCCGCCAAGGATACCAAACCCCGCCGGCCAGCGCGCGATGCAAGGCGAAAGCTCTATCCGAACCGCAGCGGCTATCCCCGCGGTATCGGGGGGGCGCGCAGTGCCGCAAGGCAGATCGCGCACGCCATGAAATCAAACTCGTAAACTTTCCATGCATTTCCTGAACGCATGAGGCACGACAGATCATTACCAGGCGAGACCCGAGCAGCCACGATGGAAGTGCCATGGTGGCGGGCCGCGACAATCTACGAGATCGCGCCGATCTCGTTTCAGGATTCCAATGGTGACGGCAAGGGCGACCTGCCGGGGTTGCTGTCGCGTATCGACTATTTGAAGTGGCTCGGCGTCGGTGCCGTGTGGCTGACGCCGATCTACAAGAGCCCCTTCCGGGATCTCGGCTACGACATCTCGGATTATTGCTCAATCGACCCCGCCTTCGGCACAATGGATGATTTCGACCACCTCCTCGGGAGACTGCACGAGGAAGGCATTCGGCTCATTCTTGACCTCGTCCCCAATCACACCGCCAACGACTATGCGTGGTTTGTCGAGCAGCAGCTCCCTTGAAAATGCGAAAGCGCATTGGTACATCTGGGCCGATCCCGCCGAGAATGGCGGCCCGCCCAACAATTGGTTGAGCCGCTTTGGCGGCAGCGCGTGGGAATGGTGCGAGGCGCGGCGGCAATATTACTACCAATCCTTCCTGGTCGAGCAGCCGGACCTCAACTGGCGGAATCCGGAGGTGCGTACGGCGATCTCCGATGTGATGCGATTCTGGCTCGATCGCGGCGTCGACGGCTTTCATCGATGCCAGCGCAGTCCTGATCAAGGACGAATTTCTCCGCGACAACCCGCCGAACCCGGATGGCGAGAAGAAAGCACCGCCGCAACGCCAAACATCCGTTTTCACCGACGATCGTCCGGAGACGATGCAATGTATCGAGGACCTCCGAAAAGTAATCGACGAATACCCGGGGCGGCTGCTGTGCGGCGAAGTGCAAGGGAAGACCGACCACATCGGCCATTTCTACGGAACCGATCGGCCCCGCCTGCATTTGCCCTTGAACTTCGCGCTACTCGATTCGCCCTAGGATGCGCTGTCGCTGCAGGCGGCGAATCGACGCGTACCTCAACGCCCTGCCCCCGCAGGCTTGGCCGGTCTGGGTTGTCGGGGGGCACGACAAGCCGAGGGTCGCAAGCAAGATCGGCGAAGCGCAGATGCGCATCCTGGCGATGCTGCTGATGACGCTGCGGGGGACGCCATTCTTCTATATGGGGGACGAGATCGGCCGCGAACGTGTAGCGATCCCACCGGACCGGGTGCGCGATCCCTTCGAGAAGCTGGTGCCCGGCTATGAACTGTGCCGGGATCCCGAACGCGCGCCGATGCGCTGGGACGACGGCACGAACGGCGGCTTCAGCGCCGGAGAGCCATGGCTGCCGCCCGGTCCGAGTGGCTCCAAGAATGTTACCGGGCAGCAACGCGACGATCGTTCAATTCTTTCGTTGTTTCGAGAGCTGATCGCTCTGCGCCGCGAGCAGCCGTGCTTGCGCGAAGGCGACCAGCAGCCGCTGCGTTCGCAGAACGATGTCCTGGCATTTAAGCGCGCGCGGGATCGAGATGAACTGCTGGTCTTGCTCAATAACGCGGCCGAGCCCCGGAAATGGTGCTGGCAGGGTCATGGCCGCCTATTGATGTCCACCCATCTCGATCGCCCGAAGCTGCCGCTATCCGGCGCCTCTCTCCTCCTCCGTGGCAGTGAAGGGGTGATCATTGCAGTCGAGCGGCGCTGAGAAGCGCAGGAACCATCGGCTTCGCAGAGAGTCTCACCAGAACCTCCGGCGTCCCGACCCCGCTGCCGGAGGTCAATTGGACGAAACCGCGACCCCGACCCTCGCCCCCCTTCCAGACGCCGGGATCAGCGGCGCGAACTTCGAGGTTGGCGATGGGCAAGACGAAAGATCTCACGCAAAGGATCGCCGGCAAGGCAAAGCAAGCCGTCGGTGAAATCGTCGGAGACCAGGATCTCCACGATGAAGGCAGGGAGCAGGCTGAGCGCGGCCACGATCACCTCGATAAGCCGAGCCAGATCAATCCCCTGAAGACGCTCAAGCAATTGACGTGACCGCCGTCGCGCCTCCAGAACCTTCATCGCCGGCCATTGGCGCCAGCACCGCGCCGCTTACGGCGTCGCGGAGACGTTCGCGCTGGGTCGCCGCCGCGGCTCTCGGTCTGATCAGCAGCACTTTCTCGACAATCGTCAGCCAGCTCTTTGCCGCGCGGCTCGGCCGTGATGCGGCCGTCGACTGGATGACCGTCGCCGCCATTCCGGCGCGCGACTTGGCACTCAGTGCGGAGCCGTCACGGACTGCGATCCTCACCGGCATCGCATTTCATCAATGGGCTGATTTCTCCTGGGCGCTGGTCTTCTTCGGCGCGCTCGGCCGCTGGACCGCCGACTTGCGGCCGCTGACCATTCTGGGACTGGCGCTGCCTTGGGCCGTATTTTCCTCAGCCATGGAATGGTTCGTGCTGGTGCCGCTGTTTCCGTTCTGGCAGCCGCTGTTCACGCTGCAGCAACCCTATTGGATCGGCCTCCTCGTTCACAGTTCGTCCGCCGTGATGTACCCGTTGTTCGCCCGGTTGCGATGGACATGGGGCCATACGCCTGCGCAAGACGAGCGTTTCACCAATGCCTGGGTCACGTTCGCCACGGTAGTGATCGTCATGCTTGGGACGACCGCCTGGTTCGGCAGTCATGGCTACGAGCTGCCCTGGATGGGCCGCGACAAGGATGCAGAGCAGAGCTACATCCGGCATATGACCACGCATCACGCTCAAGGCATCGAACTGGCGCGGGTTGCTGCGGAGCGCGCGCAAGACCCGCATCTGCGGAAGCTCGCGATGCTCATGGTCGCGAGTCAGGCGGGCGAGAACCGGATTTTCGAGAACTGGTGGTTGAGCTGGTTCGAAACCGAGATGCCGGACTGCAGCACCGCTGAACGTGCGGCCATGCCCGGCTTGCTGACACAGGCCGAGGTGCGCGACCTCAAATCAGCTCCGCCCGGAAATTTCGATTCAGTCTTCGTGGAACTGATGAGCAGGCATCACAGGGGTGCGGTGAAGATGGCCGATCAGATGTGGCAGAGCCGCAGCGATCCCCGCTTACGCGTCATGGCTCATGCCATTCGCCACGAGCAGCAGGGAGAGATTGCGCTGATGCAGCATCTGCGCGGTCCGGAAGCGGTCGCCGCGGCTTTCCACAACATGCTGGCAGACAACGTCAATTGAACTGGCTGTCATCGCCGATCATAGGTGACGGGTGTCCGCCGAAGCACTGATCCCACTTCCGGTCGCCCAGGAACCTTCGTGTTGACATGGCGTTTCCCGACCGGAGAGAGAGCGATGACTAAAGCGGAGATTACAGGACCGTTCTTGAAACGGTTGAGGGTCAGCACCGAGATCGACGAGGAGGATGAGCGTGCGATCAACAGCCTCCCGATAGTCAGCAAGCGGATGGCCAACGGTGAGCCGATCGCATCCCTCGGGGATCGCCCTACCGCCTGCTGCCTAGTGATCGACGGATTCGTTCTGCGGTCGAAGATTGTCGGCAACGGGCAGCGCCAAGTCTTGTCATTTCACCAGCCCGGTGACGTTCCCGATCTGCAGAGTCTGTTCCTTCACGTCATGGATCACGACGTCACCGCACTCGGCAACTGCTTGCTCGGATTCATTCCTCACGACCCGCTGCGAGAGCTCCTAAAGCGTCGACCCAGCGTTGCCCAAGCCCTCTGGCGCGACACCCTCACGGATGCCGCGATCTTCCGCGAGTGGATCTGCAATATCGGGCAGCGGGATGCCGCCAGCCGGGTTGCGCATCTCGTGCTCGAATTGTACGCAAGGCTAAAGGCGATCGGACGTACCGACGGCCTCTCCTTCAGTTTTCCCGCAACTCAAGCGCTGGTCGCCGACGCCACTGGCATAAGCGTGGTGCATATGAATCGTGTGGTTCAGGAATTGCGCAGCCAAGGCCTGCTGGATTTCGACAGGGGCCGCATCTCCATACGGGACGAAGCCAGATTAAGGAAAACAGCCGACTTCGACGGACTCTACCTTCATCTGAACCCCTCGCTCTGAGCCATGCGGTATTATTTCGACATCCAAGACGACTTTGTTGCCGTGTCAGACAGCGAGGGGACCGAATATGGCAGCCTCGAAGTTGCAACAAGAGAAGCTATCGCTGCTGTGACGTCGATCGCCCGGGACGTGTTCACGTCCAAGGGGGCGCAGGTGACGTTGACCGTGAGGAGCGAAGACAGGCCCTTGTTTGAAATGACCGTCAGGCTGGATCGCAAGGAGTTGGACTAGCGCTGCGAGGCGGTTCGGAACGACGGCCATCCGGGACAACACGATGGCCTCTTCGCAGGCCGGGACAGAAGCGATCTATTCGGACTCGACTCTCAGCTGCCGCTCGATATCGGCCGCGGTGTCCGCACAACGAAGGCGCCTGAGCATCGCGTCCTTTTCTTTTCCATCCGGAGCGACGTCGGCCTCCTTACGAACCTTCTCTGAAAATTCCGCGATGCGCTCTTGAAGCGAAGTGGTTTGCTTGAAGCGTCGTCTTTGCATTGGTCTGATATCCACGCATAGTTGTTCCAACGGCTGCGAGCCTAGAGAGATCAGAAGAGGTGCTCATTCACAAAGGTTAACGCCCGCGGCGCGTATTCCGAGCCACTTACTACAGATCCTTGGTGCCAAGAATTGTCGGTGCACCGTCGGGGCGAGAAGCCTAGCGAGGGCGCGCGGGCAGGACCTTGTGGATATGCGTGGCGGCGATGGCGGCATGGCCGGTGCCGACAGTAATCTGGTGAAGGTCCGAGACCACGTCGCCGGCCGCGAAGACGCCGGCAACGGTTGTGCATTGATGCGCGTCGACCTCGAGGCAGCCGGTCTGGCCGGTCGCAGCTCCGAGATTTACCACGAGATCCGATCTGACCTCGCACCCCAAGGCTGGATAAAGCACGTCGAAGCTTTGCTCACCTTCATCCGTCGTGGCAAGGATCATCTGGTCATGGAACTTGAGTTCGCTGATCCCCGTCGCGACCAAACCGGCTTCGACCATATCTTTCGGATCATCTGGTCCTGAACTGCGCTGCCATAGCAGCGTCACGTCCTTGGAGTAGTTACGCAAGAACTTCGCCTTGCTGATTGCGGCTTCGCTTCTCCCCAGGACCGCGATGCGTCGACCGGTCGCCTCGAAGGCATCGCAAACGGGGCAGTAGCGCACGAGCCCCCTGCTGACGGCCTCGTCGAGACCATCCATATGCGGTGCGACGTCCACGATGCCAGTCGCCAGCAATATGGTGCGGGCTCTGACCTCGCCGTTGCGACTGGTCGCAACGAAACCCTCGCTGGTCTTATCTAGGCTGGTGATCCAGGCTCCCACGATGGGCACCTGGTAGAACTCGACTTGTCGGCCCAGCCTGTCAAGCAGTACGACACCGGAAATTCCCGTGGGGAAACCTGGATAGTTATGGCTTTTCGGGATCAGTGCGGCGCGGCTGTGGCCGGCGTCGTACACGGCGACCGATCTCCGATACCGTGCGAGATAAATGGCGGCCGTAAGACCTGCGGGGCCCCCACCGATTACAAGACAATCAAACATGGTCACTCACGATCCTCGTGGGGATAAGCGTGACAGCTCATCAGGGGTCCATAGCCAGGAAACATCGGCGATTTATATATCGCTGCCTGCCCTCCCGAAGGAATGAGCCCGGTTCTCGAAGCGGAATATTCGGGCGCTCGTCGACCGCCGTTGTCGCGAGCAGGCCGAAGCTACCGCTCAACAGAGACTGGTCTGATCTCGCAGAACCGGATGGCCGCAGAGGCCGGCAAGAGAGCGGACCTTGATCTGCAGATCAGTCTCCTGACCGAACACGAGCTGACCAACGTCGCCGACGTCCTCAACGGAGTCGCGCGCCACCTGCAAATTGAATCCGGATCACAGGCAGATCTCGACGAGTCGTCCCGCAGCATCGCTCCAGAGCGTGTACTGGACAAGATCGAGGAAACCAACCTGCGGTAAGGCGGGCCGATGGTCTTGTCATGACGCCTGCGTCACCTCCACATGGTCGGGGCGTCCGCCAGCGCCCATTGGACGACCGACTTCAGAGCTTCAGCGGAGGTCTGGCCCTTACTTGCGCTTTCGAGAAGTTTCGATTCCACATGAGCCCCTGCACCGGGAACGGTGGCAGAAATCAAACACGCACTAGCCTGTTGAGGCAGGAAAGAATGAGCCCCGCGCCAAAAAGTGGCGCGGGGCTCGTTGCGTTGGAAAACGTCAGGCGGGCCGGCGCTGATGTTCGACATACTCCCTGGTGACCTTCTCGACGTTGGAGTCGATCCAGGCCGCCATGCGCTGCTCCTCCTTGAGGGAAATCTCGAGGTCCGCCTTGGCTTCCGGTGCACCAGCGGAGTCGCACAGCGCGATGAGAGATTTGTAGGCCGCGATCTCGAAGTTCTCGAAGGCGTTGTTGGCGAAAGTATTCTTGAGGATCTCATCACCCGCGGCGGCATGTGCCATCGCCTGCATGTTGGCCATCACGGACTGTGTGGTATCTTTGAGAGACGAAGTGCTCTCGCCACATGCGTCAAGGCAACGTTCGAGCCGCTTGAGCTGTTCGTTGGTCTCGTGCAGATGGGCCGTCAGCTTTGCCTTGACTTCCGGGTATTCATCGAGACGCTCGGACTGGCGCTCCATCAGTTCGCGCGCTTGAATTTCCATCGCGTGCGCGTTGCGCAAACCCACGACGAAGGTATCTCTGGCTGCATTTGTCATCCTGGCTGATCCTTGTTGGTTGTTGGCCGCTCCGCCAACTTGTCGATCCGGCCATCGTTCCAAACGGGATCAGCGTGCAACGTCGCACTCGCAGCGCGCGTGCCTGCTACTTCGGATGCCCCTGATCCACATCATCGGGAGTCTTCTTTTCCCGCTGCGGCGTCATTCTGGTCGGTGACTCCTTGCCGGGAATTCCGCGCGGCCCAAGCTCCCCGCGTTGGATGTCGTCTTCCGAGAATGAGGGCTCGCGTCCGTTGATGGGTTTTTCAGTCATAGGGGGCTCCTATTCCATTCGTGCCTTTTGCTTGAGATCGCTGATACGGATCTCGGCCTCCTGCTTGGACTGAACCAGCTCGGACCAGTCCTCCACCCGCGCCTCTTTGCTCAACCGCTTGAGCTCGTCGAGTTGTTCCTGAGTCGGTTTCTCCATGCCGGATCCTCCTGCCGCGGTACTTGGCCGCTCGGATAGAATCGCCTCGACGCGGTGTCGTTCCACGTCGCGCGTGATCGTCTGCCGCGCCTGCTCGGCGGCTTGTTACCTCAACGCATAGATCGTCACGAGCAGGCCGCCGACGAGAACCAAGGTCCACCACATGCCGAATTGATAGGTGCAGACTGCCCCTGTGACAATCACGCACGTTAATTTCCGCATGTGCTCATCGATGCCCAAGCCGCGCTAACCTCGGTTAAGTCGCCATCAAGCAGTTTCGGTCTTCAGGAACATGGTGGAAAGTTTCAGCACCAGGACCGAGATCATGAATGATCCCGCTTTGCACCCCAGCCAGCCCGCCGCTTCGCTCTTGCGGCCCGGTGCCGGCGCGCCCGAGAACAGCAGCGATCCCTATTTCATGCAGATCCGGGACGACCTCGCCGACAAGGGCTTCTTTACCGCAACGGCGGATGAGCTGATCACCTGGGCCCGCACCGGCTTGCCGATGTGGATGACCTTCGGGCTCGCGTGTTGCGCGGTCGAGATGATGCAGATGTCGATGCCGCGCTATGATGCCGAGCGCTTTGGCTTCGCGCCGCGAGCGTCGCCGCGCCAGTCCGATGTCGTCATCGTCGCAGGCACCCTGACCAACAAGATGGCGCCCGCCTTCCGCAAAATCTACGACCAGATGCCCGAGCCCCGCTACGTCATATCGATGGGTTCGTGCGCAAATGGCGGCGGGTACTATCACTATTCGTATTCGGTCGTCCGCGGCTGTGATCGCATCGTCCCGGTCGACATCTACGTTCCCGGCTGCCCTCCGACGGCGGAGGCTTTGCTCTATGGCGTCATGCTGCTGCAGCAGAAGATCAGGCGGACGGGAACGATCGAGCGATAGACGCTGGTCCATGAGGAAGGAAGAAAATGACGCAGATACCCCTCTCACCCGAGGCCGGCGCGAAGCACCCGCGAGCCGACCGTGATCGCAACGACAACACGCGCGAGATCGTGTCCGATGTCGCATACAGGCAACTCGCGATCGTCAACGTCGTCTTCGTCGGGGACGAGAATGCCGGCGACGGCAACTGTGTTCTGGTCGATGCTGGCATTCTAGGCTCGGCCCCGGCGATCCGGAGCGCCGCCCGGGCGAGGTTTGGCGCGTACGGCAGACCGGCATGCGTTATCATGACGCACGCCCATTTCGATCATGTCGGTGCGCTTGAGACACTGGCGAACGAATGGGATGTGCCGGTCTATGCCCATTCGGCCGAGCATCCCTATCTCGACGGCACGCAGTCCTATCCGCCAGCCGATCCGAGCGTGGGCGGCGGGCTCCTTGCCCGGCTCTCGCCACTGTTCCCGACCAAGCCGGTCAACGTCGCCTCGAGGCTATACGACCTTCCGGCGGATCACAGCGTGCCGTTCCTGATCGAGTGGAAGTGGATACACACGCCCGGGCATACACCCGGTCACGTGTCACTCTGGCGCGAACGCGACCGGCTCCTGATCGCGGGAGACGTATTCATCACCACGCGTCAGGAATCGGTTTACGCGGCGGTGACGCAGGCTCCGGAAATGCACGGACCTCCGATGTACTTCACGCCCGATTGGGCGAGCGCCGAGACCTCGGTGCGCGCACTTGCCGCACTCTCACCGGAAGTGGTCGTGACCGGGCACGGCGCTGCCCTGCAAGGCCCGGACATGCGGGCGGCGCTCACGTCTCTTGCCGAGAACTTCAAGAGCGTCGCTGTCCCTTCCACGCACAGGCGTTGAAAACAGCACCGATGACGTTGCGACCGGCAGATCACTTCATGCGAGGCATTTTCATAGGAACGGTTGCAGCCGGACTCGATTGGACGAACACACTCAACCACTAAAGGAGCAATGACATGCGTAAGACAATCTTCACGATCACGGTAGCGGCTCTGTTGGCCGGCACGTCAGTGGGCGCCGCATTCGCGCAAGGCGCGGGCGGCGGTGCCGGTGGTGGTGCTGGCGGTGGGGCCGGTGGCGCTGGTGGTGGCGCCGGTGCCGGAGGCAGCGGAGCTGGAGCCGGCGGCAGCGGAGCTGGTGCAGGAGCGGGCGGCGCTGGCGGCGGCGGTATTACACACGTCGAACGTGGCGGCCAGGGTGCCTCCAGTCCTCCCGGCATGCGCAACGAGACAACTCCGCCTTCCAATGGAGCCGCGCCTCGGCGCTGACGGTTTGCCGATCGCGCGAGATTGAAGGGCCGTCGCTTCGACCAGCGCGTGGCAAGAGCGGCCTCGGCGGACTCGTCTCCCCGCCGGGGCCATCTGTTTTTTATTCACGTCTTCCGAGAAGCGCGCCAATCTCGAACGCCTCTAAATGATTGCGGCGAAAGATTAGGAACGCAGCTTCCGGGTGCTCATTGCGGATTTGCAAAAAAAAGGAGATGCGCATGTACTATTTCGACAAGCGACTGCAATATCCCGTAAAGGTCGAGAAACCGGATCCGATCGTCGCTCGCCAGCTGCAGCAAGCGATCGGCGGCGTGGAAGGAGAGATCCGGGTCTGCCTGCAATACTTCTTTCAGGCTTGGGGCGCTCGCGGACCGGCGAAATATCGCGACGTCCTTCTCAACACGGCGACGGAAGAAATCAGCCATATCGAGATGTTGGCCACCGCTGTTGCACTGAACCTGGAGGATGCGCCCGTAACGACGCAGGAGACCACGATGCAAGCCAATCCCGTGGTCGGCGCGGTGATGAACGGCGGCGAGCGGTCGAAGGCATGCTGCATCGGCACATTCTTTCGACCGGCTTGTCCGCATTTCCTGCCAATTGCGACGGCGTGCCGTTCGACTGTTCGCACATCTATGCGAGCGGTAATCTGGCGGCCGACATGTACTGCAACGTCGCGGCCGAATCCACGGGCCGTACGCTTGCGGTGCGGCTCTACAACTCCACCAGCGACCCGGGCATGCAGGACATGCTGAGCTATCTCATTGCCCGCGACACCATGCACCAGCAGCAATGGCTCGCGGTGATCGAGGAGATGGGTGCCGATGCAGCGCTCCCGATTCCGAACAGCTTCGATCGGAGCAAGGAAGCGACGGAGTTTAGCTACATGTTCAGGGGTACCGAACGCGACGCAGCCTCAATCCAGCCGGGCCGCTATTGCGAGGGACCCTCGATCGACGGTCAGGGCGAATTCAGCTTCCGCGCCGGATTTGAACCACTGGGCCAAGAGCCTGTCCTCGGACCCGCCCGGCCCGACAGCGGCGCGCAGGTCGAACAGATGAAAGAGCCGCCAGTGACGAATGCTCTGACGTGAGGTCTACGAGAGCAAGTCTTT
The DNA here is from genome assembly GCF_055811795.1 of Bradyrhizobium sp. MI1.7. Classification (NCBI taxonomy): domain Bacteria; kingdom Pseudomonadati; phylum Pseudomonadota; class Alphaproteobacteria; order Hyphomicrobiales; family Nitrobacteraceae; genus Bradyrhizobium; species Bradyrhizobium sp. MI1.7. The sequence goes on from NZ_JBVVPO010000033.1 coordinate 37,035, forward strand.
CCCGCTGATCCACCGGCAACTTAGCCGATGATCCTGCTCCCGCGACCGGCCGCCTCCACGCGGCCGCCGACGGTTCCTACTTCTTCCACCCATGCCATCGGTCGGTACCCTGGCAAGATCTGCCTGAGCCGCTCAAGCGACCTCTGATCGAGGTCTGCAGGAATGGGCTTGCGGGGCAATCTCACTGCGCGCATCGATCAATCCCTTGAATTCACGAGACAAACCGGCGGGGTGGGGCCGCCGGCGAAAAAAGCGGCTCCCGCTTCGGTTGAACCGTTCGATGTCGGTTGAACATCGCGGAACCCGAAAAAGGGGTATCGCGTTTTAGCGCCTAGAGGGCTTCGGCAATGCTACACCGCCTTACACTCCAAACCCGCTCCTACGGAGAGCTTCGACAGCTTGCCTCCGAGCGGCGGACCCTGGCCAGTTCCAAGGACGGACATCTCAGAGGACTGCTTTTGAACGAAGCAGCGCTGCTGGACTTCTACGCCACGCTGCGGGCCTGGATGGATCGCACCGCAACAATGCCGCCCGAGACCGCGGCGGCGGCACTGGCACCCAAATTGTCAGCATTCGATTTAACTCCCCTGTTGGCCGCTTTGAGGCGTCGAATGGGATTGCCGGTCGCGGAGCAGCAAGCGCTGCTCTCGATTTCGCAGCTGCGAAATCTCGCAAAGGGCGAAATCATAGTCGAAGAAGGCGAAACTTCCGTACCCCTGCTCTTGCTGTGCAGTGGCGTCGCGCGTGCCACCCGCACCCTGGAAGACGGCGGTCAGCAGATCGTGTCCATATGTCTGCCCGGCGATCCGCTTAATCCGGGAGACTTCGTTCTGGATCGGGCCGGAATTTCGATCAGCACATTTTCGCAGGCTGTGGTCTTGTCCATTCCAGCCGCCGAATTGCGCCCGCTCCTGGAACTGCATCCAGCCATCGTACGCGGGTTATGGCGCGCGACAGCATGGCGGGCGTCGGTTCAAAGGGAGTGGTTGATCTGGCTGGGCCGCAAGCCGGCGGAAGCGCGTCTTGCTCACCTCCTGTGTGAGATCGCCTGTCGCTCAGGCAGCAACCACAGGGAATCCGACGATTTCGAATTTCCTCTCACCCAGCGCGAGCTTGGCGATATCCTTGGATTGTCGACCGTTCACGTCAACAGGGTCTTGCAGCAACTCCGTAGCAGCAAGCTGGTTGATCTCAGCCGAGGCCGCCTTATCATCCGTGACCGGGCAGGCCTTTATCAGGCTGCGGAATTCGACCCCGCTTACCTCGCAGTGCCTGACGGGACTTGCGGCTAGCGGGCAGACCTGGTCAGACGTTCCAGATTTGCGCGGATGGCGCTGGACGTCGTTCGCATTTTTCTCAATTCCTCGCCTATTTCAGCCTTGAGATGTCTGCCGCGGACCAGTTGCTGGTTACAGGACTCAATGAGCTGGCTGCAGCTCTGCTGATTGCAAAGATCCTGCGCCGAAGGCAGCCGTGGCGGCTTCGGACGCAAAACGTCCGAAAACGGCACCTGCATCAGGGAGTTTCGTTCGGCATCCAGGATTTCCACCGAATCGAGGTTGGGATCGCAGCGCACGCGGAGCTTCTCAAAGGACATTTCCAGAGCGGAACGGCACGCGTCGAGATAGGCCTCCTCCAGCGAGGGGAATTCCGTCCCGATATTGTCCGACTCAATGGTTCTCCCCGAGGTGAAATCGAAAAAGAAACGCGGCATCAGGACGTCCTTCAGCGAGGCATCGATTCGCCATAACGCGGTGGTCTGAGTGTTGTGCCTAAACCTGAAATATATTTTCTTGAAACCTCGATTGTAAGAACCGCTACAGGAGCCGTAAATGCCGGTCGAAAGGGCCGCGTCCGATACCGTTCTTGACACTCCTCTGATTGGTGCGAGGGTAGCACGGATTGTCAGCGCTGCGGAGGTCGAATGCCCAACAATCACATTTTGGCGGTGTCCTTTGCAGGCGAATTTGGTTCGGGCCGGCTCGGGAGGTTCGAAGTCAGAGCCGCATCTCGTCTGCTCACGGAAGCGACGTCACGATCACGGCTTGCGCCCGAGTTCGTTCCTGCGAGGCAAGGAATATCACGCGCCGGAACGAACGGTACGGCGGCGACGTCATGGGGCCCACAGCCATGACTGCACCGGATGCCTTTCCGATCATCTGTGTCGGCGCGTCTGCAGGTGGAATCGAAGCGTTGGAGGGGTTCTTTCGTGGCCTGCCTCCCGAGCCGGGTCTCGCGCTGGTCATCGTGACCCATCTCAGTCCGGAGCGAGAAAGCTTTCTGCATGAAATCGTCACCCGTTACACGACGCTGCCGGTGCACGTGGCTGCAGATGCGATCCATGTCCAGAATAACCATGTCTACGTCATGCCGGCCAAGGCCATTCTGGGTATCAAAGACCGCCGGCTGACGCTCCGAAAGAGCGGCAGCTACCGTCAGCATAAGCCGATCGATATTTTCATGAGTATGCTGGCCGTGGATATCGGCGAGCTCGCGGGTGGCGTCGTCCTCTCCGGCGGTGACGGGGACGGCACGCTCGGCGTCAAGGCGATCAAGGAGCGCGGCGGGATCACGTTCGCGCAGGTCGGCGACGGCTTCGGCCCACAACATCCGGAAATGCCGGAGGCCGCAATCTCCTCGGGCCTGATCGACTTCGCGATACCGGCGGAGGATATGGGGCCCAAATTGGTCGAGTTCGTCCATGGCAACGACTTGCTCGAGCAGATCATCGACACGCCAGAAGACTCCGAGCAGCCGACGCTCGGAGAATTCCTGCCGGAGATCTATGCGATTTTGCGGAACCAGATCGGGCACGACTTCAGCGGCTACAAGACCAAGACCTTCGTTCGTCGCATCCAGCGCCGCATGCAGGTTACGCAGCTCGCGACCATCGAGGCGTATGTCGAGCGGCTGCGGCAGGAACCCGCAGAAGTGAGCTCTCTTTTCCGGGATCTGCTCATCAACGTCACGAACTTCTTCCGCGACGAGGCTGCCTTCGAGGCGCTCGCAACTTCGGTCATACCCAAAATATTCGAAGGACTGGGCGCCGACGACACGGTCCGGATTTGGGTTCCGGGCTGCGCGACCGGAGAGGAAGTCTTCTCGATCGCAATTCTAGCGCGCGAGCATATGGACACGTTGACGGCCGTACCGAGGGTGCAGATCTTTGCGACGGACATTGACGAACGGGCGCTCTCGGTGGCACGAGCCGCCCGCTACCCGGGCCCGCTGCTCGACACCGTGTCGCCCGAACGCCGCAAGCGGTTCTTCGTGTCGGACGGCGTCAGCTATGTCGTCTCCAAGGATGTTCGCGACCTCTGCATCTTCTCTCCCCACAGCGTCATTCGTGACCCGCCGTTTTCGCGCATCGACCTGGTGTCGTGCCGCAACCTGCTGATCTATTTCGGCGCGGACGTACAAAATCAGGTGATCCCGACATTCCATTATGCACTGCGCCCGAACGGCTATCTTTTCCTCGGCTCGGCAGAGAATGCCAGCCAGTTCGCAGATCTGTTCGCGCCGATCGAAAAGCGGCACCGGATTTTCCGCCGCCGCTCCGATTCCAACGCGCCGAAACGGCTTCCCCTTGCCCTTCATGGCGCCCGGCCGGGGCCGGCCACGAACCTCATTCCACGGCGGCACCCGCTCGTTGGCCTTGCGTTGCGCCAGGCCGTCGAGGAACACGTCGTCGAGCAGTTTGCTCCGCCACACGTCGTCGTCAATCGCGATGGCGATGTGGTCTACTACTCGAGCCGGACCGGAAAATACCTGGAAGCACCTGCCGGAGCCCCGACGCGGCAGCTTCTGACGATGGCACGGAAGGGCCTCCGACTCGATCTGCGAACGCTGTTCCGGGAAGCGATCGAGACCGGGCGAATAGCCACGCGCAATGGCGTATCACTCGACACCGAGGACGGCGAGATTCAGCTCGTCAATTTGACGATCGGGCCACTGGACGATGTTGGCAGCGGCGAGCCGCTATTGTTGGTGCTTTTCGCCGACCAGGGCCCCGTGCTCAGCCGCGAAGAGGCTCTCAACCGGGCCCAGATCGGTCATGGCGACTCGGCTGCGCACCTGGAGCGCGAGCTGCGTGAGACCCGGGATCGCCTGCAATCCATGATCGAGGAATACGAGACCGCGCTGGAGGAGTTGAAGTCCTCCAATGAGGAGCTCGTCTCCGTCAACGAAGAGATGCAGTCGACAAACGAGGAGCTGGAGGCTTCCAAGGAAGAGCTGCAGTCGGTCAACGAGGAGCTTCATACGGTCAATGCCGAGCTTCACGGCAAGGTCGACGCGCTGGACCGGGCCAACAGCGACCTGCAAAACCTGTTCGAAAGCACGGACGTCGCGACCATCTTCCTGGACAGGAAGCTCGTCATTAGAAGTTTTACCCCTGCGGTCACCAAGGTGTTCAATATCCTTCCGACCGACAAGGGACGGCCGATCACGGATCTTTCGAGCCGGTTGAACCTCACCGGCTTTCCGGAAGATATCGCCAAGGTCTTCGCGGGCGCGGACCCAATTGAGAGAAGGGTCGGCGGCGAAGGACAAGGTCCGCACTATCTGGTGCGGCTGGCGCCTTACCGCGACGGCGATCGGACAATCCAAGGCGTCGTCGTGACCTTCATCGACGTCACGAGCCTGACTCATTCGGAGGCAAGGCAGCGCGTTCTCATTGCCGAACTACAGCACCGGACTCGCAATCTGCTTTCGATTGTCCAGGCGCTTGCTCAACAAACGCTCGGGAACGGCGGTTCCCTGCAGGAATTCTCGACCCGGCTAGCGGCCCTCGGCCGCGTCCAGAGCCTCGTCACCAAGGCGAGCGACGACCAGCTCGATCTCGGCGACATTATCCGCTCGGAACTGCAAGCGGTTGGGGCCGCCGACAACAAGGTGTCGGTTTCCGGGCCGGCGGTTCCGTTGGGGTTCGAACTCGTCCAGATGATCGGACTTGCTCTGCACGAGCTGACAACGAACGCAGTCAAGCATGGCGCTCTCAAGGACGGCCAAGGCCGGCTCGATGTCTCCTGGCGTGTTCAGCGCAACGGCCGGAGCGCCCCAAATCTGCTGCTGACCTGGAAGGAGAGCGGAGTTCCCAAATTGTCCAAGACAGCGCAGAAGGGATTTGGACGGAACCTGATCGAAAGGGCGCTTGCACACACCTCGGGCGCGAAAACCGAGTTTCGGTTCGGCGAAGATGGAATTTCATGCCAGATCGAAATGCCGCTGCCGAGGGCAATCGATGTCGCCGCGAACCAGGAAGCAGGCGAGTGACACAAGGAGCCTTAACGCTTCTGGAACCGGTTCTAAACGACGCTCAAGTTATGTGATCATCATCCAAACGATCGCGGCGAGCATCACCAGAAAGCCGGCGACGGCAGTGCCGATGAATATGCGTTCCACGCTGTCCATGCCATCTTCCCCGTTCCAAACTGAAAGAGCTTTGACAGCTTGGGCCGAGGAAACATCAATATATGTGAATCGGCGTTTCATTTTGGATCAGCCAAACGACGTATACGTCGTATGCCGTTCAGGCTGCCCCCGGCTGCCACACCTGATGTGCCGAACCGACCAACTATCCAGCAAAGCGCTCGATCCGTTGCGCGATGCGCCTGCGGCGGAGCATATCAAACGTTAATGCATCTTTCGTCGGCGTCCGCCAAATGGGAACGGACAACGTCTCATGGACGCGCACGATGCAAGCAGGGTTCGCCTTCTCCAAGCTCGCAGACCGGTTAGCGAGTCTGACCGATCTGACCGTCCAGGATCTTGAACTGCTGGCGGACATGCCGAGTGTTATCGCCAGCATCGAAGCTCACCAGCCGGTTGTGCGGCGCCATGACAAGACAGACCGCTGCTGCGTTGTGCTTCAAGGTTACCTCTCCAGGTACATCGCCGAAGGCCAGCATGGACAAATTACGTCCATACATGTTCCCGGCGATGTTCCAGATCTGCACACGCTTTATCAACCGCACGCCGAAGGCAATCTCATTGCGCTCGGATCTGCCGTCGTTGCCTTGGTGCCTCACGACTTCTTCCACAAGCTAACCGCGAAGTCTGCGGCAATGTCTCGCGCGCTGCTTCTCATGCAACTCACGGACCTCGCCATCCAGCGAGATTGGACGTTGAACCTCGGCAGCCGCGATGCACTCGTGCGAGTCGCCCATCTGGTCTGCGAAATCACCGCGCGTCTCCAGGCGGTCGGGCTTGCGAGGGACCTCAACCTCGCATCGCCGTTCACGCAATCCGACCTCGCTGCGGCTTGCGCTATTTCCCCCGTGCACGCAAATCGCACCATTCAGGAATTGCGTCGGCGCGGCCTTCTGCGATGGCACGGAAAACTCATCACGATCGCGGACTGGGCGGGCTTGGTCCGTCTCGCGGGCTTCGACCCGGCTTATCTGCGGAGCCGGCCTCTCGCCCACAGAGCGCGGCCGTCGCAGTGCCAGCCGGTATCGACAGGCGCGGCGGTCGCGTGACGGATCACCCGGCTCGCCGCCACAGCTCGGCGCGGTCGAGTAGCATCTGCCGCACCTCTTCAATGACGTCGTCCCAAACGCCTGCAGTCCTCTGGTGGAAAAGGCGCAGGGTCGGGTACCAGAACGTACGAGAGCCGGATGCCGGCCAGCGCCAATCGCAGTCGGCGTGCAGCATTACCCAGGCTTCGCATCCCAGCGCTCCCGCGAGATGCGCAACCATGGTGTCAACGCAGATCACGAGGTCTAGCTGTCGGATCAGATGACCGAGTGCCGCGATGTCAGGCGTGCTGATGTCGCGCGCGACTGTCTCGGGAAGTCGCTCAGTGCCGCCCCCTCGCTGAAGCGAATACAAAGTTCTGCCCTCACCGGCAAGGCGCGTCAACAGGGCCGGCGGAACTTCACGTCGCTTGTCCCAAGCCCCCACCTCCCAGACCAACCCGACAGTCAGACCGCCACGTTTGAGCTGCGGCGAGGACACGCTGCCTGCCGGCAGCGTCAGATAGGGCGCCCGCATTTCGACCGTTGCACGCCCAGCCCTGATCGCATGCGGTATCTCCATGATCTCAATATCGGTATCGAACTCGGCGCAAGGCGCCTCTTCATGAAGCGGAATGGCGAGACTGACACCCTCGACCCGTTCGACAACGGGCAATAACTCGGCCTGGCAACAGACCGTCACGCTACGCGCTATCATCCTGAGTGCAGGCATGAAGCGGAGAAACTGGATGGTGTCGCCGAGGCCGTGATAGCAACGGACCAGCACGCGTTTGTTCGCCAACTCCTCGCCGCGCCATATCCGCTGCAGATGGCGCGGACCAGCGTGCTTGGGCGCGCGAGCAAGCGCTGCCAGATCGCGATCGGTCACGGCCCAGGCGCGCGCGAAATCCCCCGCACGCATCGCCTGCGTCCAGCTGTTCATGACGCCCACTTCGGGACCATTCCCCTAAGCCCTGACGAATTTGTGGAAACGACTTAGCTCGCCATCCTTGGTCCGGTCCTGGTGAAGGAATGCGATGCCGGCATCGTCGAACTTCTCGAAGAACTCGTCCCAGCCGATCCGGTCGAGACCTTCATCCGGGGGATCGAAGTCGATCCGCAGGATGCCGGCATGCCCATTCTCTTCGGTCGCCTTTACGGTTGCCGGCTTGCCACCGCGTTCTTCCGCCCATTTCCGGATGACGTCGTGGTCGGTGGTGTGATGCGCTTCGCTGCCGTGCGTCATTGAATGACTTGTGTTCATCCGATACCCTCCTCGTTTCCATCGGAACCCGACAGAGAGTCGAGTTCGTCCGCTTTCGCTGAACGTCGGGCGGCAGGATTTGTTCTTGTCGACGATAGTTCAGTGCCGAAGGGCTTTGCCACATTCGACATCTTCTTCTTGTTCTTCAACCAGGTAGAAGATCGTTCCTGGAAGGTGCGCGCGGATTCTAATCCAGGTTAAGCTTATTCATTGTTGTCGCGCTCAAGGCGGGCATCCTGATGCATCAGCATGGCCAACACAGGAACGAACATACCTTCCGCACGTTCGCCGATCTACTTACGTTTGGCCGCGCTGCTTTTCCGGAGGGCATCAGTTCATGCATTCACGTCTTCAAGACAGGCAACGTGTACGCGTCGGCATCGTCGGCGTCGGCAACTGTGCGAGCTCCCTGGTCCAGGGGCTCTCCTACTACCGGAATGCAACGTCGAACGAGCCGGTACCCGGATTGATGAATGTGGATGTCGGCGGCTATCACATCAGCGACATTCAGATCGCATCGGCATTCGATGTGAACGCCCATAAGGTCGGACGCGATGTTTCCGAGGCGATCTGGGCGAAGCCGAACAACACCCATCGCTTTGCCGATGTTGCCTCAACCGGCGTGATTGTGCGGCGCGGACCAGTCATGGACGGCGTCGGCCGCTATCTCCAGGACGACATTCCAGTTTCGGATGCGCCCGAAGCGGACGTTGCGGAGGTGCTCGCCATGTCGCGCACCGACGTCTTGGTGTCCTATCTTCCGGTCGGCTCGCAGCGCGCCAGCGAATGGTATGCCGCCCGGGCGATCGAGGCTGGCTGCGGCTATGTCAATTGCATCCCCGTTTTCATCGCCTCCAACCCGGATTGGCGATCCCGATTCGAGCAAGCCGGTCTGCCCATCATCGGCGACGACATCAAGAGTCAGGTCGGCGCCACCATCCTTCATCGCGTGCTCGCCAATCTTTTCCGGGACCGCGGCGTCCGCCTCGACCGCACCTATCAACTCAACGTCGGCGGCAATACCGATTTCAAGAACATGCTAGAGCGGGAACGGCTGACATCCAAGAAGATATCGAAGACCCAGGCCGTCACCAGCCAATTCGACGTTCCCATGGATGCCGATAACATCCATGTCGGGCCGAGCGACCACGTCCCCTGGCTCACGGACCGGAAGCTCGCCTACATCCGGCTGGAGGGCACGACTTTCGGCGGCGTTCCCCTCAGCGCCGAGGTGAAACTCGAAGTCTGGGATTCGCCGAACTCGGCGGGGGTCGTCATCGACGCCGTGCGTTGCGCCAAGCTCGCCATGGACCGCGGCATGGCGGGCGCACTGACCGGCCCTTCGAGCTACTTCATGAAGTCGCCGCCGCAGCAGTTCACCGATGAAGAAGCCGGGCGCCGCACCCGGGCCTTCATCGACAACAAGGCCTACGCGTGATGGCGAGAATCATACATCTCGTGCGTCACGGTCATCACGCCCTGCTCGGCGGCACCCTGTGCGGTCGGATGAGAGGCGTCGCGCTCGACGCGCTTGGTTGTGAGCAGATCGCGCATTGCGCGGATGCGATCAATCCACGTCCCGACCTGGTCCAATCGAGCCCCCAGCGCCGCTGCCTGCAATCCGCGTGCATTTTGGCCGCGCATCACTCTCTCGCGGTCGAGATCGTGCCTGCTCTCGATGAACTGGACTACGGCGACTGGACCGGACGACGGTTTGACGAGCTCGCCCAGGATCCACGATGGTCGGTCTGGAATACGCAACGCGGCACGAGCCGGCCGCCCGGCGGCGAGAGCATGCGAACCCTCCAGCGACGCGTCGTCGGCCATCTCGAGCAACTGCGGAGCGACTCCAGTTGCGAGACGGTGGTCGTCGTCAGTCATGCGGAGCCGATCCGTGCAGCGCTATTGCATTACCAGGGAATTGAGCTCGACCACTTTCTCTCGGTCGAGATCGAACCCGGGAGCGTCAGCACGCTCACTGTCGATCGCAACAAATTCAAGATCACCGGAATGAATCAGCGGGCAAGAGCGTGAAGATCGTCATATTCGGGCTGACCATCTCCTCCTCCTGGGGCAACGGTCACGCTACCCTGTGGCGGGGCCTCTGCAAGCACCTGGTGCGACTGGGGCACACCATCGTCTTTTTCGAGCGCGACCTGCCGTACTATGCCGGGGCTCGGGATGTCCGCGAACTGCCGGGCGGTGAGTTGAAGCTGTTCTCGGATTGGGAGTCCGTCCGCCCGGTCGCAAAGCAAGATCTGCGCGACGCGGACGTCGCGATCGTCACGTCCTATTGTCCTGACGCAATCGCGGCAACCGACCTGATCCTCCTGGAGGGACGCGCCCTTCCGGTGTTCTACGACCTCGACACGCCCGTGACGCTGTCGAAGATCGTCGCGGGAGAGACAGCGGCGTACATCGGCCCGCGCGGCCTTGCGGATTTCGACCTGGTCCTGAGCTTCACAGGTGGTCCGCAAATCTCGGATGAATTCCGCTCCAGGCTCGGCGTGCGTCACATCGAGCCGCTTTATGGTCATGTCGATACCGACGTACACCGGCCGGTCCCACCGCAGCTGCATTACCGTGCCGATCTGTCATATCTCGGAACCTATTCCGACGATCGTCAGCGGACGCTCGAAGCGTTGTTTGTGGCACCCGCACGTGTCAGGCACGACCTGCGCTTTCTAATCGGCGGCGCCCAGTATCCGGACGATTTCCCATGGTCCCCGAACATTTATTTCGTCCGGCATCTCCCGCCGTCCGAACATGCCGCTTTCTTCGCTTCGGCCCGCCTGACACTTAATGTTACGCGCCGGGCGATGGCGGAAATGGGGTGGTGCCCATCCGGCCGCCTGTTCGAGGCCGCTGCCTGCGGTGTTCCTCTCCTCAGCGACAGTTGGGTCGGCATCGAAACGTTCTTCTCCCCCGGCGAAGAGATCCTGCTTGCGACGGATCAAGATGACACCCTTGCCGCGCTTGCGCTGCCGGATGCCGAGCTGCAGCGCATCGCGCGACGTGGGCGCGAACGAACCATGGACCAGCACACGTCGGACAAGCGCGCCAACGAGCTCGTCGCGCTGCTTGAACGCGCAGCGTCCGGTATGCGCCACCGGCAAACCGAGGAGGCCTAGATCATGTGGGGAATCGTCCCGGCTGCCGGTCGCGGCAGCCGCATTCAGCCGCTCGCCTTTTCCAAGGAACTGCTTCCCGTCGGCAGCCGCGGCGATGACGGCACCACCCGTCCTTGCGCGGTCTCCGAATATCTCCTGGAGCGATTAATTCTCGGCGGGGCCGACAAGATCTGCTTCGTCATCTCGCCGGGCAAGTCAGACATTCTCGAGTATTTCGGCGACCGTTACGGCAGCGCCCAACTGGCGTACGTGGTGCAGCCGGAGCCCCTCGGCCTGTGCGACGCCGTGTTCAGGGCGAGTACGGTCGTTGGCTGGGACGAGGACGTGATCGTGGGGCTGCCCGACACGGTGTGGTTTCCCGCCGCCGCCCTGCGCGCGCTGCCGGGCGCCGATCTGTCGTTTCTGTTGTTTCCGGTAGAACATCCGGAATTCTTCGATGCCGTAGTGCTTGATGGCGATCGTGTGACCGAAATCCAGGTCAAAAACCCCAACGCAACCTCGACATGGATATGGGGAGCGTTCCGGATGTCCGCACGCGGCTTTCGAGAGCTGCAGGCGTTGTGGACCAGGCGTGACCGCTGCGACGAATATTTTGGAACGTTAGTCAATGCTTTCCTTGCCGCCGGCGGCCGCGGCACCGGTGTCAAGGCCGGCGAATCCTATGTCGACGTCGGCACGATCGATGGCTATCGCACGGCGATGGCGCTGCTCGCAGAGACCAGTGCCGGCAACGGCCGCTCGCGCCTGCGGGCCGGCACGTCGGCAGAGACGATTGCGGCAACGCCTATGACGAATGACGGAGTGGTTGCATGACCCGATCGGCCCTTTCCCGTGACGAGATCCGCCGCCGTGTCGATGCGCTAGGTCCATGGTTTCACAATCTCGATCTCGATGGCGTTCCGACCGCGCCGGCACATTTTCTCGGCGACTATCCGAACGTCAAATGGCAGCGTTTCTCAGGAATCATCCCGGACCGGCTCGAAGGCAAGACCGTGCTGGACATCGGCTGCAACGCAGGATTCTATGCGATGGAAATGAAACGGCGTGGCGCCGAGCGCGTGCTCGGCCTCGACACGGACGAAGAATATCTGGCGCAGGCTCGCTTCGCCGCCGAGGTCAACGGACTCCGCATCGAGTTCCGTAAGATGTCCGCCTACGACGTGGGGCAACTGCACGAAAAATTCGACCTGGTGATCTTCATGGGTGTGCTCTATCATCTGCGGCATCCCCTGCTCGCCCTCGACCTGATCCACGAACACGTCGCCGACGATCTCCTGCTGTTCCAATCGATGCAGCGCGGCAACAGCGACATTGATCCAATCGAGAAGAACTACGACTTCTGGATGACGGATCATTTCGACGCTCCGGGCTATCCCAAGCTCCACTTCGTCGAGCAAAAATATGCAGACGATCCCACCAATTGGTGGGTTCCCAATCGTGCGTGCGTGGAAGCCATGCTTCGCAGCTCCGGCTTTGCCATCGCGGCGCATCCCGAAGACGAGGTCTATCTCTGCAAGCGAACCGAGCGGCCGCAGGCCGATGGCCCGGTTTACCCGGCGCGGAAGGTGGATTGATGATCGAAGCTGCCAAGATCTGGAACGAGCCAAACAACAAATCGCATTGGGACCTCCTGATCGATCCGGACTGGGCGATGTTCGCCGAAACCGCCATCGCGGCGGGCAAAGCCATCCGCACGGCACATCCGACTTTGCCGCGCGTGCTGGGCGGCATATCGCCGATCGATCCCTCCTTCATCCGCAACATGAAGGCGCGCGGCGTCCTCGATCATGTCGATGCGGTGGCGGTGCATGGCTTTCCGCTCGACTGGAATCTCTGGCAAATCGGAGAATGGCCGAACAAGCTCGAAGATATCAAGGCGACGACCTCGCTCCCGGTCTGGGTCACCGAGGTCGGCGTTTCATCGTTCGGTGCTGAAGAGGTTCAGGCTTGGGGCCTGTCGCGCACCGCCGAGCTCCTGATCGGCCGCACGCCGCGGATCCATTGGTACAGCCTGTACGACCTGCCCACCGCCTGGGAAGCGACGACCCGGCACAAGGAAGCCGAAGGCTCCTCCTACTACCGGCATTTCCACATGGGGCTGCTCCGGGAAGATGGCACGCCAAAAGCAGCACTGGACAAGTTCGGGCAATACGCGCGTGAGCTCGGGCTCTGTCAGTGGTTTCATTATGAAGATCATCGCCTGCACGAGGGCGCGGTTTGGATGCGCCGTCTCGGCGTGAAACATCTCCGAACGGGATTGTCTTGGGCCGACAGCTTCCGTCCCAACGCCCTTGATTGGTTCGATCGCCAGATGGACGCTCTGGCCGAATTCCAGGTCACCATGACATTCTGCTTCACGCCGGAACATCGCGGGCTCGCGCCTCATCACACCAGCCCGCCCAAGGATGTGAACGAATTCGCCGACTTTTGCGCCCAGATGGTCGAACGCTATTGCACCCGGACGGGGCTGACACCCGCGGCTTCACCGCAACCGGTCGCAACGGGGCCAGTATGCGCGCCCTGATCCTGGTGATGGATTCCGTCGGCGTCGGCGCTGCGCCCGACGCTGCGCGGTATGGCGACGAGGGCGCGGATACGGTCGGCCACATCGCAGAGGCCTGCATCGCCGGCACAGCAGACAACGCAAGCCGGGAGGGGCCGCTCCGCGTTCCGAACCTCGTCGCGCTCGGCCTCGGCCAAGCCTGCCAACTCGCCACCGGGCGCACACCGCCGGGCCTCGCGATCCAGGCCGGGATTTCGCAATCTGGATGCGCGAGCGAGATATCGAAAGGCAAGGACACCCCTTCAGGGCATTGGGAAATCGCCGGCGTACCGGTTTCGATTGGGGGTATTTCCCGAAAACCGTACCCTGCTTTCCCGGCGATCTGGTGCAGCGCCTGTGCGCGGAGGCCGGCCTGCCCGGGATTCTCGGAAACCGTCATGCCTCGGGGACACAGATCATCGCCGAACTCGGCGAGCACCACATGCAGAGCGGCGAGCCGATCTGCTACACCTCCGCCGACAGTGTGTTCCAGATCGCGGCGCATGAGAACGCCTTTGGAGTTCAACGCCTCTACGACGTCTGCCAAGCCGCGCGCAGACTGGTCGATCCGCTGAATATCGGGCGTGTGATTGCGCGGCCCTTCGTCGGCAGTTCCAGCACCAGCTTCAGGCGGACCGGACACCGTCGGGATTACTCCGTTCCTCCTCCGCAACACACCATCCTCGACATTGCCGAGAGCGACTGTCGTGACATTGTCTCCATCGGCAAGATCGACGACATCTTCGCGCATCGCGGGACCGGACGGAATTTGCGAGGCGATGGTAACGACGCCCTTTTCGATGCCACCCTTGATGGACTGGACGGCCTGGCGGAGGGCGGATTGTTGTTCGCCAACTTCGTCGACTTCGATACGACCTACGGTCATCGCAGGGACGTCGCCGGATATGCCGCAGCCCTCGAAGCGTTCGACGCAAGACTTCCGCAACTGCTCGATCGGCTGCGAAGCGATGATCTCCTGATCATCACCGCGGACCACGGCTGCGATCCCACCTGGACCGGCACTGATCATACGCGCGAACAGGTCCCTATTCTCGTGGCGAATGCCAAGCGCTCTCAACAGATCGGTAGACGCAGCAGTTTTGCAGATATTGGTGCAACTGTCGCAAGGCATCTCGAGTTGCCAATGCCGGTCCACGGCACGAGCTTTTGAAATCTGCGCCCGCGATTCACCCAGATTATTGATCCAGGTTAGAGAAATTTTCGTTTGTACATTTTGCAGGAACCAACATTCCTTGCACCGCTTCTACCTTCGAACGTGACTAGCGCGGGTCGCCGACCGATAGCAGAGCGCGCTTCCACACTCATACAGGTCGATCCCGCGGGATCGGTCTCCATGCGCACGGAGCGGTGAATGACGCGAGTACTGATCACGGGTGGCGCAGGCTTCATCGGATCCCACGCGGCCGATGGTCTGTTGGCGGCCCGCTATGAGGTCAGGCTGCTCGACAATCTCTCGCCACAGGTTCACGGCGGCAACCGTCAGCGGCCCTCCTATCTCGCTGCCGATGCGGAGCTGGTCGTTGGAGACGTGACCGACGCCAGCGCCGTCGAACACGCTTTGCGAGGGGCCGACATGGTACTGCATCTCGCCTCCGCGGTAGGCGTCGGCCAGAGCATGTACGACATCGAACCCTATGTCAGGACCAACGAACTTGGCACTGCCGTACTGCTGCAGGCGTTGTCAAAGCGTCCAGTTGAACGGCTGGTTGTGGCTTCCTCGATGAGCATCTATGGCGAAGGCCTTTATCGCAGCGCCGATCAGAGCGTCCTCGTCTGTGACGAACGACCGATCGAACAGCTTCGCCGCGGCGACTGGGAATTGCACGACTTGGCCGGCGATCCGCTTGAGCCCCTTCCGACGCCCGAGACCAAGCAGCCGACATTGAGTTCGATCTATGCGCTGAACAAATATGCGCAGGAGCGGATGTGCCTGATCACGGGAAACGCCTATGGCATTCCAACTGTGGCACTGCGCTTCTTCAACGTATTTGGTCCCCGCCAGGCCTTGTCGAACCCCTATACTGGGGTCCTCGCGATCTTTGCCGCGCGGCTGCTTAATGGACGGCCACCGCTCGTGTTCGAGGACGGGCTTCAGCGCCGCGATTTCGTGCATGTGCACGACGTCGCTCGTGCGTGCCGCATGGCACTCGAGGCTGATCACGCCCAGGACGTCTTCAACGTCGGCTCAGGGCAAAGCCGCAACATCCTTTCGGTCGCGCAGGATCTCGCCGACGTGATGGGACGGCCTGACATCCAACCCGAGATCACACGAAAATATCGTGCAGGCGACATCCGTCACTGCTTCGCCGACATCGGAAAGTCTCGCGACGTGCTCGGCTTCGTGCCGCATGTCGGCTTCAAGGACGGCCTTGAGGAGCTTGCGGAGTACCTTGCCGACCAGATCGCCGACGATCAGGCCGAGCGAGCCACCGGCGAGTTGCTGCAGCGAGGATTGGTTGCGTGATGACTGACAATAGACCCGTCCTAATCACCGGCGGCTGCGGTTTCATCGGCTGCAATCTGGCCGATCGGCTTGCCGAGCGAGGTGAAAACGTCACCGTGCTGGACAATCTCGCCCGCGCCGGGGTACGTGAAAATGCGCAATGGCTCAAGTCCAGGCACGGCGACCGGGTGGCGGTCACGATCGCCGACATCCGCGAACCGATCCCCGTCATCGACGCCGTGCGCGATGCTCGCGCGGTGCTGCACCTGGCCGCACAAGTCGCCGTCACCGAAAGCGTGAACGATCCCGCTTCCGATTTCGAGATCAATGCGCGCGGTACATTGAATGTGCTTGAGACCATACGCCTGCATAATCCGCTCGCGCCCGTGATCTTCGCCTCGACCAACAAGGTGTACGGCCGCATGATCGACGACAGCTCGATCGGGCTGATCGGCTCGCGCTATGCGCCAAGGAGTGATGTTCTGGCTGCCGGCGTTTCGGAACACACACCGCTCGACTTCTACAGCCCCTATGGTTGCTCAAAGGGCACGGCGGATCAGTACGTTCACGATTACGCCCGCGTGTTCGGCCTTCGTACAGTCGTTATGCGAATGAGCTGCATCTACGGCCCCCGTCAATTCGGCACTGAAGATCAAGGCTGGATTGCGCACTTTCTGCTGAGCGCGATCCGAGGCAATCCGCTCACGATCTACGGCGACGGCAAGCAGGTTAGGGACGCGCTCCATGTCTCGGATGCGGTCGGCGCCTGGCTCGCGGCGCTCGACCGGATTGATCGGGTACAGGGGCGTGTGTTCAATCTTGGCGGCGGTCCTCGCAACGCCATCAGCCTGCTGGAATTGATCGACCAGATCGGTGACCTGACCGGTAGAGGCGTTGCCTACAGCTTCGCTGATTGGCGTCCCGGCGATCAGCCCTGGTACGTCACGGATACAAGCGCCCTGTCCGACGCGCTCGGTTGGGCGCCCAAGATCGAGATTGCGGAAGGCCTCCGCTCGCTCCACACTTGGCTGCACAGCCGCTTCGGATCGTCAGACGGCAGCCGCGAGGCCATGGCATGACCCGCGTCGCGCTCATCAATCCCAACTGGGAGTTCGGCGGCAGCATCTATTTCGGCTGCCGATCGCCTCACCTACCGCTCGAGCTTGGTATTTCCGAGCATCATCTGAAGGCGGCCGGGCACGAGACGCTGCTGCTCGATGCCCACATGTTCGATCTGTCGCTCGCGGATATCGACGCAGAGCTCCGAGCGTTCCGTCCAGATCTGATCGCCATGACCACAGCTCCAACCTACCTGTTCTGGCGTTGCGCGCCCCCCGAGCTTCGCGTGCCGCAGCGACTCGCACTTGCGGTTCGAGACCTCGTGCCAATCCTGGTTGCGGTCGGCCCCCATGGCTCGACGACACCGAAGGCGGCGCTGAAGAAGCTCGGCGCCGACATCGTCGTCATGGGCGAATGCGAGACGTCCTTGCTTCGCCTGGCCAACGGCGAACGCGACTTTGCCGGCCTTTGCTTTACGGATGGAACCTCAGTCCGAATCAATGGGGGACCACAGGCCGCTCGCTTCACGGATCAACCGCCGCTGCGCTGGCCCGACGAGATGATCCGGCGGCATCATCACCACCATCATCGCTTTGAAGCCGAGCCGCTTGCTCCCGGCGCCGAAGTCGAGGCATCACGCGGCTGCCCCTACAGCTGCACCTTCTGCGCCAAGGATAATTTCCGCAATGCCTATCGCAAGCGTCCTTTCGGAGTGATCCTCGATGAGATCGACGGCCTCCGCCATCAAGGCATTGAGTACGCCTACTTCATCGATGAGATCTTTCTGCCCAACGCCGAACTGCTGCAAGCGCTGACCACGCGGGGGCTGAAGTTCGGCATACAGACGCGGATCGATCTTTGGAAGCCAGACATGCTGGCCCTGCTCGGCCGCGCCGGTTGCGTTTCGATCGAAGCCGGGATCGAGAGCCTGACGGTTGAGGGGCGCGCCGCGCTTGCCAAGAATTGCAAGATGACGACGGATCAGCTCGCCGAGCGGTTGACCGAAGCGCGTCGTCACGTTCCATTCGTGCAAGCCAACCTGATCGAAGTGCCCGAGGATGATGATCCGGTCGTGCAGCGCTGGCGCCGCCAGATGCAGGACGCAGGCGTCTGGGCCAACGACCCCGTGCCGCTCTATCCGTATCCGGGATCCCCGGATTATCGCAAATTGTGGGGTGAGCCCGACGACTTCGCTTGGGAGCGCGCGCATCAACATTACCTTGCGATGTTCGACCGGTTCAGCGACGTCCAGAACGATCGCCCCGTCCCGCTCGATGCGCTCGAACTCCAGGTGGCGCGATGAGCCGTAATTCGAACATCAGGCTCATGATGACCACCGACACCGTGGGAGGCGTGTGGACCTATTCCCGCGGTCTCGCCTCCGATCTCGCAAGCGCCGGTGTCGAGGTCACCCTGGTGACGATGGGTCCTCGCGCGCGGACCGAGGAGCGGGGCCGGCTGGAGCGGTCCGGTGTGCGCTTGATCGAGACGGACCTCGCGCTCGAGTGGCAGGATCCGGAAGGCCGGAATGTAGCGGACGCGAGCCGGGTGCTAGCCGGCCTCGAGGCCAAGCTTGGACCGGATGTCGTCCACCTCAACAGCTTCCGCGAAGCATCTTTCGGCTGGCACGAACCGACGGTCGTCGTGGCGCATTCCTGCGTCAATTCATGGGCACAGGCCTGCCGGGATACGGCGTGGCTTGAGCAGCCGCGATGGCGGCTCTACACCGAGCATGTTGGTGCGGCTCTCGATGTGGCGCAGGCTTGGGTGTGCCCGAGTCAATCCTTCCACGACGTGATCAGCGAACTTTACCGTCCTCGCTCCAGAGGCACGGTAATCTGGAACGGGATTGCACCGGGCGATTTCGTCGGAAAAAAGCAGGACCGGATCCTCGCCGCGGGACGGCTTTGGGATCGCGCCAAGAACATCGAAGCCTTGGCGGCGGCAGCGTATCGACTGGCCTGGCCTGTCGAGGTCGCCGGCGCCGCCGATGCGACCCCGTCCGCTTCGATGACATGGCTGGGGCACTTGCCGCCCGAAGCCATTCACACCCGCCTGCGGCATGCTGCAATTTTCGTCAGCCCGGCGCTCTACGAGCCGTTCGGCCTGTCTGTTCTGGAGGCCGCGGCAGCCGGCTGCGCGCTCGTGCTGTCCGATATCCCGACGTTCAGGGAGCTTTGGAACGAAGCCGCCATCTTCGTCGATCCGGCCGACGCCGACGCGCTGCATAGCGCGCTCGCCGATCTCTGCAATGAGGCGCGCGAGCGCGCGCGGCTTCAGCGTGCTGCCTATGAGCATTCCCTCACCTATTCGCAGGCGCGAATGACGAGCGCGTACATGAAACTGTATGAGAGCCTACTCCCATCGAAAATCACCATGACGCCAGACGACCAGATCGAGGTGCGGGCATGAAATGCATCCTGTTCTACCATGCGTTCACCTCGTGCTGGAACAACGGCAACGCACACTTTCTCCGAGGTTACGCCCGCGCGCTACACGCGCTGGGCCACGAAGTGATTGTCTTCGAGCCGATCGACGGCTGGAGCCGATTGAATGCCATACGAGAAGGCGGTCAACGTGCCCTGGATGACATCCCGGGGCTGCTGCCTGGGATCGGTATCCGCCGCTATGACGCGTTCCTCGATCTCGACGACGCCA
Organism: Bradyrhizobium sp. MI1.7; assembly: GCF_055811795.1. Lineage (NCBI taxonomy): Bacteria > Pseudomonadati > Pseudomonadota > Alphaproteobacteria > Hyphomicrobiales > Nitrobacteraceae > Bradyrhizobium > Bradyrhizobium sp. MI1.7. The sequence continues at coordinate 56,608 of NZ_JBVVPO010000033.1, forward strand.
CAGACGGCGCAGACCTTGTGATCGTCCACGAGTGGAATTCCCCCGACCTGATCGCGCAGCTCGGACGCCGGCGCGCGCAAGGGGCTCGCTACACCCTGCTGTTTCACGATACCCACCACCGCGCGGTCAGTGCCCCGGACGAACTCGCGCAATTCAACCTTGATGGATTCGATGGCGTGCTTGCCTTCGGCGAGGTGCTTCGGCAGATCTACCTGAAGCTCGGATGGGCGGATCGCGCCTTCACCTGGCACGAGGCGGCGGATACAGCCCTGTACCATCCCCTGCCGGATATCGCGCGCACGGACGATCTGATCTGGATCGGCAATTGGGGCGATGGCGAGCGCGGCGCCGAACTCAACGAGTTTCTGGTTGAACCGGTCGCAGACTTGAAGCTCGGGGCAAGCATCTACGGTGTCCGTTACTCCGACGCCGCTCTCGATACCATTCGGGCGGCCGGCATCCGATACGGCGGCTGGCTGCCGGCCCACTGGGCTCCCGCAGCCTTTGCCAGCGCACGAACGACGGTGCATGTGCCGCGGGCGCCCTATGTCCGGTCTCTTCCGGGGATACCTACCATCCGCGTGTTCGAAGCGATGGCGTGCGGCATCCCACTGGTCTCCGCGCCATGGTCCGATGCGGAGGGCCTGTTTCCCGAGGGCGTCTATCTGAGCGTTACGGATGGCGCGCAGATGAAACGTGCACTGCGCACGCTGTTGGATGACCGCGAGATGTCGTCCGCGATGGTACGAACCGGACTGCGTGTGATCAGGGAAAAGCATACCTGCCGTCATCGGACGCAACAGCTGCTTGACATCGTGCAGGGCATCCGGGCGCCGGGCCAGCCCCGGTGCATGCCAGATATCGGAGCCGTGGCATGAAGATCTGCTTCTTCGGATCGAGCCTCGTATCGTCCTACTGGAACGGCGCTGCGACCTACTATCGCGGCATGCTGAACCAGATTGCGGCGCTCGGACACGAGATCACCTTCTTCGAGCCGGACGCGTTCGAACGGCAGGCGCATCGCGACATCGACGACCCCGACTGGGCGCGCGTGATCGTCTATCCGGCAACGTCGGACGGTTGGCGCAGCAGCCTGGAAGCCGCCGCCAAATCCGCAGACATGCTGGTCAAGGCCAGCGGCGTCGGCGTCTTCGATGAGGAGCTCGAAATCGCGACCGCGACCATCCCAACGAGAGCAATGCGTGTCTACTGGGATGTCGACGCCCCCGCCACGCTCGAAGCGATGCACCAGAATCCCCAGCACCATTTGCGTCGTGCCATTGCGTCCTACGATATGGTGCTGACTTATGGCGGCGGCGACCCGGTCGTGTCTGCATACCGCATCATCGGCGCGCGCGACTGCGTCCCGATCTACAACGCGCTCGATCCGGCCACGCATTTTCCGACGCCACGAATTCCGCGGTTCAGCTGCGATCTGAGCCTGCTCGCAAACCGGCTCCCCGATCGCGAGCAACGCGTCGAGCGGTTCTTCATCGAGGTGGCGCGTCATCTGCCGGAAAGGAGCTTCGTGCTCGGCGGCTCCGGCTGGGAGACCAAGGACACGCCGGCCAATCTGTGCAAGGTCGGACACGTCGGCACCGCCGATCACAACGGCTTCTTCGGCTCGGCTCTTGCCACGCTCAACGTCAATCGCGACAGCATGGCACGCTACGGCTTTTCGCCGCCGACACGCGTCTTCGAGGCCGTCGGCGCCGGCGCCTGCCTCATTACCGACCAATGGGAGGGCATCGATCATTTTCTCGAACCGGGCCGGGAGGTCCTCGTCGCGGCGACAGCAGCGGAGGTGGCGGACCACATCAATACTCTGACGCCTGATCGCGCTCGGGCAATCGCCGGCCGCGCCCGCGCGCGCATCCTCGATCTCCATACTTACCGGCATCGCGCACGCCAGTTCCACGAACTCTTTGTCGGAAGCAGCTCACGCGTCGAGGCAGCAGAATGAACCTCAACATCGTCGTCATCGGTCTTTCGGTCACATCCTCATGGGGCAACGGTCATGCCACGACCTATCGCGCCCTGATCGAGGCCCTGGCACAGCGAGGCCATCGCGTCACCTTCCTCGAGCGCGACGCCGCGTGGTATCGGAACCATCGCGATCTGGTCAGCCCTTCCGCGTGGAACGTGCACCTCTACGAATCGCTCAGTGACGTTCCCCTCCGCTTCGGACCCCTCGTCCGCGCCGCCGATCTGGTGATCGTCGGCTCGTACGTGCCAGACGGCATCGCGATTTCCGACTGGGTGACGAGCCACGCCCGGGGAATAACGGCCTTTTACGACATCGATACGCCGGTCACGCTGGCTCGCATCGAGCAAGGGCTGGATTATCTATCGGCGGCTATGATCCCGCGCTTCGATCTGTATCTGTCCTTTACCGGCGGCCCGGTCCCACAGATGATCGAGGAGAATTTCGGCAGCCCGCTGGCGCGCGTTCTCTACTGTAGCGCCGACACGAAGCGGTATGCGCCCAGGCGGGCGGAGCGGAAATGGTCGTTGGGTTACCTCGGAACCTACAGCGACGACAGGCAGCCCGTTCTCGAGGAATTGCTTCTGGCTCCTGCCCGAGCCCTTCCGGCAGAGCAGTTCGTGGTCGCGGGCGCGCAGTACCCGGAGCATATCAGCTGGCCCGACAATTTGACCCGCATCGAGCATCTCACTCCTCAGCATCATCCGACGTTCTATTCCGAGCAGCGCTTCACCCTGAATGCGACCCGCAGCGACATGCGCGCCCTCGGCTTCTCGCCCAGCGTTCGTCTGTTCGAGGCGGCAGCCTGCGGCACCCCGATCATTTCGGACCGATGGCCGGGCATTGAAACGATATTCGATCCGTCGTCTGAAATCCTCATCGCCTCGGATCCAAACGAGGTGGTCCAGATCTTGCGGGACATGCCTGAAGAACGCCGGTGCACGATTGCGGAGAACGCGAGAAGGCGCGTGCTTGCCGATCACACCTCAGATCACCGGGCGCAGCAACTGGAAACATATTATTTGGAGGCTTCCGCGCGGCGCCATCGGAAATCAAAGAGGTTGCCTGAAATCCGGCCGGTGCAGGTCGCCGAGCTCTGAAGGGAGATGAATATGACGTTCCAGACTCGCGTTCGTGCCCCGCGCCCGACCTCCACGGCGCTGATCGCAGGCGGTGCCGGCTTCATCGGCTCGCATCTGTGTGATGCGCTTCTACAGCGCGGGAACAGGGTCATTTGTCTCGACAATCTGTTCACCGGCACCATCGCAAACATCCGGCCACTGCTCAACCATCCGAACTTTCGATTCATCGAGCACGACGTGCGCGAACCGCTGGAGATCGACGAGAGCATCGATCGGATCTACAGCCTCGCCTGCCCGGCCTCGCCGCGCCATTACCAGAGCGATCCGATCGGCACGATGAACACCTGCGTGATTGGCACCATGAACATGCTTGAGCTTGCGCGCCGAAAATCGGCGCGCGTGCTTCAGGCCTCTACCAGCGAGGTGTACGGCGACCCCGAAATCCATCCTCAGCCCGAATCCTACCTCGGCAACGTCAATCCAATCGGTCCACGCGCCTGTTACGACGAAGGCAAGCGCGCAGCAGAGACACTGATGTTCGACTACCACCGGCAGCACGGAGTCGAGATCAAGGTCGCACGCATTTTCAATACCTATGGACCACGCATGCTCGAGAACGACGGACGGGTCGTCTCGAACTTCATCGTACAGGCCCTCCGGGGCGAACCGATCACGATCTACGGCCACGGGACCCAGACCAGGAGCTTCTGCTTCGTCGACGACCTCGTGCGCGGATTGCAGCTTTTGATGGAGAGCCCGGCCGCGGTCACCGGGCCATGCAACCTGGGCAACCCGCATGAAGTCACGATCGAAGCGATCGCCCGCGAAGTCGTGTCTTACACCCGTTCCACGTCTCCGCTTCGATTCGAGTCGCTGCCCAAGGACGACCCCAAGCGTCGCAAGCCCGTCATCGACATCGCCGAGCGGTCACTGGGATGGCGTCCGCGCGTGGCGCTGAAGGACGGGCTGCAGGCGACGATCGCCTATTTTTCGCTTCGCCTTGCGACAGATGCGCCGGCGCTGACGCCGGCGATCGCCGCGAGCAGGACGGCGCGGACGGCACGCGGACGACTGACCCTTGCGGAGCGTCGTGACGACGTCCTGAAAAACTTGAAACAACCCCATGCACAGTAGCCGGGACCAACAAAATCAACGACTTGTCCGCTCGTTAGGAGACAATTACGGATTTTGCAAATTTGCGCTTGTCACGTCGGGCAAAACAGGCGGATGATGCGATCCTCGCCCGCGGCCACTTGATCCGGCCGACGCTTGATCCTTGCCCTGGCTCCGTCAGGCAGGGTCGAGGTCGTTGATGACGGGACTGAGCGGGTGGTCCTTCTCCAGTTCGAGCGTTGCCAGTGTGATCGGCAGCTTGAACCGGCGCCGCCCGGCGCTTCCCGGATTCAGGTAAAGCACGCCGTCCTTGCTGCTGATCTGCACGCGATGGGAATGGCCCGACACCACGATGTCGATGCCGAGATCGGCCGGGACGACGTTCAGAGCGTTGAGGTCGTGCAAGATGTAGAGACAGTGACCGCCCAATCGCAGGGTTTCAGTCTCAGGATAGGATTGTGCCCATGCCCCCTGGTCGACATTTCCCCTGATCGCAGTGACCGGCGCAATTCGGCGAAGCGCCTCAATAATTTCGGGGGCGCCGATGTCGCCGGCATGAATGATGTGGGACACCCCGGCAAGGCAGCGTTCCACCTCCGGCCTCAGCAGTCCGTGCGTGTCGGAGATCACGCCGATCAAGAATGACATGCCGCGCTTTCAGTGCAGGACGTCCAGAGAGACCCGGCCGATCTCCTCACCGTCCTGGTTCGTGACGAGGATCGAGAAATGATGACCCTGAAGCTCGGGACTCTCCTTCCGAAGCCGCCGTGCAATCTCTTCGGCAACATCCAGCGCCCGGATGTCGTCCGGGAGCTCGGCGCCTCCTTCGTCGGTCACCGTCTTGGAATCCACCAAATCGAAATGATAGCGCGGCAGGTGCAATCCGTCGAGTTTCCAGTCAGGAACGCCCGGTATCGCGGCTTCGTTCCGGCGCGAAACGCCCGCTCGCCGCCATACCAACTCAGAACAGGAACCTCTTTGTCGCAGTAATATTGCTGATCGAAAGATCGATCTCGGGAGCCAACTCATGCTGGAAGAATTGCGCGTGCTTGCCCAGCCCGGCGCGCTGATCGCTACCCTCGCCGTGCTGCTGCTGATGGCTGCCGGCGATGCGGCGATCGTGATCGCCGCCAAGGGCTGGCCATTCTAGTCCGGCCGCTCCATGCCAGATGTCGGACATATCCTCTTCCAGGGCTGGACGCCGCTCCTGAGAACCGCGATCGGAACGACCGTCACCTATGTCGCGCTTGAGGATGTGGGTGCGATCGTGCTCGAGGCCGACGGCACCTTCAGCGTCATCCGGGAGCTCGGGTCCGCCGCCTCCGCGCTAGCCGACATTCCGGAGTTGGGCGGCTCGAGCTCCGCAAATCGCTCCAGCAGCGAATAGGAACCTTTGTAAAATTGGCCGGTTCCGCCTCCGAAGTGGAGTTCGGCGAGCGCCTATGGCAGCTTGGTTGCGAAGAGTTCTGGTGCCATGCATGTCCTGGCCGCTTGCTGCGTGCGCGGGCCAGCAGTCGGCGCTCGACCCGCAGGGGCTGCAATCCGACCAGATCCGGTACACGCTGCTCATCTTTGTCATCGTCGCGGCGATCGTCTGGACCGCCGTCGTGATCGTCTTGGGCATCGGACTTTTGCGCCGGAAACGCGCGACCGATCAGCCGCTGGATCTGCACCAATCTTTCGAACAGCGTTCCGGGCGCGTGGTCCTCGCGCTTGGCGTTGCGACCACAATCATCGTGCTCGGGCTCTCGCTGGTCAGCTATGCCGGGCAGCGCACCGTTTTCGCCAAGGACGAGAAGGCCCATACGCTGAAGATTATCGGCCACCAATGGTGGTGGGAGGTCCGCTATGAGGCCGACAGTCCGCACCAGAGTTTCGTGACGGCCAACGAGATCCGAGTCCCCACCGGCGAGCCGGTGAAACTGGAGCTGGAATCGGCCGACGTGATCCACAGTTTCTGGGTGCCGAGCCTGACCGGCAAGATGGACCTGATCCCCGGGCAGAAGAACGAGCTGCAATTCACGGCGAAGAACGCTGGAATCTATCGCGGACAATGCGCCGAGTTCTGCGGGATCCAGCACGCCCACATGGCGTTCGCGGTGATCGCGCTGCCACCCGACGAGTTCGGCCGCTGGCGAGACCATGAAAACCAGAGTGCGAACCGCCCTGCGGATGAACTCGGCAAACGGGGCGAGGCGCTGTTTCGCGGCCGCGGCTGCGCACTGTGTCACAACATCAGCGGTACGATGGCCGGCGGACAATTGGGTCCGGACCTCACGCATATCGGCAGCCGCTCGACGATTGCGGCCGGAACGCTGCAGAATACGCCGGCTACGCTCGGCGCCTGGATCGCCGATCCCCAGCACATCAAGCCCGGCAATCTCATGCCGAAGATGCCGCTGCAATCGGACGAGATGATCGCGATCATTCACTATCTGGAGCAGCTCAAGTGAGCATGGCCGCTGAACCAAACGAGTTGCGGGACGACGTCCTGAACGGCCTTCAGCTTTCCAGCCAGCTCGAACGGGTGTGGCGAACGCCGTCCGGCTGGGTCGGCGCGCTGATGTCGGTCGACCACAAGGTGGTGGGCCGCCGCTACATCGTCACGGCGTTCGTCTTCCTGCTCCTCGGCGGCATCCTTGCTGTTCTGATGCGGATTCAACTGGCGGGGCCCGAGAAGACGTTTCTCTCGGCCGACAAGTACAACCAGATATTCACGATGCACGGCTCGACCATGATGTTCCTGTTTGCCGTGCCTGTGATGGAGGCGTTCGCCGTCTATCTGGTGCCGCTGATGGTCGGCACGCGGAACATCGCCTTTCCTCGCCTGAATGCTTTCAGCTATTGGATGTTTTTGTTCGGCGGCTGCTTCCTCTGGATCTCCTTCCTGTTCAACGTCGGCCCCGATGTCGGCTGGTTTTCCTACGTTCCGCTCTCGAGCCTTCAGTTCACACCCACCAAGCGCGCCGACGTCTGGGCGCAGATGATCACCTTCACCGAGGTCGCGGCGCTGGCAGTCGCCGTGGAGATCGTCGTCACCGTGTTCAAGCTCCGCGCGCCCGGCATGACGCTCGATCGCATTCCCCTGTTCGTCTGGGCCATGCTGGTCACCGCCTTCCTGGTGATGTTCGCGATGCCCTCGATCATGGTGGCATCGACGTCGCTGATCCTGGATCGCCTCGTCAACACCCGCTTCTACGACCCCTCTTCGGGTGGACATCCCCTGCTCTGGCAGCACCTGTTCTGGTTCTTCGGTCATCCCGAGGTCTACATCATCTTCATCCCGGGAACGGGAATGGTGTCGATGATCCTCGCCACTTTCGCGCGCCGCCCCGTGATCGGCTATCCCGTCATTATTCTCTCCTTGATCGCCACCGGCTTCCTGTCGTTCGGCCTTTGGGTCCACCACATGTTCGTCACGGGACTGCCCCAACTCGGTGCCGGGCTGTTCACGGCATCCAGCATGCTGATCGCAGTGCCGAGCGGCTTGCAGATCTTCTGCTGGCTGGCGACGCTCTGGGACGGTCGGCCGGTCTACCGGACTCCGCTGCTGTTCGTGCTCGGCTTCATCGTGATCTTCGTGCTCGGCGGGCTGTCGGGCGTGATGGTCGCCTCGGTGCCGATCGACACCCAGGTGCACGACACCTATTTTGTCGTGGCCCACTTCCATTATGTGCTGATCGGCGGCGCTGTCTTCCCGCTGGTCGGCGCGGTCTACTACTGGTTTCCCAAGATCGCCGGCCGCATGCTGAGCGAGCGGCTCGGGCTCTGGAATTTCTGGCTCGCCTTCGTCGGCTTCAACGTCGCGTTCTTTCCGATGCATTTTCTCGGTCTGATCGGAATGCCGCGCCGCGTCTACACCTATACGGCCGACATGGACTGGGCCCATTTAAATCTGCTGTCCAGCATCGGCTCGTTCGTGTTCGCGCTCAGCTTCGCGCTGCTTGTGGTCAATGTGATCTACAGCCTGCGCAAGGGTGCGCTTGCGGCTGACAATCCCTGGAATGCCTCGACGCTGGAATGGGCGACCTCCTCGCCTCCCCCGCCGCAGAATTTCGACCGGATTCCCGTTGTCAAACATCGCGATCCGCTCTGGGCCGACAGCGAGAGCCTGGCTGTCGTCGCCGGCCTCAGTGCCGAGCGTCGCGAGGTTCTCCTGACCTCGCTGGCGGAAGCCGAGCCTCAAATCCGCGAGGCATCGCCCGAGCCGAGCATCTGGCCGCTGCTCACGGCAATCGCGACGACGATCTTTTTCATCGGGTCGATCTTCACACCCTGGGCCGTGCTGTGGGGCACGCCGCCGATGGCCATCGCCCTGATCGGCTGGTTCTGGCCAACCGGCAGCAAGGAGGACGAAGAGTGAGACAGACGATCGTCCGCGATGTCTCGGACCTGCCGACTTATGGTTACGGTCCGCGCAGTGGTCCGTGGTGGGGCGCCATGGGATTCATGGCGCTCGAAGGCATGGGGTTTGCGATTGCGATCGGCGCATATCTCTATCTCTACTCGGTCAACCCGAGCTGGCCCATCGGGGCCCCGCCGCCCGATCTGTGGCCGGGCACCGCCGAGGCGGTGATCTACGTGCTCAGCATCATTCCGAACGAGTTCACCAACCGCGCCGCACACCGGCAGGATCTTTCCAAAGTGCGTATCGGTCTGATCGTGATGTCGCTGATCGGCATCGCGTTGCTGGTCTTGCGCGGCTTCGAATTCGCGCATCTCAACACCCGCTGGGACAATTCCGCTTACGGGTCGATCGTGTGGCTCATTCTGGGCCTGCACACGACCCATCTTGCCACCGATCTCGGCGACACCGTCGTGTTGGCGGTGCTGATGTTCACAAGGCACGCAAAACCGCGCCGTTTCAGCGACGTCACGGACAACGTGTTCTACTGGAATTTCGTCGTACTCGCCTGGCTGCCGCTTTATGCCCTGCTCGATTGGGTGCCGCGCCTATGACCGAAGCTGAGGGACGATCCAGGCTGCTCTATTGGGCCGGTGTTGCCCTTGGGCCTCTCGCATGGGGCATCAATCTGCAAGGTGTCTACGTGCTCGCGCACTTCTCCTGTGAGAACACCAGGATGAGCGGCGCGATCATGAGCGCCGTTCTCGCAATCGTCGCCCTGTTGGGCGCCGCCATTTCGGTCCGCGCGGTTCGGCGCGGAGCCGGTGCTGAATGGGCCGATGCACAAGGCGGCGGACCCAGGACATTCATGGCCTGGCTCGGCGTCGGCAGCGGCGTGCTGTTCGCGCTCGTCATCGCGAACCAGCTCGCCGCCTCACTGATGATCAGCCCATGCCTGCGCTGAGGATTGCGATATTGTTGCTCGGGCTGCTGGCGCAGCCGGCCTTGGCCCACGGCCTCTCGGAGGTCGATTCCGGATCGCTCTGGAGCTACGATCCCTGGCTGCTCGCTCCGCTCTACGCCGTCGGCATCGGCTTCTATGTCGGGACACAGCGGCTGTGGCGACACGCCGGCGGCGGCCGGGGCGTCAGCTTCCGCCAGGTCGGCGCGTTCTGGACCGGCTGGCTGGTCACGGCGCTTGCCACGACCTCGCCGCTGCACTGGCTCGGCGAGCGGCTGTTCACCGCCCACATGATCGAGCACGAATTGCTCATGGTCGTCGCCGCGCCGCTAATGGCCTATGCCCGGATCAACGGCCCTCTGCTGTGGAGCCAACCTTCCTCGCTTCGGCCGGCCGCCGGCCGGCTTCTCAATCTGCCGGTCTTGGCTGTGCCATGGCGCTTCATCAGCCATCCCGTCACAGCCACGACGCTTCATGGCGCCGCGCTGTGGGCTTGGCATGTTCCACCTCTGTATGCCTGTGCGTTGGAAAATCCGGCGGTGCATCGTCTCCAGCACATCAGCTTCTTTGCGACGGCGCTGCTGTTCTGGTGGGTGCTGCTGTACGGCCGCGGACGGGACCGGAGCAGTCGCGTGCGCGACGGCATCGCGATCGGCTGCCTGTTCATAACCATCCTGCATTCCGGCGTGCTGGGCGCGCTGCTGACGGTGTCGCCGCGGCTCTGGATTCCTGCTCAGGGCGCATTCGCGGGAGAATTCGGCTTGTCGCCGCTTGAAGATCAGCAGCTCGCGGGCATCCTGATGTGGGTGCCGATGGGCGTCCTCTATACGGGCGCGGCGCTGTTCTTTGCCTATCGGTGGCTGACGGCCAACGATGCTCATACGCGCCTGTCGCTCGCGCGAAATGCCGGTTGAGAGCGGCTGCCCCTCATAGGAACCGCAGGTTCGGGTCCGACGTTCGCCTGCAAAATGTCAGATCACCGGAGGCAATATGGGTAAACTCTCCGTCATGGCGGCAGCTGCATTCGCGACCGCGGCATCTTCGCTGCCGATCGGCTCCCTGGCTCAGGACCAGCCCCATCCCGCGCTGTCCTGTCCGATCGACCATGATCAGCTCGCCGACACGCTCAAGAAGAACGTGAAGCCGGGCGGAGGCCCCAGCAACGGAGGCCTGGACAACAACGAGTGGGCTGCCGTCGTCAACAGGCAGGGCATCGTCTGCGCCGTCGCCTATAGTGGCGGCAAGCTCGACGACCAATGGCTCGGCAGTCGGGCCATCGCAGCCGAGAAGGCCAACACCGCCAATGCGTTCAGCCTTAAGGACAAGGCGATGGCAACGGCCAATCTCTATGCCGGCGCTCAACCCGGCGGGTTCCTGTTCGGCGCAGCCCTCGGCAATCCTCCGTCGCAGGAGGCCTTGTACGCGGGAGCACCGGAGGAATTCGGCACGGCGCACGATCCCATGGTGGGCAAGCCGGTGGGTGGCACGATCGTGTTTGGAGGCGGGCTGGCGCTCTATGACGGCAACGGCATCGCGGGCGCACTGGGCGTCAGCGGCGACAGCTCCTGCGCGGATCACAACGTGGCCTGGCGCGTGCGTCACCAGCTCGGGCTCGACCACGTGCCGGCCGGCGTCAGCCCCAACATGAAGGACGCGATTATCTACGACATCGGCCCGGACGGCAAAAGTCCTTCTGGATTTGGCCATCCCAAGTGCAACGGCAAGGAAGATCAGATCGGGGTCGATCTCGGCGCCGGCGTTTCAGGGAACGTGGTGCGATAGCCGCCGCGGGCGGCTCTTTGGAACCAAGCCGAGGCGCAGCGTTTGTACGTTCGCGAACCGGCCTGCAACGCCGCACGGCCCCATCACTGCCGTGGAGATCTTTACCTATGTTAGTGCGTGGTCTCACGCGTCTGCTCGCCGGAATTCCAGCCGTCCTTTGCGCTTGCTGCTGCTTGATGTCAGCGGCCTCGGCCCAGAGCGATCTGGCCGGTCGCATGAAAGACCCCGGCCAGTGGCCGATGGCGGCGCGCGACTACGCCAACACCCGCTACAGCGAGCTCGACCAGATCAATGCGTCCAACGCGTCGCGTCTCCAGCTTGCCTGGACGTTCTCGGTGGGCGTCGACCGCGGCCAGGAAGCGGCGCCGCTGGTGGTCGACGGCACCATGTATGTGGTCAGTCCCTATGCCGGTCCCTACCCCAACCGCGTGTTCGCGCTCGATGCCACCACCGGCGAGTTGAAGTGGTCCTACGCACCGAAGCCCGAGCCAGCAGCCGCGGGGGTCGCCTGCTGCGACGTGGTCAACCGCGGGCTCGCGTTCGACAACGGCAAGATATTCCTGAATACGCTTGACGACCACACCGTCGCGATCGACGCCAGGACCGGCAAGGAGCTGTGGCACACCAAGCTCGGGGAGATCAACAAGGGCGAGACCATCACGATGGCGCCCGTGGTGGTCAAGGGTAAGGTGCTCGTCGGCAACAGTGGCGGCGAGCTCGGTGTGCGCGGCTGGGTCACCGCGCTCGATGAAAACAACGGCGCCATCGCGTGGCGCGCCTATGCGACCGGCCCGGACAAGGACGTTCTGATCGGCGACGACTTCAAACCGTTCTACGACAATCTCAGGGGCCAGGATCTCGGCGTGAAGACGTGGCCCGCCGACCGCTGGCAGGTCGGCGGCGGCACGATGTGGGGATGGATCTCCTACGATGCCGAACTCAATTTGATCTACTACGGCACGGCGAATCCGAGCCCATGGAATGCCAACCAGCGCAGCGGCGACAATCTCTGGAGCACGACGATCTTCGCGCGCGATCCCGACACCGGCCGCGCCAAATGGGCCTACCAGATCAATCCGCACGATCTGTTCGACCATGACGAGATCAACGAGAATGTGCTCGTCGACCTCGAGCTCAATGGACAGACGCGCAAGGTTCTCATCCACCCGGGCCGCAACGGCTATATGTATGTGATGGATCGCGCCACCGGCGAAGTGATCTCGGCGGACGCATATGAGTTCGTCAACAGCTACAAAGGCGTCGACCTGAAGACCGGCAAGATTATCCCGAACGAGGAGAAGACGCCGCTGGTCGGCAAGACGGTCGAGAATATCTGTCCGGCCGCGCCGGGTGCCAAGGACTGGCAACCGACCGCATGGTCGCCGCGCACCAAGCTGCTCTACGTACCGCATCAGCATCTCTGCATGAACTTTAGGGCATCGCAGGTCGGCTACATCGCAGGCACTCCCTATATCGGCGCCGACGTGGACATGTACGCGGGTCCCGGCGGACACCGCGGCGAGTTCATGGCGTGGGATCCTGTTACGCGCAAGAAGGTCTGGGAGATCCATGAGAAGCTGCCGGTCTGGAGCGGTGCGCTGGTAACCGCCGGCGACGTCGCCTTCTATGGCACCATGGATCGCCTGTTCAAGGCGGTGGATGCCAAGGATGGTCATGTTCTCTGGCAATTCCGCGCCGGCTCCGGATTCATCGGCCAGCCGATTTCCTATCGCGGCTCCGACGGACAGCAATACATCGCGATCCTGTCGGGCGTGGGCGGCTGGCCGGGAGTCGTCGCCAATGCCGAGGTCGACCCGCGCGTGCGCAACGGCGCGCTGGGTTTCACCGGCGCCACGCAGGACCTGCCGTTCTATACCGCGGGCGGGAGCGAACTGCTGGTGTTCAAGCTCGGCGGCGCGAATAGTGAGGACAACAGCCATGCGCCTTCGAAATAGCCGTGCTGCCATCCTTGCCGGCGTTGTTCTGTCGCTCGCGACGACGGCAGCGGCAACCGCTGACGGCGCGCTTCGGGTCTGCGCCGATCCGAACAACCTGCCGTTCTCGAACAGCGCCGAGGCGGGATTCGAGAACAAGCTCGCCACCTTGGTGGCCGCCCATTTCAGCGAGAAGGTCTCCTACACCTGGTGGGCGCAGCGGCGCGGCTTCATCCGCAACACGTTGAAGGCAGACAAATGCGACGTGGTGATGGGCGTGCCCGCCGGCTATGATCTCGTGGAGACGACCAAGCCCTATTATCGCTCGACCTATGTCTTCGTCACCCGCCAGGACCGCCAGCTCGATCTCTCCTCTTTGATCGACCCGCGCCTGCATCATCTGGCGATCGGCGTGCATCTGATCGGCGACGACGGCAACAATCCGCCGCCCGCGCAGGCCCTCGGCGACCAGGGCATCGTCGATAATGTGCGTGGCTACTCCATCTACGGCGATTATCGCAAGCCCAATCCGCCGGCGCGCCTGATCGAGGCGGTCGAAAGCGGCGACATCGATGTCGCCGCCGCCTGGGGGCCGCTGGCGGGCTACTTCGCGCAGCACTCCCTGGTGCCGCTGACGGTGACGCCGATCCGCGACACCGAGCGCTTTGCGCCTCAGCAATTCCAGTTCGCCATCGCGATGGGCGTGCGCAAAGGCGACCACGCCCTGCGCGACCGGCTCGACGCCTTCATCGACGAGCACCGATCCGCGGTCAACGCCTTGCTGCGCAGCTACGGCGTGCCTCTGGTCGATATGCCCGTCACGGCATCGGGAGGAGGCCAATGATGTCGTTGCGCGCAAGTATCCTGTCGCTACTGCTGTTGGCTACACCGAACGGTGGGGCAGTCGCGCAGCAGACCCTGCCGCAATCCCAGGAGGCGCAACAGCCGGCACCGGGGCCGCGTCCCAATTTCGGCGGCAGCGTCGGCAAGGGCGGGCCGGGTGTTTTCATGCAGGTGCCGCTCAGCCACCTCCATCCCGGCGCCCAGCCGGACCCGCCGCAGATCAAGAACCCCGTGCAAGGCGACCCGAATGCAGAGCAGCGCGGGATGACCTACTACGTCAATTTCAATTGCGTCGGCTGCCACGCCCCCAATGGCGGCGGCGGCATGGGGCCCGCACTGAGCAACAGCACCTTCATCTACGGAGCACAGCCCGAGAACATCTATCTTTCGATCTACCAGGGACGGCCGAACGGAATGCCGGCCTGGGGCGGCGTGCTGCCCGACAGCGTGATCTGGGATCTCGTCACTTATATCGGCAAGCTCAGCAACGAGCCGAACCGGCAATGGGGCCGAACCTTTTCGACAAACCCGCTGTCGCCCGAGGTCGAACAGGTCCCGACCGAACAGGTCTCGACGACAGATCCGTGGTCCGCGACCAAGAACTTCAATTTCGGCCAGAAGCCCTGACTGGACGGAGACGCCGATGATAAGCCCGATCGCACGATTGCTCATTGCCGCGCTGCTGGCCCTGGCGACCGCTTCATGCGAGCAAGGCAAGGCTGCGGGTCCGGACAATTTCATGGGCGACGCGCGTCGTGGCGCCGACCTGGTCAAGCAGTATCAATGCGGCGGCTGTCACGATATTCCGGGCATCGCCGGAGCCGAAGGCAATGTCGGTCCGCCCCTGCATCGCGTCGGCACCCGGACCTACATTGCCGGCTACATCCAGAACTCGCCGGACAACATGGCTGACTGGATCGAAGATCCGCAGCGCGCGTTGCCCGGCAACGCGATGCCGAAAATGAACATCCCGCAGAAGGACGCGCGCGACATCGCGGCGTTCCTCTATACATTGAAGTAGCCAAGATGACTCCGACCCATCGTTCGACAAACTGGTTTCGAAGCGCGCCGTGGCTGGCCATCACCGTTGTGGTTGTCGCGGTCATGGGCCTTGCACTTGCCGGCGGCGGAGCCTGGCTCGCCGTGCTCGGCGGCTCGGTGTATTATCTGATCGCCGGCGCCATGCTGCTGCTCACGAGCTGGCTGCTCGCGATCCGCCGCGCCGAGGCGCTCTGGGTCTATGCGGCGCTGCTGCTCGGCACGATGGTGTGGGCGATCTGGGAAGCCGGCCTCGATTTCTGGACACTGGCGCCGCGCGGCGATGTGCTGGTGCCCCTGGGCATATCGCTGATGTTGCCGTTCGTTGCTGCCCATCTGGGCCCGCGCTGGCGTATCGCGCGACGCGCCCTCGGCGTCGTCCTGATCGCTGCCATCGCCGTGCTGGCCGTCTCCCTGACCAGCGATCGGCACGCCCTCGCCGGCACATTGGTGGCGAGCGAGACAACGGGCGCGATCGCCGCCGAGCCGGCCGCCACCTCGGCTGGCGAGAACTGGACCGCCTATGGCGGCAGCGCCTTTGGCACGCGCTATTCGTCGCTGAGCGAGATCACTGCGGACAACGTCAAGAACCTGAAGCTCGCTTGGGAATTCCGCACCGACGATCACAAGGGTCCGGATGATCCCGACGAGATCACCAACCAGGCGACGCCGCTCAAGGTGGGCGATCTGCTCTACACCTGCTCGCCGCACCAGATCGTGTTCGCGCTCGAAGCCGCCACCGGGAAATTGCGCTGGAAGTTCGATCCGCAGGTCCAGCACAACAAGGCCTTCCAACACATGACCTGCCGCGGCGTGGCCTATCACGCCACCCAGCCCGGCGCAGCGACGGTCGATGGCACGCCGGCTCCGGCCGAATGCGCGGAGCGCATTTTCCTTCCCACCAACGATGGATGGATGTTCGCGCTGGATGCGCAGAGCGGCAAGCCCTGCGAGAGTTTCGGCCAACACGGGCAGATCGAACTCAAGGAGGGCAGCGAGATCCAGACGCTCGGTTTCTACGAGGGCACCTCGCCGCCCGTCGTGACCGACAAAGTTCTGATCGTCGGCGGCGCGGTGATCGACAATTATTCCGACCGAGTGCCATCAGGCGTGATCCGCGGCTTTGACATCTATTCCGGACGGTTGATCTGGGCCTTCGACGCCGGCAATCCCGACCCGAACGAGATGCCCTCGGCCTCGCATCATTTCACCGCGGGATCGCCGAATTCCTGGAGCATCTCGGCGATCGACGAGAATCTGGGCCTCGTCTACGTCCCGCTCGGCTCAAGCTCGCCGGACATCTGGGGCGGCGGTCGTTCGCCCGAAAAAGAGCGTTACGATTCGGCGCTGGTGGCGCTCGATATCTGACCGGAAAACTGCGCTGGTCGTTCCAGAACGTGCACCACGATCTCTGGGATATGGACATGCCCTCGCAGCCGAGCTTGCTCGATCTGCGATCGAATAACGGCGTCACGGCGGCGATCTACATCCCGGCCAAGACCGGCGACATCTTCGTGCTCGACCGGCGCGACGGACATCAACTGGTGCCGGCGCCGGAGAAGCCGGTGCCGCAAGGCGCCGCGCCCGGCGACCGCCTTTCCCCGACCCAGCCGTTCTCCGATCTGAGCTTCCATCCCCGCGCCATGCTGACGGATGCGCAGATGTGGGGCAGCACGATGTTCGACCAGCTGGTCTGCCGCATCAAGTTCAAACGCCTGCGCTACGAGGGCCCGTTCACGCCGCCGTCCGAACAGGGCACGCTGGTGTTCCCCGGTGATTTCGGCATGTTCGAATGGGGCGGCATTGCCATCGATCCCAAGCGTCAGATTGCCATCGCCAATCCTCAATCCATTCCCTTCATCTCGCGCCTGGTGCCACGCGGAAAAGACAATCCGGCCGCGCCGAACGCTGCGCATCCGCCGGGCACGGAGCTCGGGGTGCAGCCGATGTACGGTGCGCCATACGGCGTCGATCTCGGCATTTTCCTTTCACCGCTCGGCATTCCCTGCCTCGCACCGCCCTGGGGCAATATCGCCGCCATCGATCTCAGGACGCACAAGGTGGTGTGGCAGCACCGCATCGGCACGATCCGCGATCAGGCGCCGCTGCCGCTGCCGTTCAAGCTGGGCGTTCCCATGCTGGGCGGGCCGATCGTGACGGCGGGCGGCGTCATCTTCATCACGGGAACGATGGATGACTACATCAGGGCGTTCGATGTCCGCGATGGCCGGCAACTCTGGCAGGATCGCCTCCCCGCCGGCGGCCAGTCGACGCCGATGACCTACGAGGCCGGCGGCAGGTAGTACGTTGTCACGGTGGACGGCGGCCACGGCTCGTTCGGCACCAAGCTCGGCGACTATGTCCGCGCTTATGCGCTGTCTTCACGACGTTGAGCGATGATCCGACCGTCAGCCTTCTCCGTGATTGAACAAGTCTTCGTCAACCACTTACTCTTGGGCGGATAAGGTCAGCGAGAAAAAGATACGACCACGTTCGGGCGAGGCGCTGTCACGGACAACGATCTGCCAAGGGTGCCCCTGCCAAAACGTCTCCCCAAGCCCGTCGGCGAGTATGCCGCTGGCCAGTTTGACGGCTTCGGCCTTGGCCGCATGAATGTCAGAAAACTCTTCACCGATCTCATCTGCGACAGCGGTGCCGTCCAGAACATGAAAATAGTACCGCGTCATACGCGATCTCCCACCGGCTTGATTTTACCCTGGAAGATACGTGCCAGGGAGCAAGTTAGATCACGCGAAGGCACTTTCTCGTGCCACGGCCGGCGCCGGTAGTCTTCGAGGAAAGCGCCGATCTGTCATGTCCGCTTCGGCTCACCGGACGAGGCCCTGCGCCGCCTCACCCGCGCCTTCCTTCGGGATCCGCCAAAAGCCTGCGAGGCGGCGACGGCGATGCAGGTCGCAATCCCGAGCACCGCGATCCCCTTGCTGATCACGCCGGCCGGCGGAAGTTGCTTCCGCGCCAGCCAACCGCCATCGAGCGATCTGCCTTGCGGACCGGCATCCATCATGGTGCCTTCGCTGCTCTTGGCGGGGCGCGCGCGCGACAGCAGGAAGTGGAACGCTGCTCCCACGACATTCTCGGTGACCTCCGGAGCGATCGCATAGGCGACTTGACCTGCACGTGCAGGCCAGCCGACCGCGACCTCGTCGCGAGGCGCACGTACGAGGCGAACAAATGTTTGAGCGACGTCATCGGACTGGTAGAGCAGCGGACCCGGATCGAGCGTCCGCCCGGACATGTTGGCGCCGTGGACGAAGCCCGGCGTATCGACCATGGCAGGAAAGACGCCGCAGACATGGATATTGGGATGCCCGCGGAGCTCCTGGCGCAGGCTTGCGGTAAAGCCGCGCAGACCAAACTTGCTCGCAGTGTAGGCCGCAGCGAACGGCGTCGGCGCCCAACCGCCCAGCGAGATGTTGTTGATCAGGATACCGCGCTTCTGGCGCAGGAAGATCGGCAGCACCGCGAAGGCGCCATGCATGGTGCCAAGGAGATTGACCTCGACGGTCCGGCGATGAAGCGCGATATCCGCATCCTGGAAGGCCCCGAAAACGCCGGTGCCGGCGTTGTTAATCCAGACGTCGATGCCGCCGAAGGAGTCTTCGGCCTGCTTGGCCAATCGGCGCACTGCCTCGGCATCGGTGACATCGGTCGGGATGGCCAATGCGCGGCTGCCCAGCGCCTCGCATTCAGCAGCAAGCCGCGTCAGGACCTCCCCCCGGCGTGCCGCCACGATCACGCTTGCACCTCTGCGAGCAAACGCAAGTGCGGTTGCACGGCCGATGCCACTTGAGGCGCCGGTGATGACGACACGCGTGCCGGTCATCTGTCCATGTTCGCGCCTCGCGGCATCCGCAGGAACAACCCAGCGCAACGATTGCCGCAGACGCTCGGTCCCATCTATCTGGAACCAGTCGCCATGCGCGAAAATCACCCTCTCCGGCGCCAGGCTCACCATCCGCTCAGCGGCGGCCCGAACCGAACGACCACCGAGGCGCAACAGAAGACGAAGGTAGACCGGCGCCTTGCCGTCCGGCCTCGAGATGCCAAGCAGGTTCGCAGCTAGCTCGTTCGGCGCGCTGAGATGGTCAGGATCGAGGTTCTGCACGAGATCCGTCAGGATCAGCGTTCGGCTGCGCTTGTCGAACAGCTCGATCTCGCAGAACATCGGGGCATCCACCGCCACCGTCTCCAGGTCAGCGGTCCATTCCTCCGGCGTAACCTCTCCCAGTTCGCGGTCGATGCGGATGCCCGCCGCGCGAACTTGCCTGCGAGCCGAAAGGCCGCGGGCGGCGAATGTCTTTGCTTGCGGCAGTTCCCGTTGCCACTCGGACAGGAACATCCAGTGCGCGATATTGGGCGCCAGCAGATATCTTATCGCACCCAAGCGCTCCAGCTGATGACGGAGGTCGGAGGAATATCGCACCGGCGAATGCAGCACGAGATCACCGTTGGACAGCCGGACGACGACCATGCGGACGGGCAGCTCCAGACCGGCGGCATTGATTGGCTTGTCATCTACAATCCAGATTTGGTCTGTGACCCGAGCCAGGCTGGCGCTTGACAAAACGCCATCGGAACTTTGCATGAGCGGCTCCATTTTGAGACCGTGCTCAAACCCCCGCAGCACCGGTCGTTCCTAGCAGTGCTTCATCAACGTCGCCGCGGGACGCACTGGCCTACTGATGCGAACCGCGGCGGCGCTAATCCGGCGAGCGCAGGCCGGGCGAACGCATCCATTCCTCCAAGACTGCCGTGGTTTCAGCCAGGCGGGCCTCGCGGATCAGATTTTCACGCTCCCTGCACGGCGCCATTTGCAGCGCCAACGTCCGCGTCTGCTTGGCAGATTCCAGCAGTCGCTCTTTCAGTGTCTGGGTATGCTTGAGACCATTGCGCCGTTTGACTTCTGTCACTGTACGTCTCCTGGCTACGCTCGACGCCCTCTCGTTGTCAGTGAAAGTTGCACCAACCGAGAGCGCGCGCATTCGCATAAGTGAACCAGTGGTACAGAATCAGGAAAGAATCACCGACTTACATGCGCGTCGAATGCCGATCGGATGGCGCTGGTCTACGACCGGCGATGAACGGCCGCGTGTCAGGAACCGATCACCTTCGGGCGCTTTGAAGCTGTAGGACGAGATTCCCCTGAGCGCAGAACGTGGACAACCCGAACGAACCGCAATCATTCAGCCCAGCCTCGGAGCTCGACGGAATCTCGCCACGCCAGACCGCCGAAATCGAGTCCCAGAGCAGGCCGAGTGCGGCGCTTATCCACGAGACGATCCGCGCGGAAGGCGAGCAGGAGCTCGAACGGCATTGGTGGGCCATCCTCATGTCGGGTCTTGCAGCCGGCTTGTCGATCGGTCTGTCGCTGGTTGTCCAGGGAGAATTTCACGCGGCGCTTTCCGATCAGACCGCGCAGCGGCTGGTCGCGCCGCTGGGCTACACCGTGGGCTTCCTCGTCGTCGTTCTGGGGCGCCAGCAGCTCTTCACGGAGAACACGCTCACTCCCATTCTGCCTTTGCTGCATCACCGAAACCTCGGCATACTGATCAAGGTGCTCAAGCTGTGGGGGCTGGTGCTGGTCTCGAATATCGCGGGCACATGGGCGATCGGATACGGGCTCGCACGCGCGAATATCTTCAGGCCAGAGGTTACGGACGCATTTCTGGAGCTCGGCCGTCATACGCTCGATGGCACCTTTTCGGCGACTTTCGTCCGAGCCGTGTTCGCCGGTTGGCTCATTGCGCTGATGATGTGGCTTCTGCCGGCGACAAAGGGATCGCGGGTGCATGTTATCGTGATCATGACCTACGTCGTCGCGCTCGGCGGGTTTTCGCATATCGTTGCAGGCTCGGTCGAATGCGCCTATCTGGTGCTGCGTGGGCAAGCTTCGATTGCCCAATACGGCTATGATTTTTTCCTGCCGACGTTGCTGGGCAACATCCTGGGCGGAACGACATTGGTTGCACTGTTGAATTACGGTCAGGTCGCCGCAGAACTCGACAAGGCCGCACAGTAGAGAACGCGTTCCCACGAGTCGCCGGAAGGGACAAGCGGTCGGCCGGCGGCGTACCGGATCGACAGCGGCTAACTGTGCATTGTCCTGGTCCCGAGTGGTGAAGGGCGAAGAAGCAAATCGTTCCTCGGGCAGGCCGCGACGATTTTTCGCCGCCACCGGTCACTGGTGACGCCTCAGCAAGCCCCGGTCGTCAACTGCATGACGCGGGCCAGATCTTCCTCGGAGAAAGGCTTTCTGATCAACGGAAAATCGTCCCGCCTTCGCTCGCGCCCGGATAACTGCAGGACCTTGAGCGCGGGCCGCAGGCGAGTCGCGCGGTACGCCAGCTCATGCCCACCATGGAAGGCATATTGATGTCCGTGATCAGAATTGAGATCCGGTCGTTGGACGCGAGCTGGTCGAGCGCATCGACCCCGCTCTCGGCGCAGACCACCGAACAGCCGAGATCTTCCAGCATGCCCGCGATCACCTCGCGCACGCTCGCGTCGTCATCCACAAGAAGCACCGTGTGCTGCATATCAACACCTCAGGGTTCAAACGCTTCATTCGTGTCGATGTTCCGCGAGACGGGACCTGTCACCGCCTGCCAGAGAACGCTTTGGGCGCTCACATCGAGAACGACCTCCTCATCAACGACCTGCAAGCTGCACCGGATCACTCTCAACGGCTCCGCGCCACGCACGTGACCCGGACCGAAGCGAGCTGTCGAAGCCAGAGCGCGAGCCGTGCCACGCGGGAAGGGCAAAAAAAAACCCGGCCGCAATGCGGCCGGGGCGAGTACACTGGAACCAGAAGCTAAGCGGTTCAGTACCGTCCGGTGAAAGCGCCGCCGAACTTATAGTTGAGACGAACCGTGACGAGATCGACGTCCTGACGGATGCGATCCGACCCAAACGCCACGCCAGCGGGGGTCGTGAAGTCGAGCGTCCGATCCTGCATGAACAAGTGATCGTATTCGACGCCAACCGACCAGCCGGGCGAGAATCCGTATTCAAGACCGGCGCCGACCGTGCCACCCCAACGGGTATCGTTGCCGGTGCGAGCCAGTTCAACGCCGGTTGCGGTCGAGTAGATCCGATTCCGATTGTCGGTCACAGCCGCACCGCCCTTTACGTAGAACAGAACGTTGTTGGTGGCCCAGCCGAGTTGACCTGTGAAAAGACCGAACGCGTCGATGCGCGAATCATTTCGGAAACCGGGTCCGAACAAGGTGCTCAGGTTGCTGCCTCGCAGGTCGGCCCAGTTGCCCTGCGCTTCGAGTCCGAACACCCAGGTGCCCGTCTGCCATCGATAACCAACCTGACCACCGGCAACGCCGCCGGAAGCGTCGTGTGATCCCTCGGGACCGACCAGGAATGGTGCAACCGAATCCCAGTCGTTACGGCTCGAGCCCCAGCCACCATTGGCGCCAATGTAGAAGCCGCTCCAATCGTAGACGGTTGCGACAGCCGCTGGAGGCGCCTTGGTGTAGGGGCGGGCCGCCAGATCGGCCGCGCTGACCGGAGTCGAAAGCCCGAGGGCCAGTGCCCCGGCCGCAGTCATGAGAAGTTTCATCATATGAGTGTCCCCAAAGGAGCGTGAAAATACGGCCTGTTGCCGCATGCTGCGCGAAATTAATGCTCGCCGCTCATCGCTGCTGTAGCGAGGCTGCAACACTGGCGAAGGCCCGCCAAAGTTGTTGATCCAGGTTAAGCGCTTGGGTTCCACTGAGAACAATCAACCCAACGGTTTGAAAGCCCTAACGGGATTTCAGGCCTGCGAGCCGATCCGTCGCACGGTCGATCGTGAATATCACCTCCAGCACGAACTGCATTGCCGTGTGTCGGTGATTGTCGGGATCGCTGACGACCACGCGAGCAATGTCTTCCCTGACCTGCTCGGTGCGGTAAGCGTTCGGCAGCCGCGCAAATGCCTCTTCCAGAGTCATCTGCATTTCATCGGCCTTTCCGCTGTCAATGATCATAGGCTGCTGAAGCTCACAGGGTCGGACATCCGCTGGAAATAATGGGGCGCCCGCGCGGACTCCGCCACGACTTCAACGGGTGCACATTAACCGGGTTCAACGAGACACGCTCCGCGACAGTATGGCGAGCCTACCGGGCTCCAGCCATCCCGAATAACTTCGCAACATCGAGGTCAACGTCGAGGCATTTCATAAGGCGAAAAGCCTGTAGCAGACAATCAGTCCGCTTTCACGATCTTCGCAGCAAGCTCGGCCACAGCGCGGCGCCCCGCCTCTGTCAATCCGCCCAGTGTCTGCGTATGGGTCTTTGCGCACTCGACGATCCTTTCGGCCACGTACTTCCGGGCGGGATGCTCGGCCAAGAGATTCGGCATCGACTTGCAGGCCCGCTCTAACGCCACGTCCATGTTCGAAATTGTCCGCGCGTTGAACTCTTCACTGATCATCATCACGTCCTCCGCCCGTCGTGCTTTCGCGGGCATACCCAGCTCCGTCTCGGATCTACCCGCGACGCCAATGATGAACCGCTAAGCGTCGAGGCGGGCAGGCGCCGAGGATAGGAAGCCTCGAGGCGCCGAGCATTAACAAGGGTTAATCCCCTCCGCCGGGCGCGAGGGGCTCGCTGTTTCAACAGACGCTCGTGGGCCTGCCGCTACTTGCCGAACTGCTCTGCGCAAGGGCGAGCGGAACACTGCCGAACATCCCGCTCAGAAAGGTCGCTATGTATTACTATTTTCGCTCCTTGCTTCGAAAAGGATCGGCCGCCTCGTCATAGCCCCGTCGGCTGCTGAAGAACATCAGCGCCATCAGGCCGCAGCCGATGACCAGCGAGAAGAACGAGCCCAGACCAAGTGCGATCCAGCCATTCTCGTCCATGGCCACGTCGTCCACGCCATTGGTGGCATTCCAGGCCCAGAATATGCCAAAAACCGCAAGGCCGAGCATGGCGAGCAACGCTGCGATGAGAAGAACATGACCGGGCTTGATGCTACTCATGGGCGGCTCCCTTTGCCGGGCAACCGCAGGGACATGCGACGGTTCCTGTTCAGCAGCTTTTTAGGCACTTTACTATCGCAACAGTGCCGTTGGACCGCGGGCCGCACCGGCTGCTTCAATGATGGAAGCCTTGCCGCATGGCTTCGAGGTTCTCGCTATAGTGCTGGTGTTCGAAAATCGCGCGATTGGCCATCCGAATCCGGTTCGTAAGGCCTTCTTCGACCATGATACGCTACGCCAGGAATACGCACGTCTCGAAATCATTGCGGATCGCTCCGCTGCGGGCCAGAAAGTCCCAAGCGATCTCATAGGCCTGCTCGGCAGCAGGACTTCTGTAGTCATTGAAGATGATCTTCGTCATCACGACCAATCCATACTGGGTGGTATCGTTCGGGCACTTGAAGTGAGGATCTCAAGCTCTCGAGCGCGTTGCAGCTGCAGAAGTGCAGATGAACAGCGGACGCGGGGTCGCCCGGCCACCGGACCTACCCCGCCGCTGCTGCTCCCCTCACAGTGACCCGGAGGTTGCGGGGTTCTTACCGGCAATCTTCTCGCGCACCCTCCGCTGCTGGTCGCTAGCGACGCCGGGCCATCAGGACCCCCAGCAGGAACGCACCGAACACCGCCTGCAGCGGCGCTGCCCTGGCGATTTCCCGCAGCTGATCGGACAATCCCGCTGTGGGACGGGAATCCGGATCAGGCCGTGCCGAACGCGACGTCGGTTCCGCCCCGCACGGTGGCTTGTGCCCCGCGCTCTCACCGGCGATATGGTCGTCTACAAGACCTGATGCTTCGGTCATTATGGACGCTTCTTTTAGATCCATGCCGATCCTCTGATCAATGCGAGGCAACCTGGCCTCCACCATCCGGTTCCAAGCCCGCGGTCCGTTCGGGTTCGCTCACCGGCCATGGAACACCCGTCGTGCTGACCTCGCATAGTTGCTACAGCATAAGGCGAACCGGACCTCCCGACGCGCGATCACTGCG
Organism: Bradyrhizobium sp. MI1.7; assembly: GCF_055811795.1. Taxonomy (NCBI): domain Bacteria; kingdom Pseudomonadati; phylum Pseudomonadota; class Alphaproteobacteria; order Hyphomicrobiales; family Nitrobacteraceae; genus Bradyrhizobium; species Bradyrhizobium sp. MI1.7. The sequence continues at coordinate 81,676 of NZ_JBVVPO010000033.1, forward strand.
CGCCGCATCGGAGAGCTGCCTGCGCACGCCTCCGGCACCTGCGCCCGAACCGCCGTTGGCGCGGTCCACTCCTTGCGCCGATGCTGTCACGATTTCCCCGCCTCTCAATTCAACAACGGTCTTGCGAGCAACGATGTTGAGTTCTCCCAATGTACGATGCCCCGCCCGGGCCGCCTCGATCAGCCGCTCGGCGACGATCCTGCGACTGGCGTGATCTCCGCCATTCGGCATTCCGCGGCAGGTCTCCTCGAGCACCATCTCCATGGTTGCCCGCAATCGTTCAGCGTTCTCGGTCATCGACGCCCTTTGTTACGCATCTGTTGCAAGTGACGATCATACTCCGCCAGATTGCTGCGAACATTCACATTTCCTAATTGCCTGACGCAGCCGTGGATGCCGCGCGTCGCCTTCAACAACGTTCCATGCAATGAAATCACGGAGGTCGAGGTCCGTCTGTGCAGGCCTGACTGATCAGCGATCAACCTCGCCGAAGACGATATCGAGCGAGCCTAGGATAGCCGAGACGTCGGCAAGCAGATGACCCCTGCAGAGAAAATCCATGGCCTGCAGGTGGGCAAAACCTGGCGACCTGATCTTGCACTTGTATGGCCGGTTTGTCCCGTCCGCGACAAGGAACACACCGAATTCGCCCTTCGGCGCTTCCACTGCAACGTAGACTTCGCCGGCAGGAACGTGAAAGCCCTCCGTGTATAGCTTGAAATGGTGAATTAGCGCCTCCATGGACCGCTTCATCTCGCTGCGTCTGGGCGGCGCAACCTTGTTGTCCTCCACGAGCACCGGGCCTCGGCCGTCCGACGACTTCAGCTTCTCGATGCACTGTCTCATGATCCGCACCGACTGCCGCATCTCCTCCATGCGAATGAGATAGCGGTCGTAGCAGTCGCCGTTCTTCCCGACCGGAATGTCGAAATCCATCTCGGCGTAGCAGTCGTAAGGCTGCGCCTTGCGCAAATCCCAGGCCGCGCCCGAACCGCGCACCAAAACGCCCGAAAACCCCCAAGCCCAGGCTTGCTGAAGTGTCACTCGGCCGATATCCACGTTACGCGCCTTGAAGATCCGATTGAGCGAGAGCAACCGGTCCAGATCGTCAACGACACGGAGAAATGGATCGCACCAGGCCTCGATGTCGTCGATCAGCTTTGGCGGAAGATCCTGGTGCACGCCCCCGGGCCGATAGTAGTTGGCGTGCATCCGGCTTCCGGACGCGCGCTCATAGAAAACCATCAGCTTCTCGCGCTCCTCGAACCCCCACAATGGCGGCGTCAACGCACCGACGTCCATGGCCTGGGTCGTAACGTTGAGAAGGTGCGACAAGATGCGGCTGATTTCGTGATAGAGTACCCTGATAAGCTGCCCTCGCCGCGGTACTTCGAGCCCGATGAGTTTTTCAATGGCAAGGCAGAAGGCATGCTCCTGAGTCAAGGGCGCGACGTAGTCGAGCCGGTCGAAATACGGGATCGCCTGCAGATAAGTCTTGGACTCAATCAGCTTCTCGGTGCCCCGATGCAGCAAGCCGATATGGGGATCGACGCGCGCGACGACTTCACCGTCCAGTTCGAGCACGAGCCTCAACACGCCGTGTGCGGCGGGATGCTGGGGGCCGAAATTGATGGTGAAGTTTCTGAGGCTGGGGGACTGTTCTGGCATCATGCTTCCGATCGCAGCCGATACCTTAACGGCGATCCGCGCGAAGCGGGATCACACAGGTTAATGGCTTGCCTCGAGCCGCGATGGTAATCCTGCGACCTGCCGGCGTTTTCCAGCGATAGATCTGGAATTTCTGTATGGCTTCGCCGTCATGCTTGGGCCAGACGGATCGCTTCTCGACGCGCGCTTTGTTCGGCCATGCTGGCTCCAGCCAGACATGCCGCGGGTGGGCGAAGCAGCGTGATGAATACGGCGCAAGTCGCGCACCAATAACATGCGTTAGTCATGGTCATATGGCTGAACTCAGAGCTGTCGATCGTCCGCGCTTGTTGCCGAGACGATCTCGACTGGACGCCGGAGGATCGGCGTCCCAGTCCCGGCTGACATCCTTTTCAGATGCTTTGCTTTGCAGATACTCTTGCCCGCAATGCTGGCCGAACGAGAACGAACGGCCCCAGGCCGGGACAAACCACCTGGGCTGGAGCCGCTCGGGGGCCAGGGACTCAAGGGCTCATGCGTCTGTAACGCATGTCAAGTCAATCAGTCTTGTCGGCCATCGGTTCTATCGTCAGGAGCAAGTCTCCCACAGGCGCCGCGCGCGGCGCCTGTGGGAGCGATTATTCCGCCGAGCGCTCCAGATTTCTGGCAACGATTTTTCTGTAACAGTCGAGGATCTGCCCGTCGTCGCCCCGAATGAAAACGGCGCGGCTTGCCGGTGCAGAACCGCGCGCTTCCGTAACCATCAAGAACTTCTCGTCGGCTGCACCGGTGCGGGCAGCGGCCCGCAGACCCTTGTCGATGACTTCCATGGCATCAACCACCAACGTCAACATCGAGTACCAGACGAACATGAAAAACCTCCAAGGGAGTTTGTGGTTTCTGTCCGAAAGCGCGCGAGCAGGCAGATCAAGCCGGTCGGGGCCGCCCATGTTCCTGACGGACGCTCGTCAGCAATGGTTTTCATTCCACCAAACGGCGATCGCCCTCACAAGATCAGTCCACAATTGTGTCGGCAAATCGGGCACTGCGACCCGAACGATGAATCGATCCTGAGTGGCGTCGCGAAACCACTCGGTCGCAGCGAAGTCAAAGCCAAAACTGCCGGCGTGACGGATTGGGTATCGGTTGCGCAAATGACCGCTCATCGCCTCGGCGGCCTGCCGCGCGCCCAGCTCATCGAGAGGCCGGCTGGAATAGAGCGTGACATAAAGACCGTGGACGAAGTGCAACTCAGCCGAGCGCGCGGGGAGCTCGCGCGCGAGAATGCGGGCCGCAAGACGGCCGTTGCGCAGAATAGCTGCAATGCGCGCCCTCGTCAGATCCCTATACTCCTTGCTGCCCACATAGGGCGGAAAATGCGCCGGGAGCGCCGCGCTCCCGAGAAGCCGGACCGCGTTGCGGGTTTCCCCAGCCAAACGCTCGATCATCGAGCGGGATGAATCGGCGGCGGTCCAATTGACGAAAACCGAAGAGCCGAGCCTGCCGTATTCGGCGCCGAGCGTGTCCAACTTGTTGTGGCTGCGGACCATGACAACGGGAACTCGGCACCGCCGCGCCCAACGCAAGACGCGCCGAATACGGCCTGAGCTGCTGGCGAAGCACGTCGTGTCGAACACCAGCAGATCGAGCTCAGAACCGTCGCAGCGCAACACCGCGTCAAAGGCGGCGGCGCGGACGCATGAATCCAGGAGAAGAATTGTAGGTGCGTCGCCTCGGTCTAACGTCCCGGACAGCGGCAAGGCCAAGCGGACCAGTCGATAGCGCGCGAGCAAGCGCTCGACGAGTTCGAGCGTCTCCCCGTAGGAGCCCGGCAGAACCAGGATGTCTGCTTTGGGAAAGATCAACCCGGAGGCCAGCAGCAGCGCGGAGATCGCCCCCATGCCAGAGGCCGAGTAAACCGTCTCGCTCGCACAGCCGACTTCGTAGACCGGTGGTCCGCTGACGCAGAGATCCGCCCGTTGGTAGTCGTATTGGAATAGGAATTGCCCGCTGGCAGGGCGCGCCGCGGTCGACCAGGCCGTCTCTGTAGCGTTCCAATCCTGGAGTTCATGCTCCGCACGCAGAGCAGCAGTCAGCTGAAATTTCGTCGCGATGACCTCGTCAACCGCGCGCGGACGGGACACCTGTTGAGGAGCACTCAGACCATCGCTGGTCAACTGGATTTCGCGGTACTTCCTCTCCAGAAATTGTTCAATGGTCTCCATGCTTCTCTTGGTACGCCTCTCGGGTGTTTCCCTCGTCGTTAACGCTAGGCTCGAAACAGAGGTCCAATCGTCGGCAAACTCCGCTGAAACGAAGAAGGGTTTGAGCCGTTGATACCGCGCGTGGAACAGCGTGTTGGACATCAGCGAGGCCGGCATCCAGCAATACTGGGGGTCTGCTGTGAGGAAGGTTGCATGAGAGACGATCGCACCGGCAACGAGCCTTCACCTCTAATTATTTTCGGCGTCGCGGTCATTCCGATCATTGCGGTATTGGCGTGGTTTGCGTTTTAGTTCCGCAATGCACGCGCTTGGTGGGCATGATCTGACGCGCTAACGGGCGCGTCCTCACCTTTCCTTCTGAGAGGTGGACGGCTGCCCCGTCCGGCTTGTTCCGCCAACCTGGCCACCTGTGGCGCTGTTGCCAAAGCTATTGCCTTGGTTGGTCTGAATGGTGCCACCCACATTGGTCCCGGTCGTGCCTTGGGTGCTGGAGGAGTTTGCCAAGGTGCGGTTCGCGTCGGATGAGCTGTTGCTCTGCGCGAGTGCAAACGGGGAGCTCCCGAACAGCACGCTGATGATCACTGCCAAGTATTTCATCCTGCTCGTCCTTCCTGGTGAGGCTGATTTCATGCTTCCAAAGCGAAGCCCTCAGGTTCGTTCCTAACGAGGCCTGAGGGCCTGGTCGGACCGATTTGAGGCCGACGGCTTTAGGTTTATCGCGCCATCACTCCATGCGGACTATTTGGATCCGCCGGGGTTATTGACGACGTTGGGGGTGTTCGGGCCGGGGGCCGTCTTGCTGTCCCCACCTTTGTAAAGAAACAGCACGCCGAGCAGCACGACCAGAAACGCCACGCCAATCATCCAGGCCAAGGGACTGCGGGAGCGCCGCGCATCATCAGGCGACCGTTTCTCATTCTCGACTGTTGCCATCATGCTCTCCGTTGCCAGCGGGCAGAACCGCGGCGAATCGACATGGTTCCTCGCGAAGGATCTTGCGCGATTCAGCCTCTCGGAAGAGGGCACCAGCAGCCCGGCAGTCAGCTCGAGGGCCGCGAGCGCGACCATCGTGAGTCCACCATTGGCGCGCTGCGGCCGAGGGAACCAATCCTGTGATTTGCTCCTTATTCTCGTGATGCCGCGCATTTCGGCGAGGCGGCGCTTGGGACCGATGATGTTCAGGCAGAGCAACAAGGATGAGGACATCCAGGACCGCACCGCGGAGGTCGCCGCCGCCATTGCGGAAGAAGGCTTGCGATACGTCAGCGATGCAGTGCCCGGCTACCGCCGAAAGCGGTCAGGCACTTCCTTTACCTATTACGACAAGGAAGGAAAACGGATCACCGATCCTGCCGTCGTCCGCCGCATCAAGTCGATCGGGATACCCCCGGCCTACGAATTCGTCTGGATCTATCCCGCGCCGAACGGTCACATCCAAGCGACCGGTCTCGATGCGCGTGGACGCAAGCAGTACCGCTACCATCCGAAATGGCGGGAATTTCGCGAGCAGACCAAATACGAGCATATCATGGAGTTCGCCGCGGCCCTGCCCGCCCTGCGTGCCCGCGTTAATGCGGATTTGAAGCTGGAGGGTCTGCCCCGCGAGAAGGTGCTCGCGACAATCGTAAGTTTGCTGGAGAGGACGCTTATTCGCGTCGGCAACGTGGAATACGCCGCGAAAAACAAGTCGTACGGACTCACGACGATGCGACGCAAACACGTCGATATTGGGCGCGGGGTGCTTCGCTTCGATTTCACCGGCAAGTCCAAAAGGCAGTGGAAGCTGCAGGTCGAGGACAAGCGCATCGCGGCCATCGTGAAGTGCTGCGCAGAGATCCCCGGGCACGAACTCTTCAAATATCTTGACGACGACAGGTCGTCCCGAACGATCGATTCCGGCGACGTCAACGGCTACATCAAGGACATCACCGGACAAGACTTCAGCGCCAAGGACTTCCGGACCTGGGCCGGCACGGTGCTGGCAGCGCTCGCGCTCTCGGAATTCAAGAAGTACGACACTCAGGCGGAGGCGAAACGGAACATCATTGCCGCCATCGAGAAGGTGGCAAAGCAGCTCGGCAACACACCGGCGATTTGCCGGAAGAGCTACGTTCATCCGGAAATACTGAGCGCCTACATGTCCGGCGATCTGGTAGAGATGCTCGATACGAAGATCGCGCAGAATTTCAGGCTGCAGTACGCCAAGCTGACGTCAGACGAAATCATGGTCCTCGCATTCCTGCACAAGCGGCTGCGAACCCTAAAAGCCGCGGCCTGACCACGACGCTGCGGACTCAGCTGCATCGTCTGATGCCGCTCATTCAGATGAACGGCTTGCCCCCGGTGACGGCGACTGTCGTGCCCGACGTGTAGCTCGAAAGCGGGTCCGCGAGCATTACATAGGCCGTGGCGAGCTCCGCCGGCTGGCCGGCCCGCTTGAGCGGCACCTGCTTGCCGAAGTTCTTCACCGCCTCCTCTGGCATTGTCGACGGAATGAGCGGCGTCCATATCGGCCCGGGCGCCACCGCATTCACCCGGATGCCTTTCTCCGCCAGCATCTGCGCAAGCCCGCCGGTGAAGTTCTGAATGGCGCCTTTCGTCGTGGCATAGGCAAGCAGGATGGGGTTGGGCATGTCGGAGTTGACAGACGCCGTGTTGATGATGGCGCTACCGGGCTGCATATGCGGGACAGCCGTCTTGGTGAGGAAGAACATCGCATGGATGTTCACGTCGAAGGTGAGACGCCACTCCTCGTCGCTGATGTCGCCGATATCAGCGAAGGTGGCCTGATGCGCGGCGTTGTTGACAAGGATGTCGATGCCGCCAAGCTCCCGAACGGCGCGATCGGCCACGGCGCGGCAATGGTCCGCCGAGCGTAGGTCGCCCTCGACCAGAACGGCCTTACGTCCCTCCTTCTCGACGAGGGCGGCGACTTCCATCGCGTCGTCGGTCTCGCTGAGGTACGCAATCAAAACGTCCGCACCCTCCCGGGCAAATGCGATGGCGACCGCGCGCCCGATGCCGCTGTCGCCGCCGGTTATGATAGCGCGTCTGCCTTGAAGCCGCCCCGAGCCCTTGTAGCTGGTCTCGCCGTGATCGGGACGTGGATCCATCTTCGCCGTCGAGCCGGGCACAGGCTGGCGCTGGCTGGGAAAAGGGGGCTTTGGGTAGTCGGACATGCGTGCCTCACTTCGTCTGGACAGACTTGGCGCCGACGCCTTTCAACGCGTCCGCGACGCGCTTCGAGTCGCCACCGTGAAAATCGACCGACACCTCGATCGGACCGTCGAGCTTCTGGCCCGGCTCCGGCTCCGGCGCGACCTTCGCGTCGGCGCCGGCCGGACGCACGCCGGCCGTGTTGGCGGCACCCGTCGGCCGCACGACCACGTCATCCCTGGGAATGCCGCATTCCTGCACGACGTGCTCAACGGCAAGCTCTGCCGCGCGGCGCGTGTCGAATTCTGCGATGAGGGTGCTTTCCATCCGGGACTCCTTTCGGCATACGGCGCCTTACAACCACCCGGCAGGGCCCCGGTTCCTAGCCCGCGTGCATCTTGATTCGATCGAGGGCTACGCAATCACCTTGGCTGACAACCTGAGCCTTTGCCGCTTCAGCTCCGACACGTAGCGCTCGCAGTCGAAGAAGGCTTGGGGGAGGATGAGACGGCGTCAGTAGTAACGCGCAGGCAATGCCCACGCACCGAACGCAGCCTGGCGGCTGACCAACCTCAGAAGCGCCGGTTGCGGGTTATCACGAGCCCATGCCCCGTCGAGTTCATCTTTCAGCTCGTATTCGTGCGTGAGGCGATCGAGTCTCGTCCGGGACGGGCGGTCGGCGGCAGGCGCAACAAGCAGCACGGCGAGCCGGTTGCCATTGTCGTCCAGTCGCCAGCCTCGCCTGAACACGCGCTCGCCGTCCTCCCACAACACCTGGGAACTACCATCCGAGTATGCGACGTTCAGCGACTGCCGCACCATCCGTCAGACTCCGGCGACGGGCTTGGGTTTCGGCTTGAATTCGGCTGATCAAGCTCTTCGCGCGCCACACGCGCGGCCTCTGCCCAGCCTGGAGGAAGATACTCCATCGCCCGAGAAATGCCAGCCGTCCCCATGGTCTTACTGGATGCGGCAGATAGTTCGCGACGGGCGCCCGCACTCGATGGTCAAGAAGGCCCTACCGCAACCTATTTCAAATCAACATTCGCAAGCTGACAGAACACGACTTGCAATTCTTGGAAGCCAAGTTCCACGAGGCTGCGGAGGCAACGAAATAGCTTGTGAGCCGGCCCACTCTTCTACGCAGCACTTAGGGCCGCTGCTACAGCCTGGAGCTGGAATGCAGCCAACCAAAACCACTTAAGTGCCGCCTTAGACGGAAGCTTGTAGTGGCCAAAATTTCCGACCCGCCCGAAAAATCCATGATGTCAGTAAACTGATCGAGGAAACACTTTATATCTCGTGGCCTCATCGCGAGCCAACCAAGTTGATTCTTGGTCAGATCAGTCAGGGTGAACGGGTCGAGAGAGATTTTTCCGAAGCCCAACGGAATGGAAGTCCGAGCAAATACGTCGCGGAACATGAAGATGCCGCCATGCACGCCGCCGATAGCCAGGTCCTTCGGCCGATATAGCGATGTGTGGATTGAGAGGATATTCGCGACCATTGGGTGAGCACCTTCGCCGAAGAGCACGTACTCACCGTGACCGACTTTCTTCATCACCTTGGAGACAACCCGCACGCCGCGCTGATTAGGGGCCGCCCCTTCGTCTAAGGCCTCGTCAACGAGATCGCGAAGCGCTTCCTTTGAAATCTCTGGCATTAGCGATCTGTGGTTTCGTGGTTTTTGGAGATTTTCTACAACCCTTACGCGGAACCTCATTAGAGCAGGCTTTACACCCGTGTATACGTGACAATTCCTAGGAGTAATTGATACTTCACCTCAAAAACCTCCGAAACCTCGCTGCTCACCTGACGACGCGTCTATCGCTCGGTCTGATCACTCGCTGAGCGCGCCGAGTACGGTTTTGTCAGAAAATCCCGACGCCGGAATAGCGCCAAGCCCCCACGTGATCGCGGCAAGACCGGCGGCAACTGTGGCCGCTCCGGCCAAGTCGGACCGAGCGTTTCTTTGCTGGATTGACATCCTGGGCGTGTGATCTGCCTAAGCGGTGCATTCACAATGTGGATGTTTGTTAGTGAAGCTGGCGGACGCAAAGACGCCGAGCCGCTCGGCAAGGGAGACAAGCGACGTCCATTGTTCGCCGACGAAACGATCCTTGAGCGAGGCCGTCTTAGGACATGGACAGTACACTCATTTTCGCGCCGTGGTCACTCTGCTGGAAGGCCGCGGCTTCCCCAAAATCGACGGCCTCATGGGCGGTCGATATACGCGCGCTGTCCGCGCGTTTTTCGATCGCGAATACGGTGTCCACGGCGAGACGCAAATATCGAAGCCGCATCAACCAGCGAACTTGGGAGTCACTTGGAAGTAGCGCGACCTTAAACGGCGGTGATCCTGCGACCATCTTTCATCGGCCCCTCTTGGCTCCCCATACCTTCACGGCGATCTCGACGATCCGCCGAACGACGCCCGGATCGCGTTTCTCCGCATCCCGGATTTGGCGGGCTTCATGGATTTCCTTCGGCGCAATCCCGATTTCTTTAGTGGTGGCCGGCAAACCTTCCCCTTTGTGTTTAGGATTTCCTTGCTTGGCTACGTCACCGCGTACCTGCGCAGCGTCGTATTCGTCGAGCTAGGCGGCGCTTCGCTTGTGCCTCGATATCCAGCGCGTCGGCCTGCGCGCGGTAGGCGGCGGCTTCCGCCCGGCAGCGTCGCGCAACCCGGCGCCTTGCAGGAAGGCCGGATGGTGCTGCGGGACGCGGAAAGCAACTGGGTCAGGGCCGAGCTCCTATCGCTTGCGCGGGAGACCTTATATCTTGTCGTGTCCTTAGATTTTGATCGATCGTTTTTGACAATGCTGACAAGTCAATCGGGCTTCCGGGTGGGAGCTTTGTTCATGCAAATCGATTTCAGGTGCGCCGCGCGCACCGAGGCGAGTGCCGCCGAGGTGGAGAAGTCCGTCTCCGATACAACAGCTGCGAGCAAACCCGCCGCCGCGAACGCCAACGCCGAAGACGCGCACTGGCCGCTCATTCCGTTTCCTGACGGTTGGTACGCGACGTCTTGAAACACGGTCGCTTTTTGGTCGATCTCAGTCAGTGTCGCCAGACGAACTGCCAACTGAAAGTCACGCCGAATTTTAGGAACACTTTTCAGCGCCGCAAGGTTTCTTTCCTCATCAAAAGGCTAGGCATTGCGGAGTTCTCTTCCATGGCTGCCCAGATCGTAATGGACCGCACAGGCGACAACAGGCACTTTTTTGAACAAGACGACCCTAAGGGGCTCGCCGAGGCTGAACGGCGGTTCAAAAAATTGACCGACCAAGGATTTACGGCTGCCACTTGGACGGCGGCCGGCGATCTCAAGATTGTACGGAAGTTTAATCCGGCTGCGGATGAGACGCTGTTCTACCCCCGCCTGGTCGGCGGCTAGACTGTTCGCGGGCGCGGCAAAATGTTTTTGTTCAGACGAAGGCGTTGATAGTACACGTTTGCGTGCTCTGCGTTCGCTCTATTTGACCTTCATCGAGCAAAATGGCCCGGAAGCGCGTGCGCGGCGTCTTCTGCTTGATGGTTATCTCCCGAGCAGCGCGCGCAATTCGATGCCAAAAACTATTTCGAAGTCACCGGTTCTCACACGGGCCGACGATATCGAATTCACTATGGAACCGTGAGCAATGTTGTAGAGGTCGACGCATCTGGGCAGCCCGCGATCGGCTGGTGTTTCGTTCCCCAATGTGCTCTGGCGGCTGGCGATGTGATGCTTGCCCAAAAGATCGCGCTCGAAACCGACGAAGTCGCAGTGCTCGCGCTTGCCCACAGGTTTTCTCCGAGATTGTCCCGGCTCCGAGTAGTGCGGCCTGCTTACTAGGCCGGTCACGGGCGGGCTTGCGATGCCGGCGGCCCCTTGCCGCGAAAGGGGCGTTTACGCGAGACATGGCGCCTCCGCGACCACAGGTAGCCTCAACCTAGCGATCGCCTTCTTGCAATGTAATCTACTTGTTAGCCTTACCGGGCAGCGCGATGTGGTCCTCTCTCGTGATGGTCTCCACATCTGTCACTGTTCGGGCAAACGCTTCGCGCAGCTGCTCCGCGTGAGCAGGGCTCTCCGTACGTGAAGCTGATGCCGCCCGGTGAAGATCTGCTGACTCGCAAATAGGAAGGCAGCAGCCGTAATAAACGGCCAACTGAAGCGTCCCTTACTGCTTCGTCCTAGTTCTGTCGAAAATGAACGCGGCTTGAAATACCCGCTCGACTTCTGTCCTCACTTCGACTGAAACGTCCTGCCGTATAGTGGCAAAGTCCTTTGCCAAGTTCGCAAGCGACCTGGCTGCCTCGACTTCGGCCTCTTGCTGAGTGTCGAATTCCAGACCTTCCTCGTCCGGGTACAAACCGGTGTCGTCCCGGATGTCGAAGTAGTACCGGGTCATAAGCCGCCCTCATTCGAGGGAGAGCAATAGAACAGATGTTCACCTGTTCCTATTCCGGCGGCTGTACCCCGGGCGATCTCAGCCAATCGCTGTGTGAGAGCCGGTCTCGGCTTGTCTGGCTTTGCGGAGGAGGATTTCGCGCTCAGGGCCGTGCGGAAGTCTCTTGGCTTCCTCTCTCAATCGCTGGGCTTCTTGGCCGAGACGTTCTTCGAGGGTGGTGGTCTGTTTAAACCTGCGACGACGTTGCGTCATGACTGGCCTCGTGCATAAGGTCCTAATCGTTTGGTTTGCATTCCTAATTTTAGCCAAGGCACTACGGTTGCTGTTCACAAATGTTGGAATCTCGCGCCCTCGGAAGAACTTTAGTTCAGCTGGAAAGCGGAGCGGGCAGCCGGAGGAACAAGCCATGGAAATGGACCTTGCGGAACAATTCTTTCTGGGGCTCGCATTCAAAAGCGCGATGCGCTGTTTTCGCTCTATAGCTGCTTAGCTGAAAGTATGGTCCGCCAGGTTGAACCGGCGGGCCCGGGTCATTAGCGCTTCGAGTGGCGGCTTCCACCTGAATTTGTAGGGCAGGTTTTTTTCAAACCTGAGTTAGGTTTTCGTTTTGGCCGGTAGCTCAATCTCGGCTGGGACTAAAAGTTTCAATGGGATCCCGCAGACCGTGCGCAAATGGCTGCGCCAGCGCGAGCCGCCAGATAGCCCGCGCCGTCGAGATCCTGTTGCCTAAGGCAGGCGAAAGCGCGCCGCCTGGTCGCCGAGCTCGAGGCCGACCAGGACTAGGGAACTACTGGCAACTGCCCGCCGCAGCACCTATACGCGGCATGCCCCACGCCTTTGAGTTTTGCGTTCCAAAGGCCGCTAAGGCCGTGCCGGCCGGCCCCGACTGGATCCACGAAATCAAATATGACGGTTACCGCGCGCGCCTGGTTCGCGACGGCGACCGAGTCAGGCTCGAGTCCAAGGCCGGCCTCGACTGGACCTGGCGCTTCCCGTTCATCGTCCAGACCGCCCGCCAGCTGCGCCCGGCGCGGCTTGCAATCGACGGCGAGATCGTGGTGCTCGACGCGCGCGGGATCTCCGATTTCGACGCGCTGCATTCGGGCAAGCACAATGCCGAGGCCCAGCTCTACGCCTTCGACCTGGTCGGGCTCGCCGGCGACGGTCTGCGCCAGATGCCGCTATTCGAGCGCAAGGTCGAGCTCGGCAAGCTGCTGCGCGGCCGGCCGGAAGGAATCTTCGTCGCACCATTCGAGCCAGGCGCGATCGGTCCGGATCTGTTCGCGGCCGCTTGCGAGATGGGCCTCGAGGGGCTCGTTCCAAGCATCGGGAACGGCGCTATCGACCGCACACATGCGACTGGATCAAGATTAAGAATCGCGCGCATCCGGCCATGTCGCGCCGGTTTGAATGAAGCAGGCCCGCGCCAGGATTCGCAGCGCGGCCCGTCCATGCGTTAAATCGACCGCGCCCGCTACTCGGTCGCCTCGAACACAAAAAAACCGCCACGGTTGCCCGTTACGGGTTTCTCGTGCCCCTGAGGCGGCCTTAGTGCCTGCTGATCGGCTCAAATCTATCGAGCCTGGTTGCGCCTTCCCAAAGCTCAACCGCGCGCCCGTCTACAAGCAATTTGGCTCGCTCCCGAGCCTCCGCCTCGTCCTGCACCTCAAGGTCAATTCGAAGCGCTATATGCCCCTCGCCATCGATTACATATGCGCGAAACTCTCGCATGATCCCGCTCCAAAACACCGCCTCGCTCCGAAGCAGGAACGAGTTTAGAGCTGATCTAAAATCACGTCACTATTGAAATTCCGCCCGCCAGCGTGAACCGGCGGCCGGACTTGCTTTTCCACACCCACGACCAGTCGTAGCTCGCGCTCGTTCCGATTGCCTGCTTAGCTTGATGCCTTACCAGAGAAGGTTAGTGATCGCGTAGGCAACAAACGCGAGTAGTGCAATCCAAGCGAACGACACGCACCAAGTGAGTTGCTGCCGGTTTGATGGACACCCGGTTAAGCTAATCCCCCAGCTTGCGCTCGAACTCAACCGGGCTGAGATAGCCGATGGTCGAGTGCCTGCGGGTCGTGTTGTAAAATCGTTCGATGTAGTCGAACACATCGGCGCGTGCCTCATCTCTGGTTCGATAAATCTTGTTGGCCGTACGCTCGGTCTTGAGCGAGGAGAAGAAGCTCTCCATCGCCGCGTTGTCCCAGACGTTGCCGGAGCGGCTCATGCTGCAAACGATGCCGTGGTCGGCCATCAGGCGCTGGAACTGCTCGCTGGTGTACTGGGCGGATTCAATCGGTCGTCGCAACACTCGGAGGTTTGAGGTTGCGATGAACATTGTAAGGCGCCGATCGGCGCAATCAGGACGAGCCCCATTGCCATCGCCAGGACGGCCGTCTGTTGCAGGACGCAATGAACAGAATAGATTTTGGCTGGCGATTGCCGCGGGGCTAAGCAGCGAGGATGCTGCGCTGGAAGCCGGATTGTCA